>JAPVWO010000046.1 GCA_027493375.1 Candidatus Multivorans thiocomprendens | reverse complement strand
CCGACGCCGCCGATGCGACGGACGATCAACCGGAAGTCCCGGTCCGTCACGCCGGCCATCGGCGCCAGGAACAGGGGCGGGTCGATCGTCACGGCGCGGTCGCCCCGGCCGATGACCATCGGGTCGAGCGCCGGCATCGTTGGCGAGGACGCAGTCATGAGTGTCGATTCTACGCTTCCCCATTGAAACCACGCAGGTTCGCGGCGCGACTGTAGGATTCGCGGTCGTGCCGAACCGCCCCCCGAGCGCCGCCTCCGGCGGCCCCGACCTCTGCGCCTGCGGGCTGCTCGGCGAGTTGCCGCGGCGCTTCCTGGAAGGCCGGGACCTCGACCTGCTCAAGCCGCTGCGGTTCGTCCTGCCCGGCGGGGAGGACCAGGTGAAGGCGCCGGCGGACCCGGCGACCGACCGCGGCGCCGTCGGCGGGGCCCTTGCCGAGGCCAACGAGCGCTACGGCCACCCGGGCGCGGCCGGCCTCGCCGAAGCTCTTGCCGATCCGGCGACCCTGGTCGTCATCACGGGCCAGCAGTGCGGCCTCGCGGCGGGTCCGCTGTTCACCCTGACCAAGGCCGCGGCCTGCGTCCGCTGGGCCGAAGCCCTGGCGCGCCGCGGCCGACGCGCCGTGCCCCTGTTCTGGATGGCTTCCGAGGACCACGACTACGCCGAGGTGGCTCGCGCCTGGTTTCCGCCGGCGGGCCCGGAAGCGCTCACCCTGGGCGAGGATCCGGAGCCTCTCGTGCCGGTCGGCGGCCGTCATCTCGGACCCGGGGCCGCCGCCCTGCTGGCCAGGGTGCGGGACGCGGCGCCGAACGAGGACTACCGGCGCCGGCTGGACGACTGCCGGAACGACCTGGAGCCGGATCGCTGCTTCACGGGGTGCTGCGCCGGCTGATTGAAGGCCGGCGCAAGGTCGACGCGGCTCTCGAGTCGGCGGAGGCGGAACTGGACGGGCGCGGAGTCCGGCTGCCGGTCCGCTCGCGCCGGGGTGAAGCGCCCCTGTTCCTGATCGACGATGCCGGCGAGCGGCGGCGGGTCGTGTGGACGGAGAACGGCGGTTACCGGTTGCGCGGCGGAGGCGCCGGCGAGGTCGGCGCTCTGCTCGAGGGTCTCGACCGGCAGCCGCGGTCCCTGAGTCCCGGCGTGCTGGCGCGTCCCGTGGTTCAGGACGCGGTGTTCGGCACGGCGCTTCAGATCCTCGGTCCTGGCGAACTCGCCTACATGACCCAGGCGCGCTCTCTCTACGGCGCAGTCGACGTGCCGGCCCCGGCGACTTCCTCGGCGCCGCGAGCGAGAAGCTGGAAGCCGCAATCGACGATCTGGCGGCGGGGCAGACCTCGGTCGACGAGTCGCTGGGAGTCGCGTGGAAGAAGACGGGAGCGAACCTGAAACGGACCTTCGCGCTCTTCGAGCGGCGCGTCGTCGCCGCGGCCGCCCGCCGTGACGAGGTGCTGCGCGGACGGGTCATGAGGCTGCGCGCGCACTGCCTGCCGAACGGCAAGCTCCAGGAGCGGGAGTTCACGTCCCTTCACTGTCTGGCGTCGTACGGCGGCGCGCTGATTCGGGAACTCGGGTCGATCGACAGGGATCCGCGGCACCTGCAACTCCTGTCGCTGGCCCGCGCTCGGCCGGCTGCCGACGAAACAGCGGCCAAGAACGAAACCGGTATTCCTCCGCGCGCGTAGAAGAGGATCCGATGCGAGTAGGAATCTGCTGCTTTCCGAGCTTCGGAGGCTCCGGCGTCGTCGCTTCGGAGCTGGCTCTCGCGCTGGCCGAAGGCGGAGACGTCGTCCATGTCGTCAGTTCGGACAGGCCCCCGCGGCTGAGCGAACGGCCCGGCGTTCACTTCCACCGCGTGGACGGATCGGAGATCCAGGAGTACGGCCTGTTCGATCGGCCGCTGCAGACCCTGGCCCTTGCCAACCGCCTGGCCGAGGTCGCCGCGGCCGCCCGTCTCGACGTCCTGCACGCCCACTACGCCGCGCCGCACGCCGTGGCCGCGCTGCTGGCCAGACGGCTGCTCGCGGAAGGCGGGGGCGATCAACCGCCGTGCCCGATCGTCACCACGGTCCACGGCACGGACGTGACCCTCGTGGGCGCGCGGCCCAGCTACGGGGACATCGTCGGCTGGGCGCTGCGGAGCAGCGATCGCGTCACGGCGCCGTCCGAGGCCCTGGCGCGCGAGGCGACGGAGCGTTTCTCTCTTGACGAACCGGTCGAGGTGATTCCCAACTTCGTGCCGCCGGCCGCCGGAGGCCGCCCGGAAGGGTCTGCGCCGGTCGCGGGCGCGTCAGGGAGAATCGTCCACGTTTCGAACTTCCGTCCGGTCAAGCGCGCGAAGGACGTCATCGCGGCGTTCGCGCTCGTGCGGCGGGAGATGCCGGCGCAGCTCTGCATGGTGGGCGATGGTCCGGAGCGGGCCGCCGCCGAGCGCCAGTGCCTCGAACTGGGGATCGCGGACTACGTGACCTTCCTCGGCAACCAGGCCCATGTGGAACCGATCCTGGAGCAGGGCGACCTGTTCCTTTCGGCTTCGGAGAGTGAGAGCTTCGGCCTGGCGTCGCTCGAGGCCCTCGCTCTCGGCGTGCCGGTGGTGGCGACCCGCACCGGGGGCGTGCCCGAGGTCGTCTGCGAGAACCGCAACGGTCTGCTCTGTCCGGTCGGCGACGTGGAGGCGCTGGCGGCGAACTGTGTGGACCTCCTGAGCGACCCTGCCCGGAGGCAGGCCTTCGCCTTGCACGGCCGCCACTGGGCCCGTTCCCGTTTCGACCGCGGCGGGATCGTCGCGCGCTACCGGGAGTTGTACCGCGCTACACTCACAATAGGTCGAGCGGCCGCATCCGAGGACGGCCCGCTCCTCGAGAAGGTAGAGGCATGACAGAACCGGAAGCGCAGCAACCCTCGTCTTCAGGGGCGCCGCCCGCACCGCCGGAGCCGCCTGCTTCGAACGGTGCCTCGTCGAACCGGAATCTGATGGTGGTCCTTGCCTATCTGTGGGTCCTGGTCCTGGTGCCGCTGCTCATCGAGGAACGGGACGAAGAGGTCCGCTGGCACGCCAAGCACGGTCTGGTCCTGATGGCCGCGGAGTTCATGTTGTGGGTAGTGCTCCAGATCGCCCTGTTTGCGACCGGCGGCATCGGCTGCTTCCTGGCGCCGTTCATCTTCATGCTGTTCGTCGCCTTCGTCCTCGTGCGGATCGCCTGTATCGTGCGAGGGGTCAACGGCGGGCGCCTTCAGATACCGGTGTTGACACCGCTGGTCGAGCGCTTCTGACTCGAGCCCGGGAACCGGCCTCACACTGGGTGCGCCGGCGTCCTCGCCGGCTTGTGGGAAAGACGC
>JAPVWO010000045.1 GCA_027493375.1 Candidatus Multivorans thiocomprendens | reverse complement strand
GGACATCGTCGACCGTAACCTCTTTGTTTTCAAGGGTTGCGGAAAGTACGGGAAGCGATACCATGCGTCATGGAGTCGCCGCCTGTTGCGTTCCCTGCCCCCTCCGTTCGAGTAGCATGCCTGAACGGATTTCGGGTAGCGAGCCGGCTTGGCGGTCACCGGCGGGCTTCGCGGCGGACGGCCAGCGGAGGATGAGATGAAGGGACCTGCACCGATCGGCTCAGCGGCTTGTGCACGGACGGGGCGCGGCGTACGAGCCGGGAAGCAATCTGACCGCGTTTGTGCGCTTCTGGTCGTCATGGCACTGGCTGCCGGGTTCGGCTGGGCTCAGGAGGCGGAGGAGCCCAGCGAACTCGACCGGGTGCTGGCGATGCACTACGAGGCGCGGGGCGGCCTTGAGAAGCTGCGCTCGATTCAGGGAGCGCGAGCCACCGGGACGATGTCGGTGCAGGGCATGGAGGCCCCCTTCACGATTCACGTGCGTCGACCGAACCAGGTTCGGGTGGAAGGCGACTTCGGCGGCATGGCCCTGATCCAGGCGTTCGACGGCGAGCAGGCGTGGGGTCAGGCGCCCGGCCAGCCCAGGCCGGTTGCCTTCGAAGGAGAGGTGGCGGCCGCGCAGGCCGCGGACGCCACGCTGAGCAGCCCGTGGTTCGAGTACACGGAGTTGGGCTACGAGGTGGAACTCGCCGGCCGCGAGGAGATCGAGGGCGGCGAAGCCTGGAAGCTCGTCGTCACCGCGCCCGGCGGCGTGACGCACCAGGTCTTCATCGGCACGGAAGACGGGTTGGAGAAGAAGAGGATCTCCAGGGCGGATTTCGGATTCGGGCTGGAGGATTCGGAAACCCGGTTCGAGGACTACCGGGACGTCGATGGCCTGATGCTGGCGCACCGGCAGATCCTCGTTTCTTCGATCGGTGAGATGCCGTTGACCCTGGATTCGTACGAGATCAACCCCGAGATCGATCCGGACATCTTCTTCATGCCGGGGCAGATGGCGGACGCCGCGCTGGACCTTGCCGGCGTGCTGGAGCGCCATCGGACCGCGCGCGGAAGCTCGGCCGCCGAGGTCGAGACGGTGAGCGCCGCCGGCACCGTCGTCCTGCTCGGCTTCGAGGTGCCGATGACGGTGGCCTTCGCGCGGCCCGGTTCCTTCCGCATCGACATCGACATGCAGGGCCTGCCGATGGTCCTCGCCTACGACGGCGAGACCGCCTGGAACGTGTCGCCGATGCAGGGCGTCATCGAGCCGTCGCCGCTGCCGGAGGAGATGGTCGGAGCGGTGGGGATCCTCTCCGACTTCCTGTGGGGCGGGCTCGCGAGTACCGGGGAGGCGTCGCTGGCGGGTATCGAGAAGGTCGAGCGCGACGAGACCTACCGGCTGGACATCCTGACCGCGGACGGCGAAGCGCGCGCCCTCTACCTGGGCGGCGAGGACTTCCTGGAGCGCCGGGTTGTCTTCGACGGGGCGTTCCTGCAGTCGGCGGGAGAGATCGATGTGACGATCGCCGACTACATGGACGCGGGTGGACTCAAGGTGCCGGGCAGGATCCGGATCGCCGTAGAGGGCGCGGTCGCCGTCGAACTGAGGATCCAGGAGGCTGAAGCCGGGGCCGAGATCGATCCCGCATCGTTTACCATGCCCGCTCCCGCCGACCCGGAGACGCCGGGTCCGGCTCTCTAGGAGCTTGCGCATGCCGATCCTGTCTGCCGCCTCGACGACCCGAAGGTCCGCCGGTCGTCTTCGCGATCACCTCCTCCTCTTCGCGTCCGCGTTCGCCGTGGCGCTCCTCGCCTCGGCGTCGTTCGCGGGAACGGACGGTTCGAACGATGACGGCGCCGAGCCGGTCGAGGACCCCGCCCTCGCCGAGACGATCGTCGTCACCGCCTCCCGGGCCGAGCAGGAACTCGGGCAGGTGACCGCCAGCGTGTCCCTGTTGACCGGCGACGAACTCAGGGCCAGCGCTTCGCTTGCCCTGGACGACACGATGCGCCGCGTGCCCGGTTTCAGCCTCTTTCGCCGCAACAGCTCGATGGTCGCCCACCCGACCAGCCAGGGGGTCTCGCTGCGCGGCATCGGCCCCAGCGGCGTCAGCCGCACCCTGGTGCTGCTCGACGGCCTTCCGCTCAACGACCCCTTCGGCGGCTGGATCTACTGGGGCCGCGTGGGCCGCGAGAGCCTGGACCGGATCGAGGTCGTGCGCGGCGGCGGCTCGAGTCTCTGGGGCAACTCCGCCCTGGGTGGCGTGATCCACCTGGTCACGGCGACCCCTTCGGAATCAGGTCCCGGGTTGAGCCTCTCGGCGCTCGCCGGCGACCACGGCGTCCTGTCCGGCGACGTCTGGTTCGGGCAGGGGTTCGAGAGCGCGTCGTTGACCCTCTCGGCGAGGAGCTTCGACATGGACGGCTATCCGGTCGTGCGTGACGATCAGCGCGGCCCGATCGATGTCGACGCGTTCTCCGAGCAGACGAGCGTCGGCGGCCGGCTGGCGTTCTCCGCGGGCGAGTCCGTTCAGGTCAGCATCGGCGGCGACAACCTCTCGGAAGACCGCGGCAACGGCACGCCGCTTACCGGCAACGACACGGACCTCACCTCGTTTCGCGTGAGCGCGGACATCGTCAGCGGACGGGGCGATACGTGGACGGTCCGCGGCTTCACTCACGAGCAGGAGTTCGCCAGCCGGTTCAGCGCCCAGCAGGTTGATCGGTCGTCCGAGCGACCGGCCCTCGACCAGTTCCTCGTCGACTCCGAGGCGACGGGCCTCGGTGCGCAGTGGGAGGGTGAGGTCGGTTCCGGCCTGTGGGTCGCCGGCGCCGAGTGGCGCACCGTCGACGGCGCGACGAACGAGGACTTCTTCTACACGACGCAGTTCAACCGGCGCCGCATGGCGGGAGGCGACCAGTCGATCACGGGCGCCTACGTGCAGCGCCGGGCGGACTTCGGCGACCGCCTGACGCTGGAGCTCGGCGCCCGCATCGACCGTTGGAGCACGGGATCGGGCAGCCGGCTGGAGATCAACAAGGCGGACGGCTCGGTCCGCCGCGACGACATGTTCGAGGATCGGGACGAGACGGCGGCGTCACCGCGGATCGGCTTCCTCTACGCCCTCGACCTTGGCTGGAGCCTTCGCGGCTCGGTGTACGGGTCGTTCCGGGCGCCGACCGTCAACGAACTGTACCGTCCGTTCCGGGTCCGCAACGACATCACGGAAGCGAACGAGGCGCTCGAGCCGGAGCGGCTCTCGGGCATCGAGTTCGGCGCCGTGCGTTACCAGGGCGGTTCCCGGCTGTCGTTCAACGGCTTCATCAACAGGGTCGAGAACCCGATCGCCAACGTGACGCTCGCCTCGATCGCGAGCAGCCGGTTCTTCGCGCCCTGCGGCTTCGTGCCGGGCGGCGGTTCGTGCCGGCAGCGGCTGAACCTGGACCGCACCCGCATCCACGGTCTGGAAGCAGAGCTTCGCCAGCGCTTCGGCGACGACTGGCGGCTCGATCTCTCCTACCTTTACAGCAACGCCGAGGTCGACAGCGCCGCGGACTTCCCCGAACTCGAGGGGAAGCGTCTGGCGCAGACGCCCGAGCAGTCGGCGAGCCTGGGCCTCGAGTACTCGAACCCCGACATTCTCCAGGCGCGTCTCGGACTCCGCTTCGTCGGCGACCAGTACGAGGACGATCTGAACACGCGGCCACTGTCCA
This sequence comes from Candidatus Multivorans thiocomprendens, assembly GCA_027493375.1. Lineage (GTDB taxonomy): Bacteria > Acidobacteriota > Thermoanaerobaculia > Multivoradales > Multivoraceae > Multivorans > Multivorans thiocomprendens. Next base: position 8,728 of record JAPVWO010000045.1, on the reverse strand, counting down.
GTTTCGCCGTCGTCGACCTGAGCGCAGCGCGCGCCATCAGCAGCCGGTGGCACGTCTTCGTTGGTCTCGAGAACCTGCTCGACGAGGAGGTGCAGGTCGGCATCTCCGGCACCGGGCTGGTCACGATCGGCGCCCCCCGCATGGTGCATGTCGGGGTGCGCCACGTTCTGAACCCCTGAACCGAAAGGGGGGTTAGCCTTGGCGAAGCGAGTCACAGCCGAGACCCTCTCCCGCCGCCAGCGGGAAATCTCGGTTTCGGAGTTCTTCGCCAAGAACCGCCACCTTCTCGGCTTCGATTCACTCCGCAAGGCTCTCCTGACGACGGTCAAGGAGGCGGTCGACAACTCGCTGGACGCTTGCGAGGAGGCGGGAATCCTGCCCGAGATCCGGGTCGAACTCGAGGCGGCCGAAGGGAACAACCGCTACGTCGTCCGGGTGACCGACAACGGTCCCGGCATCGTCGAGACGCAGGCGCCGAGGATCTTCGGACAACTGCTTTACGGATCGAAGTTCCACAGCCTGAAGCAGAGCCGCGGCCAGCAGGGGATCGGCATCTCGGCGGCGGCGATGTACGGCCAATTGACGACCGGCAAGCCGGTGTCGATCGTGTCGCGCACCGGCCCCCGGTCGCCCGCCTACGCGATGCAGGTCGTCATCGACACGAACACGAACAAGCCGAAGGCGGTCGGGAAGCGGAAGCTCGCCGAATGGGATCTCGACCACGGCACACGCGTCGAGCTCGAGCTGGAGGCGCAATACCTGAAGGGCCGTCAGTCGGTGGAGGAATTCCTGCACCAGGTGGCGGTGGCGAACCCACACGCGACGCTGCACTACAGGGATCCGCACGGTCGGGAGACGGACTACGTCCGGGGCGTCCAGTCGAACCCGGAGCCGCCTCGCGAGATCAAGCCGCATCCGCATGGCGTCGAGCTCGGCGTGCTGATGAAGATGCTGCAATCGACCAGGCATGCGACGATCAGCCAGTGCCTGTCCCGGGACTTCAGCCGGGTGTCGCCGCAGATGGCGGTAGGGCTCGCCAAACGGGCCGGCATCGACCCGAAGGCGCGCCCGAACACGGTCGTGCGCAAGGCCGCCGACCAGCTCCACCAGGCCCTGAACGACTCCGCGACCCGCATCCGGCCGCCGTCGACCGACTGCCTGTCGCCGATCGGCGTGCAGGAGCTGCTGGCCGGGCTGACCAGGGGCATCCGGGCGGAGTTCTACGGCGTCGAGACGCGCCGGCCGGCGGTCTACCGTGGCAACCCGTTCCAGGTCGAGGTCGGCCTGGCCTGGGGCGGCGACCTGCCAGCCGACGACCTGGCCAAGGTGCTCCGTTTCGCGAACCGCGTCCCGCTCCAGTACCTCGCCGGCTCGTGCTGCATCACGAAGGCGGTGATGGACGTCTCTTGGCGCAACTACGGCCTGACCCAGTCGCGGGGCGCGCTGCCGTCCGGTCCGCTGATCGTGCTCGTGCACCTTGCGTCGGTGTGGGTGCCCTTCAGTTCCGAGAGCAAGGTCGCGGTGGCGGACTACGACGAGATCCGCAAGGAGATCAAGCTCGCCGTGCAGACCTGCGGTCGCCGGCTTGGCCAGTACGTCAAGCGCAAGGCCAGGGCCAGGAGCGAGGCGCGGCGCCGGGAGGTGTTCAACCTCTACATCGAGGAGGTCGTCAGCTCGGTGGAGGCGATCACCGGCAAGGACCAGAAGCTGTTCCGCGATCGACTGCTTGCGATCAGCCGCAAGAAGACGGATTTGGCGGGAATGCTCGAGGAGCAGAGCGTCGCCGCCGACGAACTGGAAAGCTGCGAGAACGTGATCGTGGTCGATCCGGACGCGCAACCGGAACTGGAGCCGGAGCCGGAACCGGAGCCGGCGGCGGAACCCGCAGTGCCTCCGATACCCGTCGAAGCCGAGCGCCTCCGCAGTTCGCAATTGGAGCTGGTGTGACTCCGGTGGAAGAAGAGCGACTCAGGATCCCGGCCAGGCTCGACGCCAGGGCCAAGATCGAGCACCTGGCGAAGAAGACGATCGCGATGGCTCGCCGCGAGGTCGACCCTTACGTCGACATCCCCTCGCGAACCCTCTCGAACGTCACCTTCTCGAAGCGCAAGAAGATCATCGAGATGGGCGACGCGACCCAGCGGCGCTCGCTCTTCAACCTGAACCAGGCGCGCAAGTACATGCAGACGCTCCTGGTCGCCCGTGGTTGCACCCAGCTCCTCGACGAACAGAAGACGACCAGCATCCGCGACCTCTACTACATGAGCAAGCACACCCTGGCCGACGGCAAGGAGAACACCTTCGAGGGCCAGGAGGAATCCGACCCGATCATCGAGGACCTGGAGGTCACCCTCGGCGCCCTGCGCGAGGAGCTCCACCTGTTCGCCGCCAAGCGCGGCTCCGTCGTCGGTCCGCTTACCCTGGTCGACGCCGGCGACGTGATCGACCTGTCCCGGATGGGCTCGGGCGGCTGGTCGGTCCCGGGCATCGTCGAGCCGGAGACGATCCGCTTCGTCGGCCACGGCGCCAAGTTCATCCTCCTGGTGGAGAAGGAGGCGGTCTGGGCGCGCCTCAACGAGGACAAGTTCTGGAAGCGGCGCAACTGCATCCTGGTCACTGGCCAGGGACAGCCCCCGCGCGGTGTCCGGCGCCTGCTCTACCGCATGGTTCACGAGCTGAACCTGCCGCTCTATGTCTTCGTCGACAACGACCCCTGGGGCTACTACATCCACTCGGTGGTCAAACAGGGTTCCATCGGCCTCGCCTTCGAGTCGAAGCGGATGGCGGTGCCCAAGGCCCGCTTCATCGGCCTCTCCAGCTTCGATCCCGCCGCCTACGACCTCTCCGAGGACGTCAGCATCCGCCTGAACGACCAGGACCGCTCCCGCGCCAAGGAGATCCTGAACTACGAGTGGTTCAAGGCGAAGCCCTGGCAGCGAGAGATCAGGAACATGCTCCGCGCCGGCGTCAAGTGGGAACTCGAAGCGCTCTCCAGCAAGGGACTTTCCTTCGTCACCGAGGAGTTCCTGCCGAAGAAGATCGCCGACCGCGACTGGCTCTAGCGGCTCAGATCGGCTGTGTCGCCCACTGGGTGCGCCGGCGTCCCCGCCGGCATCCGGCCGCTTGGCGGCCGGCCTCCGGGCTGCTACCACTGCCCCTGTTCCACCTCCGGCGTCTCCGGCAACTCGTCGGCCAGCAGCCAGCGCGCGAACAGAACGCCCTCGTTGTAGCCGGCGGTGCTGATCCAGTTCTTCGGCGCTTCCCGGTGGCTCAGGTAGACGATGTAGCTGCCGTCCGGCTCGGCCACGGCGGTCTGCTTGTTGACGCACACCGGGAAGTCGTCGTAGTTCGTCGACTGCATCAGATAGTTCCAGGTCTGGAGGCCCCAGTAGCACGCTTCCGGTGACCGGAAACGCACCCTGAGGTACTCGTGCTCCCGCAGCCGGAAGCGGCAGAAGCAGTAGATGTTGTCGACCGTCCCCCAGCCTCCCTGCTCGGGGTCGAACTCCCAGGGCGCGCAGAACTCGTTGAAGGGGAGGTGCACCGGCAATGGAGCGATCCAGGTCGTGCACATGAAGAACATCGCCATGCTGCGGATGCGCCGCGCCAGCTCGGCGTCGTCGAGGGGCAGTGCGGGCGGCTGGGGCGAGGCGTTCCCGATGCTGAGGATGCTCTCTGTCGACGCCGGGTGATCGAAGAAGTACTCGCGGGTGAAGAGCGAGACCGAGTCCGCATCGATGCGGAACTCGTTCGGACCCTCCGGCTCGGGCGTCAGCTTGATCTCGAACGACCCGTCGTCCTCGAACACGATGTCGCGGTGGTTGACGTTGAGCGTCACGCGATCCGCCAGCTCGCCGTTCGGATCGCCGCCGTAGAGGCAGAAGCTCAGGTAGCAACTGTCGAAACGCCGGCCGCGGATGACGTACTCCTGGTCGCCGCGTACCTGGGAGAAGTAGTAGACCGCGTCCACGTTGTCGCCGTAGAGCTTGCGCGTCCCGTCGGTAAGCCGCACGAGGCGTGGCCGGAGGGGGTCGTTGTGGAGGTAGAAATCGACGGTTATCTGCATCAGGTGGAAAAGGTGCTGGTAGCCGTCCACGTGGCCCTGGCGGTCGAGTTCCTTCTCGGGGTCGAGGAACGTCTGCTCCGCGTTGCGGATCACGTCCAGGAACTCGTGCAGGGCCTGCCGGCTCTCGAAGTCGCTCATCTCAGGTTCTCCAGGCTGATCTCAGGGTCTCCAGAAAGGCGAGATAGTGGACGTATTCGTTGTCGATCTCCGTCCGGGTCGTGCCGATCTGGTCCCGCGAGTACTCGTGGACGCCGTGCTTGCCCCGGCGCTCCTGCCGCAGGAACCGCTCCATCCTGTCCCGGTCCTCCGGCCTCAGGTCCCAGTCGAAGCGCGAGTAGATCGCGTCGACGACCGACATCTGGTCCTTGACGAAGTCGTCGAAGAAGATGTCGACCATCTGTTCCTCGCGGTCGAGTTCGCGGCGGTCGCGCAGGAACCGGGCGAAGTAGTCGGCCCAGATCAGGAGTTGCTCCCGCCCTGTTCGCAGCGTGTCCTCGTGGTCCGAGTAGAACGACCGCATCGACGAGACCAGACTCCCGACCGAGGGCACGACGTCCGCCGGGTGACGATGGGTCACGATGACCCGGGCATCGGGATAGACCTCGAAGAGAGCCCGCAGCCGCATCAGGTGGACCGGCGACTTCAACAGCCAGCGGCGGCTCGGAACACCACCCGACTGGAGGAACTGCAGAAACCGCCGGTGCCACCGCAGGTTCTTCACCTGGTCCGAGTTCGCGAACCAGTCGTGATACTCCGGCAGCCAGGCCATGGGAAGGTACTGGAAGCTCGCGAAGTTGAGCGCGGTGATGCCGATGCACTCCTGCGGCGAGTCGGCCGTCATGTAGTGCTTGCGCCTGAAGTCCGGGACGAGCCGGAAGATCTGGTCGAACTCCTTGCGCACGGTGTCGATCCGCTCGTTGTCCTCGTAGTCGTCCGGATTCGGCGCCGGGTGGGGCAACAGGCACTCCCAGGACAGCGGCGCCCGATGGTCCCGGTCCAGGTGCAGCAGGGCGTGGAGGATCGTCGTTCCGCTCCTGGGCATGCCGACGATGAAGACGGGCGCCTGCACCTGTTCGTCGCCGATCCCGGGGTGCTCCGCGAAGGCCCGCTCGACCCGGGACCGCGAGTCCGCCGAGCGCTGCACGGTGCCTCGCGCGGCCAGCCGTCCGAACGTGCTCAGCCGCGCGTGCGTTTCGAGCCCGTGAACGAGTCGCTCCAGTCCCTCCCGGAACATCGGATCGCGCACCTCGAAGCCGCTGGTCCGCCGCGCGTTCTCCAGAATCTGCTCCGGCGCCAGTGCGAAGGGCTTCAGCCCGCATCGGCGGACCATGGCACCGACGCGGTTGACGGCCCTGAGCGCGACCGGCTGCCGGATCCGAATCGACGGATTCGCCAAATTCAGGTCAGCTTCTTCAGCTTTGCGGCGATCGACATGTCGCCCTTGACCTTGATCTTCCCGGACGCCACCGCCATGAACGGCTTGATCTCCTTGCGCTGCAGCTTGCCGAACGTGTCGATCGACATCCGCACCGTGCAGTCCGACTCGACCTCCCGGCCGGACACCTTCGAGACGACGTTCGCCTCACCCGTCCCGTCAATCAGCATCTGCTCGTCGTCGAGCAGGAACAGCAGCCTCTTCCCAAGGGGATCGATACCCCCCGCCTTCACCGCCATGTCGGCAACGAACTCGTCGATCGTCATCACAAGCTCCTGGTCGTCGGAGCCGCGGATTCTAGCCGAGGCGTGCCGCTGGTACGCGGCGTGACGGCGGTGCTGGGGACCGCCCGCGGAGGGGCCGGGAAGGGGTCCCGGACGGACGTGCCATCCGGGCGCCCGATGACGGGCGCCCGGACTGGTTCACTGGTGGCGCGGATCGCGCCACCAGGGTCCGCGCTTTCTGGGTTCAGGGTAAGGACGCGCTCTCTTCGCTTCACTCGCTTCGGGTTTGCGTCGATGTCGGGCACGGCATTGCGCGTCGCTCGTTCAGAGCCCGCCGGGACCCCTCCCCGGCCCCTCCGCCGGCTGGACGTCGGCATTCGTCCCACTGTCGATGCGCCGGAATTCGGCCGAAACGCCGCCCAAGCACCTCGTTGCAGCCGCTCGGTAGAGGGCTGGTCGGGGCTGACGGCGGCCGTGCCTCTAGGTCGTTCGCTTCGCCCGTACCTTCCTGACCCACGCCTCTGGCTTGGAAGAGAAGATGTAGCGTCGGGCGCCTTGGACCAGTTCACTGTTGTACTTCCTTGCGTCTCCAGCCGGGATCTCGATCACATCTGTCGGCTGGGAGATTGATGCGGAGTCGAAGGTGTCGGTGCTGACGCAGACCAGAATCTTGCGACTGGAGAGAGCGAACAGGAGAAACCGCCGCCCGTCTTCCAGTGTTCTCGGCACGACCGGGGCATCCGCCGCTACGAGTAGGACACTTTCCGGCGCCACCCCCACACGCCACGTGAACGTGAACACATCTCTCGCGACCCGATCGACGGCTTGCTTGAAGACCTTGCCATCAAGGGCCAACGGGATCGCGAAACCAGCCTTTTCGGAATCGGGATCGAGTTGGTGCAGCAGCGCCTCGAGTCGATCGATGAGTTCGTTCTGGCCGCGTTTCTCCTTATGCTTGTCGATCGTTGCGGAGACTGCGGGTCCCCAGCGTTCTTCAAGGGCTGCAGGAGTGCGGTACAGCTGTACGGCGAGGTAGTACGACAGGGAAAGCCGAGCTTCTTTCGCGATCTCGACTTGGGGTGGCTCGGCCGAAGCGAGCTTCTGTAGACCATCGGCGGCTGGTTGCTCGATGTTGGTCGCCAGCCACCTTTCAACGTGGTCGGGGTAGAAGTCCGGGACGACGCCAGCCTGTTTCTTTAGCGATACCTCGCGCCAGTCGCTGCGGCGCTCGTCGAATCGCCAGATCTTCCCAGGACTGGACTTGAAGCGCTTCAGATACGTCCTGGGAAGCACATGCGTTCGATGAGCGATGTTCACGGTTCCTCCCATCGTCGTGGCCCAGTCAAGCAGGGCCGCTCCCGACGGTGATTCCCTGCTGCGAGTGACGACGCGTAGGTATGAGCGCTTGTTTCGGGGCGCGCTGGGTTGGCGATGTCACCGCCGTCCACCAGCGAGGTGGCGTGGGAGGCTTCGGGGCCAGCTAGCGCGATCGCGACATCTGGTCGAGGTGCGTCTTGATGCCGGCGACGTCTCCCTTGAGCGCCGCGACATCCCCTCTGAGTGCCCCGAGCCCCACCTTCGCCTCAGCGAGATCGTCGACTAGCACGTCGACCTTGTCCTCGATCCGGACCAAGCGTTCTCTCGTTTCTCCGTGGTGCTGGACGAGCAGGTTCATCACCTCCCGCATGTTCTCGATTCTGCGTTCGCTGGTCCTGACGGTCATCTGGCGGCTCCTCGGGTACGGCGTCCAGTGGGGCCTTACATGAGCCTATACGAGTGGATCGAGGCGGACGTCTACCGTCGGTTGCGACCGCAACGGCCCGACGACTTCCAGCCTGTCCCGGGCGCGCAGGGGGGCGGTCCCAGCGGGCTCTGAACGAGCGACTTCCGATGCCATCACCGGATCTGACGCCGATCCGGAGCGAGTGAAGCGAAGAGAGCGCTTACGTCCCCTCATCCGAGAAAGCGCGAACGGCCGATGGGACCTCCCCCCTGCGCGCCCGGGACAGGCGGGTGCAACCGATGCGCTACTGCGCCACGCCCGCGCCCCGAGGAAACGCCTTCAGCACCTCCCGCGTCATGTCCCAGCGGTCGAAGCCCTGGCGGCCCCAGTCGAGGCCGCGGCGGACGATGACCAGCTCGTGGGAGGGGACGATGACGACGTACTGGCCGCGGTTGCCGGCGGTGGAGTAGGCGTTCCTGGGGACGTCCCCACGTTCGTCGGGGACGAGCCAGAACTGGCCGCCGTAGAAGTTGCCGCGATCGGCGGTCGAGGGGGCCGGGGTGCGGACGAAGTCGATCCACTCTTCGGAGAGGAGGCGTTCGCCGTTCCAGAGGCCGTTCTGGAGGTAGAGAAGGCCGAAGCGGGCGAGGTCCCGGGCGCTGGTGTAGACCTGACTGCTGAGGACGAAGTCGCCGAAGCGGTCGGTGCTGAGCAGGGTGTTCCGCATGCCGATCCGGTCGAGCAGGCGCTTGCGGGGGAACTCGTGGTACTTCTTCTGGCTGCCGAGGGCACGCCTCATTGCGTAGACGGCGAGCAGGGTGTCGTAGTTCTCGTAGTCCCAGTTCGCGCCCGGCTCGCGGATCAGGGCGCGGCGGCGGGCGGCTTCGACGGAACTGGCGCCCGCCCAGTAGGACATGCCGGAGCCGACGGCGTACTCCTGCCCGCCGTTGTCCACCGTTTGCAGTCCGCTCGACATGTTCAGCGCGTGACGCAGCGTGATCGCGGCCCGGGGGTCGGTCTCCGTCGCGGCGGCTTCCTTGGGAAGGAAGTCGAAGCCGAGCGGTTCGTCGAGAGCCAGCTTGCCGTCGTCGACCAGCATGCCGATCAGGGTCGAGGCGATGCTCTTCGCCGTCGACCAGGTGCGGGTCCGGGTCGTCATGTCGACGCCGTCGGCGTAGCGTTCGTGGACGATCTTGCCGCGATGGACGACGAGCAGGCTGAGCGTCACCTGGTAGGGCGATTCGCGGTCGAAGACCCAGTCGGAGGCGGCCTGGAGCGCG
>JAPVWO010000044.1 GCA_027493375.1 Candidatus Multivorans thiocomprendens | reverse complement strand
TCTTCAGGGGCTGGTACTCGTGGGCGATCCGCAGCCGCCTGGAGCCGATGAAGCGGGTGGCGGCGGGTGGCGGCGGGTGGCCCGGATGCTGAAGGCTCATCTCGACGGCGTCCTGAACGCCACCGAACGAGCGGTGACCAACGCACGTCTCGAAGGCATCAACTCCGTGATCCAGTGGCTCAAGAAAGCCGCCCGCGGCTATCGCAATCGCGAACGCTTCCGCAACGCCATCTACTTCCATCTCGGCGGACTCGACCTCTACCCCGATTCACTCACATTCCACACGAAACCCTGAAGATCTGGTCGGGAACTCGTTCCCCGAAAACCCGTTCCCGACCGACAGGTAGGGAACCAGGGATCGAGCAGGAAACGAGGCAGCTCTCCCGGAAGTTCAGGGTGATCATCAGCACCCGATTCCTTGCTCCGGGACGCTGCCGGGCAGCGATGGAGGTTCAAACTTAGGCCGTCTGTCCAACAAAACCTGAGTGATGAAAAGCGCATAACCCGCTCTTCGTCGCTGCCAACCTTCGCCGGGGCGGCAGGCTCTCCAGCCTGCCGCCCCTTTCTCGTTTGGCGCGATACAGTGGACCGCGCCGTGCCGCAGACACCGACCGATACTTGGCAGGCCGAGATTCGGGCCGAGCTGGCCAACCTCGAGGAGATCGGTCTGGCGACGAAGCCGGAGCCCGGCGACCTGCCGAACCTGCGGGGAGTGGAGGTGCACGGGGTCTCGATGCCGCTGGTGCGGGCGATCGGCGGCGACCATGTGATCTACCTCGACTTCAAGCAGCGCTACGACCTGGAGCGCCGTCTTCGCGAGGCGGAAGCGGCGGGACGGACGGAGGTCGTCGCCGGCCTGCGCAAGTGCCGGCAGCGGGCCGGAGTCCTCGTGGCCGACGTCTCCGGGCACAAGGTGACGGACGCCCTGGTCGCGGCGATGCTCCACCAGGCCTTCCTGCTGGGGGCGTACTACGAGCTCGACCTCTTCGGCGAGATCACGACGCGGCTCTTCGAGCACATCAACCAGCGCTTCTACAAGTCGACCACCCTGAACAAGTACCTCACGATGGTCTACGGAGAGGTGTCCGAGCAGGGCAGGTTTCGCTTCTTCTCGGCCGGCCACCCTGCGCCCCTGGTGTTCGCCGGCCGGCCCGGCCGCATCGAGCACCTGCCCGAAGACCAGCTCGTCCGCTTTCCGCCGGTCGGCATGTTCGCGTCGAACGCCTACATGGACGAGCGCGTCGACCCCGGCCCCCTCGGCTACAAGCGGCCCTACGAGGTCAGCGAGGTGGAGCTGCTCGAGGCGGGCGACCTGCTCCTGCTGTACACCGACGGCTTCGCCGAGCACGGCGGCGGCCGGTATCTCGAGGAGCGTGCGGAGGAGCTGCTGGAGGCAGTGCGGGGCGAGCCAGCAACGGAGATCTGCGAGCGGCTGCGGGAGGACCTGGTTGCGTTCGCGGCGCCGGAGGATGACGTGACCTTCGTGGTGGTGAAGAAGACGGAGTGACCTCCGCTATGGTTGAAGGTCCGCACCGACAACCTGGAGGGCCTCGCCGATGACCAGAACCGGTCTGCCCGCTCTCGCCCTGACCGCTCTCGCCTGTGGTGCGCCCGCAGGTGATGAGGCCACCCGCACCGCCGCCGGAGAAGCCGGCGGCGCGGCCACCGCGCCCGCCGACCGGGTCGCCCTGTTCGGCGACATGCACATCCACACGATGTACTCGCACGACGCCTTCATGGGCACCGTCCGCACGACGCCCGACGACGCCTACCGGTTTGCCAGGGGGGAGGCGATCCCTCATCCGTCGGGTGAATCGATCCGCCTCTCCGGCGCGCCGCTCGATTTCCTCGCGGTAACGGACCACGCGGAGTACCTGGGCGCCCTGCCGGCGCTGATCGACCCGGACAGTCCGACCTATGGACATCCTTTGACCGAGGATCTGTTCAGCGGCGAGGGCGGCGCGGCTCGGGCGCGGCTGGGAGCGCTGAGCCGGTTGCGGGAACTCGCCGCCACGGGCGACCCGATCAACGGGCCGGAGGTGCGCGCGAGCGCCTGGCAACGGATCATCGAGGCCGCCGAGCGGCACAACGATCCGGGTCGGTTCACCGCCCTGATCGGCTACGAGTACACGAAGGGGGTCGGTGGCCGCCACGTGCACCGGAACGTCATCTTCCGCGGCGGCGAGGCGCCGGAGCTTCCCTTCAGTTCGCTCGACGGCGACCCCGAGGACCTCTGGAACTGGCTCGACGGCCTGCGCGAGGCGGGGATCGAGGCGCTGGCCATGCCGCACAACATGAACCAGAGCGACGGTCTGGCCTTTCCCGACCGGGAGACCTGGAAGGGCGCGGAGATCGACGCGGAGTTCGCGGCAAAGCGGATTCGGAACGAGCCGGTGGCCGAGATCAGCCAGCAGAAGGGCACTTCGGAGGTTCACCCGTCGCTGTCCCCGAACGACGAGTGGGCCGACTTCCAGATCGTCCAGTACTACCTGGACCGGGTGAACAACACGGATCCGATCTCCATCTTCAAGGGCGGCTACTGGCGGGACGCGCTGCTGACCGGGCTCGAGATGGAGGAGCGCCTGGGCGTGAACCCCTACGCCCTCGGCGCGGTCGGCTCGAGCGACAGTCACGTCTCCGCCGGCTCCTACGAGGAGGACAACCGCTTCAGCTCGAGGACGAACACGCCCCAGGCGCGCGGCGCCGCCTACCGCGAGGAGGACGGCGGCTGGGAGAACTTCTGGACTCCGCGCACGGCGACACACGGCACCGGCGGCCTGGCGGGTGTGTGGGCGGATACGAACACCCGCGCCGCGATCTTCGACGCGTTGAAGCGACGCGAGTCCTTCGCGACGTCGGGCACCCGCATCCGGGTGCGCTTCTTCGGCGGCTTCGGGCTCGATGAGGCGGTGGCGGCCGCCGCCGATCAGGTTGCTGCGGCGTACGAGGCCGGGGTGCCAATGGGCGGCGACCTGGGTGCAGCGGGGACTCGCACACTGGGTGCGCCGGCGTCCTCGCCGGCATCTGGAAACGCCGCCGCACCGAGCTTCCTGGTCTGGGCCCTCCGCGATCCGGAGAACGCCTGGCTGCAGCGGGCCCAGGTCATCAAGGGCTGGCTGGAGGACGGCGAGGCGAAGGAGCAGGTCTACGACGTCGTCTGCTCCGACGGCCTGGAGCCCGACCCCGAAACCCACCGCTGCGATGACAACGGTGCTCAGGTCAACCTGGACGACTGCTCGATCAGCCGGGACAAGGGCGCCGTCGAACTCCGTACCACCTGGACCGACACGGACTTCGACCCGGGCGCCCGTTCCTTCTACTACGTCCGCGTGCTCGAGAACCCGACCTGCCGCTGGTCGACCTGGGATGCGCTCAGCCTCGGCATCGAGCCGAACCCCGACCTGCACGCGACCCACCAGGAACGGGCGTGGAGCTCCCCGATCTGGTACACGCCGTAGCTAGCCGACGGCGGCTTCGGCCTCTTCCGCCTTCTCGGCCGGCTCCAGCCTGATCACCGCGCCGTCCCGCTCGTCGGTGATGACGTAGATGAAGTCGTCGGGGCCTTGCCGGACGTCGCGGATGCGCTTGCCGATCTCCTTGAGCAGCCACTCGCGGCCGAGTTCCTCGCCCTTGGGGCTGAAGATGAGCCGTTCGAGATGGCCGGTGTTGGGCATCCGGCCGGTCATCAGCGCGCCGGCGAACAGGTTGCCCTTCCACTGGGGGAAGGCGTCGCCGGTGTAGAAGGCGAGGCCGGAAGGGGCGATGGAGGGCAGCCAGAAGATGGCGGGTTCCTCCATGCCTTCGGCCCAGAAGCGCTCGGAGATGCGCACGCCGTTGTAGTGGCGGCCGTAGGAGACGACCGGCCAGCCGTAGTTCTTGCCGGCTTCGATGGCGTTCAGCTCGTCGCCGCCCTGCGGGGCGTGCTCGGTGGTCCAGGGCTGGTTCGTCTCGGGGTGGAGCGCCAGGCCCATCTGATTGCGGTGGCCCATCGAGTAGATCTCGGGCTTGTGCCCCTCCTTGCCGACGAAGGGGTTGTCGTCGGGCACGCTGCCGTCGAGGCGGAGGCGCAGCGTCTTGCCGGCGTGGCTGTTCGGGTCCTGGGCCAGCTTGGCGTGGCCGAAGAAGCTCTGGGTGCCGTCGACGAGGTCGGCGCCGAAGGCTCCGCCCATCGTCATGTACATGACGTCCTCGCCGGGCACGAAGGCGAGGCGGGCGGCGGCGATCGAGCCGCCCCAGGGCTGGGCGACGAACACGTCCTCGACGTCGACGAGCGCGGTGCCGTCGAGCCTGCCGCGGACCAGGGCGACGGTGCCTTCGCGGCCCGAAACCTGCCTCGTGTAGGTGAGGTAGACGTAGCCGTTGTCGGCGAAGTGCGGGTGGATGGCGACTTCCATCATGCCGGCGAGGCTGCGGGCGAGCACGTCGTCGGGGACGCCGGCGATCGGCTCGTCGACGAGCACGCCATCGCGGACCAGGCGCAGGTCGCCGCCACGTTCGGTGACCAGCATGTCGCCCTTGGGCAGGAAGGCGAGGGACCACGGCCGGTTGATGCCGCGGACGACCACGGAGACCTTGACCTCGGGGATCAGGTGGGTGTTCATGATCCACGGCTCGTCCGGCAGTTCGACCCGGGGAAGGCCGCTGCCCCCGCCGCCGTAGCCGGTCTGGGCGACCGCCTGGCCGGCGATGCCGGCTGCCAGCAGGAACGCGGCGATCCGGGTCATTCGAGTAGCGGTCTTTCGCTTCATTGTCCTTCTCCTACTGGGTGCGCGGGTCTTCTGGCCCGCTGCCGCCGCAGGCGGCTTGGTAACGCGCCGGCCGTCAGGCCGGCACCACACACTAACCATCCACTCCGCCTTCCGGCTGCACTTCGTCGGGCCACTCGGCTCCCTGCAGGATCCACAGCCGGATCGTCTCGATCTGCTCTTCGGTCAACTGGGTGCCGGCCTCATACGGCGGCATCCGCATCTCCAGAAACTCCGAGCTCACGCGAATGTAGAGCTCGCTGTCGTCCGGGTCGCCGGGGGCGATGTTGGGGAAGCCGCCGAGGTCCTTGAACGCCAGCTCCTTGATGTCGAGGCGGAGATCCGCCTCGCGCAGGGACCTGTCCTCGCCGTGGCACTCGTAGCAGAACGCTTCAAGGATCGGCTGCACGTCCGTGACGTAGTCGACCTGCTCCTCTTCCTGACCGCTCACCGGCGGCCCGCCGGCCGCGCCGGCGACCAGCAGGGCCAGAGCCAGAGCCGGGGACGACGGGGGACGTGGGTTCATGCCTTCTTCCCTTCAAGCCGAGAGACCCGCGCCGCCTCGGCAGTCTGGACCAGGGCCGGCAACGGGTCTCGGCTACAGTCTAGTCCCTTCCCGACGGGCATTCCCGGAAACACAGCGATGAAGTGTGGAGCGAGGATCATACGGCCTCTGGCGGCGACGGTCGCGGTGGTGGCCGTGCTGGGCTGCGGCGGCGGTTCCGAGGGCGGTTCGGCGCGCGCCGACTGGCCGATGTACCGCGGCGACGCCGCGGGGAGCGGGTACTCGCCGCTGGCCGAGATCACGACCGCCAACGTCGGCCACCTGGCGCCAGCCTGGACCTACGGACTCGCTTCGTCGCCTGCCGGCGAGGGCGCGGGCGATCCCGGGCGGCCGGCGCGCTCCCAGGCGACGCCGGTCGCGGTGGACGGCGTGCTCTACCTGCCCGCGGCCAGCGCGGTGGTCGCGCTCGACGCGGCGACCGGAGAGGCGCTCTGGCGCCACACGGTGGCGGACGGCGCCCCGTCGCGCCGCGGCGTCTCGTACTGGCCGGGCGGCGGCGCGGACGGGGCGGCGCCCCGTATCGTGTTCTGCGCCGGCGCACGGCTGATTGCGCTCGACGCGGCCACGGGAACGCCGTCGACGGAGTTCGGCGATGGCGGCGCGGTCGACATCGGCGCCCCCTACAACTCCGTGCCGCTGGTCTGGGAGGACATCGTCGTCGTCGGCGCGAACACGCCGCCGGGAACGGCGGGCGGCATCGGCAACGCCCGGGCGTTCAGCGCCGTCACCGGCGAGAAGCTCTGGGAGTTCAACTCCGTGGCCCAGCCGGGCGAGGTCGGCCACGAGACCTGGGAGGGCGAGAGCTGGCGGGGCCGCCTGGGCGGGAACGCCTGGCCCTTCTACTTCACGGTCGACGAGGAACGGGAGCTCGTCTTCCTGCCGCTCGCCGCGCCCATCCCGTTCGCCTACGGCGGCGACCGGCACGGCGCCAACCTGTTCGCCAACGCGGTGGTCGCGGTCGACATCCGGACCGGGGACTACCGCTGGCACTTCCAGACCATCCACCACGACATCTGGGACCACGATCCGCCGGCGCCGCCCGTGCTCTTCGAGGTCGACCGGGGCGGGGAGACCGTCGACGCGCTCGCCGTGACGACGAAGTCGGGCTACCTCTTCGTCCTCAATCGGGAGAACGGCGAGCCCGTCTTCGGCGTTGAGGAGCGGCCGATGCCGGCGAGCGAGGTGCCTGGCGAGCAGACCCACCCGACGCAGCCGATCCCGAGCGTGACGCCGGCGCTGGGGCGGGTCGGCTACGAGGCGGAGGACCTCGTGACCGCCGAGGACACGACGGCCGAGCACGCGGAAGCCTGCGCGGAACTCGTCGAGAGCGCCGGGCCGCTTCACAACGCGGGTCCGTACACGCCCTGGATGCACCGCGGCGCCGAGGATCGCGGCGCCACCCTGCTGTTCCCGGGTCTCGCCGGCGGCCCGAACTGGGGCGGCGTTGCCTTCGACCCGGCGACGCGCCGGCTGCTCGCTCTCAGCCAGGACATCGGTACGATGGGCTGGGTCGAGGGAGACACGGAGGCCGATCCCGTGACCTACGTCCTGCGGGTGGCCCGGCCGTTCTCCTTCGCGGTCCGCATCGGCGACGTGTCCTGGCCGTGCCAGAAGCCGCCCTGGGGGGCTCTGACCGCGATCGACGCCGACACCGGCGAAGTCGCGTGGCGGCGGCCGCTCGGCGTCACGGAGGGGCTGCCGGCGGAGAAGCGGGAGACCGGACGCCCGGGCCGCGCCTCGGCGATCGTCACCGCCGGCGGTCTCGCCTTCATCGCCTCGACCGACGACCGCCGCCTCCGTGCGCTCGACGTGGAGACGGGCGAGGAACTGTGGTCGTCGGAGTTGCCGCTCCAGGGCAACGCGAACCCGATGACGTACGCGGCGGCCGACGGCCGGCAGTACGTGGCGGTGACGGCGACGGAAGAGCTGTTGGTGTTTCGGTTGCCGTAGGGACAGGGAGAGGCCTTCGGCCTCACGAGTCATCTTCGGTCGCCACCGCTCCGCGGCGTCGCCCGAAAGCCGGCGAGGACGCCGGCGCACCCAGTATGCAACTCCGTCGACGGTCCACACTGGGTGCGCCGGCGTCCCCGCCGGCCTTCTGAAGGAAACGTGCGAGGCCGCAGGCCTCGCTCCTTGTCGCTGCGGCGCCTCAGAGGCGGTTGACCGCTTCTTCAGCCAGGTCGAGCGTCCGGATGATGCGTTGGCGCATCTCGGGCAGGTCGACGCCTTCGGTGCTCTTCTTGCCTTCCATGTACCGGGCGTACACGCCGTGCACGATCGCCGCGGACTTCCAGCGGTTGAAGCCCACGTAGTAGTCGAGATTCGACAGATCGCGGCCGGTCCGCTCCGCGTACCGCTCCAGCAACTCCTCGCGCGCCGGGAAGCCGGGCGCCGCGGTCGCGCCCCCGGCGCCGGTGGGCATCGTGTCCGTCGCCGGCATCCACTGGTTCATCGCGTAGGCCAGGTCCGCCAGCGGATCGCCGAGGGTCGAGATCTCCCAGTCGACGACGGCGGCAATCGTCGAGTCCGGCCCGACCAGGCAATTGTGGAGGCCGTAGTCGCCGTGGACCACTCGCGCCGGACCCTGGTCCGGCAGGTGATCGAGGAAGTAGCGCTGCAGCTCGTGCGCGCGCGCGTCGTCGAGCTGCGCCGGTTCGATGGACGCCGTCCACGACCGGTACCACGTGCGAAGCTGGCGCCCGACGTAGCTGTCGCGCTTGCCGAGCTCACCGAGACCGACCTCGTCCGGGTCGACGGCGTGGAGTTCGGCCAGGACGTCGATGAACGAGTGCGCCAGCTTCGGGCGGCGCTCCCGCGGCACCCACTCCTCGGTGTGGGCCGAGCTGTAGAGCGGCCGGCCGTTGACCAGGCCCATCACGTAGAACCAGGCGCCGGTGACGTCCGGACTCTCGCAGAAGGCGATCGCCGGCGGCACCGGCACCGGAGTCGGCCCGAGCGCCGAGATCAGCGCCCACTCACGGCTCATGTCGTGCGCCTTGGGCAGCAGCTTGCCCTGCGGCGGCCGCCGGATGACAGCCGTGCGACCCGCCGTGTCGTCGATCCTGTAGGTCAGGTTCGAGTGGCCGCCCTCGAGTCGCGTCCACTGAAGGGGCGGCGTCAGCCTGTCGACGTTCCCGGCGATCCAGGCCTCGACGGCGGGTTGGTCGTAGCCCTCGGGGCCTGTGGTTTCGTCGTGGGTGGACATTGGCTCCGGCAACAGCGCCCGCGAGTGGTCGCCGGCCGGAGCGCCGAACGTGCAGTTGAGCCACGGACTGGCGAGCTGTAGCGAGTGGACTGGCGTGCTGCTGGCCGACCTGCTGGACGAAGTCGGGGTCAGGCCGGAGGCGAGCTGGATCGTCGCGGAGGGCGCCGACGCGGGACTGATGAGCCGCAGCGTGCCGCTGGAGCGGGCGCTCGACGACGTGATGATCGCTTACGGCCAGAACGGAGAGGCCGTCCGGCCCGAACAGGGCTATCCGCTGCGGCTCCTGGTACCGGGCTGCGAAGGGAGCATCAGCGTCAAGTGGCTGCGCCGGATCGAGGTCGCCCACATGCCGTCGATGGCCCGCGACGAAACGTCGAAGTACACCGACCTGCTGCCGGACGGCAAGGCCCGCCAGTTCACGCTGGTCATGGACGCGAAGTCCGTCATCACCCGGCCCTCGGGCGAGCAGAAGCTGGACCGGCCCGGGTTCGTCGAGATCCGCGGCCTGGCCTGGTCCGGACGCGGCACGATCTCCCGCGTCGAGGTTTCGACGGACGGTGGCGATTCCTGGGCCGACGCCGAGATCGAGGGCCCGCGCCTTGCGAAGGCGTTCACCCGCTTCCGATCGCCCTGGCGCTGGGACGGCGGCCGGCACGTGTTGATGTCCCGGGCCACGGACGAGACGGGCTACGTTCAGCCGACCCTGGCGGCCCTGCTCGAGGCGCGTGGCCGGTCGACGATCTACCACAACAACCGGATCAAGGCCTGGGAGGTTCAGGAGTCGGGAGAGGTGACGAGTGTCGAGGAGTAGTCACAGAGCAGTCGGTACGAGGTCGCACACTGGGTGCGCCGGCGTCCCCGCCGGCCTTCCGAAGGAAACGCGCGAGGCCGCAGGCCTCGCTCCTTCTCTCTTCGTCGCCCTCCTTTTCCTCGCCGCTGGCGCCACTGTCGCTGGCGAGCCCGACCAGACCGGCCTCGGCCACGAGGCCACCTCCGAGGAACTGAGCGCGGCCGGCTACACCGTGTTCCCGGACGGCAAGGGCCTGCCCGAAGGCCGCGGGACCGCCCGGGAAGGCAAGGCGGTCTACCAGCAGTTCTGCGCCGCCTGCCACGGTCGAAACGCCCAGGGAGAAGACGCCGCGGCGCTCGTCGGCGGCCGCGGCAGCCTGACTTCGGAGCGTCCGCGGAAGACGGTCGAGAGCTACTGGCCGTACACCACGACCCTGTGGGACTACGTCCGCCGCTCCATGCCATACGAGGCGCCGGGATCGCTGACGAACGACGAGATCTACGCCGTCGTTGCCCATCTGCTGAACCTGATGGGACTCGTCGGAGAGAACGATGTCCTCGACCAGGAGAGCCTGCCGACGATCGAGATGCCGAACCGGGACGGCTTCGTCCCGGACGACCGGCCGGACACGCAGTAGCAAGGAGGTTCCACACTGGGTGCGCCGGCGTCCCCGCCGGCCTTCTGAAGGAAACGTGCGAGGCCGCAGGCCTCGCTCCTTTAAGGAGAGGCCTTCGGCCTCACGACTCAACTTCGGTCGCCACCGCTCCGCGGCGTCGCCCGAAAGCCGGCGGGGACGCCGGCGCACCCAGTGTGCGGCCCCGTAGCCAACGCCGGCGCACCCCAGGGTGGCGCACCCGGTGTGTTCCGTCGCCACCCAGTGGGCTAGCGATCGAACCTCTCGTAGTCCTCGCCGACCGGGCAGGCCAACTGGCAGCTCTGGCAGCCGGTGTACGCCCCCTGCCGTTGCACGGTGAGGTTGTAGAAGATCCGCTGCGTCGCCGGGCTTTCGGCGATCTCGACCGCCTCGGCGGCGGACTTCGACGCGAACAGGTCGGCGAGGTGCTCGACCATCCGGTCGGGGCCGAACGGTTGGCAGGCGCGGGCGCAGGCTTCGGCCTCGAGTCCGCGGACTTCCCTCAGCGGTACGCCGGCCGGCGCTGAGTCAGGAATGGCCGCGACGGGGCAGACTTCGGCGCAGCGGCCGCACTCGTCGAGGCCGGGGCAGAGTTCGTCTTCGAGGGGCTGCCCGCAGTCGACCGCGGCATCGGTGAGGACCCCCGCCAGGAACACGCGCGGGCCGTACTCCGGCGTCAGGATCATCTCGTTCAGACCGAGCGTGCCCAGGCCTGCCGCGGCCGCGGCCTGCCTCAGGAGCAGCGAGCCCTGGCCGCCCGGTCCGGCGTAGGCCATCGGCTGGCGCCGCAGGTCGGGGATCGCCGCCGAAAGGATGCAGGCGATCGCGTCGCGCTCCTCCAGCCAGTACGCGAGCCCTCCCGCGGCCTCCTCGAGATGGCGCGCCACGCGGCCGGCGGCGTACTGGCGGAACGCGGCGTCGGGCGAGCGGGCGACGCCGGTCGGGTAACGCTTGGCGAGAACGATCAGCCGTGTGAGATAGGTCGAGAGCTGAGACGGCTTGTCGTAGTCCGGGGCTTCCGCCTCGAGGTCCTGCCAGGAACAGAAGCCGACCAGGTCGATTCCCAGGGTCCTCGCCTGCGTTCTGATTGCCTCGGCGTCGATAGCCGGACCAGCGCCGTTGCCGCCCGCCGGAGCGCTCATCCGCCGATGTGGACGAGATGGTCGAAGTCGCGGTCGCGGATGTACTCCGGATCGCGCTCACCAGGCGGCCCGCGGAAGACGAGCTCGTGTTCCTCGTCGCCGCGGATGTGGACCACGCTGCCGGGCGGCAGGTCCTGCCGGCGGTAGGGGATGCGCATGATCCTGCGGATGTCCCGCGACCCGACGGGGCAGATGTACATGCACTCGAAGCATGCGGCGAATGCACCGCGCTTGCTGTTTGTGGCGAGGAAGAAGTCGCGCCAGTAGCGGTTGTCGAGCACTTGGGAGACGTCGAGATCGACCTGGGCGCCCAGCAGCTTGCGCAGCACGACGTAGAGCGAGCGGATGCTGATGCGCATCGCCGCCCCGCCCCGGTCCACTTGAGGTCCAGGTCGGCGTACTCGCCGGAGACCGGCAGCGCGCAGTGGCCGCGGTCCTCGAGCCACTCGGCGATCTCCCAGGCGGTCTCCTCGGCCGAGTCGAGCGCCAGGTGCGAGTTCGTCGACTGGGTCGCCACGTCCTGGAGGGCCATCGCGCCGGTCAGCAGGTGCTTGGTGACCACGACGATGCTCTTCATGCCCTCGCACAGGTAGTCGGGCACCTGGCCGCTTTCGGTGACGGCGGAGTAAGCGGCGACGTCGGCGACGCCGACCGAGTCGGCGCCCCGCTCGAAGGCGTAGCGGGCGAGGTCCTGCTTCAGGTTCGTGCTCACCGGCGCTCCTGCTCCCAGGTCGTGTGGCGGCGGATCTGCGGCCCGAGATTCTCGATCTCGACGAAACCGTCCGCCTCGTTGCGCGGCAGCCGGTCGGGCAGGTCGTGGCGGCGGTGGACGGACGAGCGGAGCCGCTCGTAGTCGCGGCCGACGGGGCAGACCTGGACGCACTCGCTGCAGCCGGTGAGCGCGGCCTCCTTCATCATCGCCATCTCGGACCAGATCTCGCCCGACTTGCGGCCGCGCATCCGTTGCCACATCTCGTCGCCGGTGCGCGCCTCGAAGATCGATGCGAGGTGGTCGCTGAACGCCTCGAAACCGAAGGGCTGGCAGCTCCGGGCGCAGGCACCCTCGTCGAGACCGCGGATCGCCGCGGGCCCGGCGCCTCGTGGCGCCCGCCGCGGGATCGCGTCGGCCGGGCAGATCGCGGCGCAGCGGCCGCACTCCTCGAGGCCGAGGCAGAGTTCTTCCGGGAGTTCGGTTCCCGGCTCGATCTCCGCCGAGGTCAGAACACCGGCGAAGAAGACGCGCGGCCCGTACTCCGGCGTCAGCACCATCCGGTTCAGGCCGAGCGTGCCGAGCCCGGCGAGCACGGCGCCCGCGCGCAGCAGCGGCGAGCCCTGGCCCGCGGGCAGCAGGTCGCCCGGCGTCCTCTTCTCGAAGTCGAGCGATGCCGGGGACACGGGCAGTGCGAGCCCGCCGCGGCGTTCGAGGTCGAAGGCGATCCGTTCGGCCGCGAACTCGAGGGCCCGCAGGGTCCGCCCGCCGGCGAGCTGCTTGCTGGGCAGGTGTCGTGCCCAAAGCACCCCGCGCAGCGTGCGCTTGCCGAGCACGATGAGGGTGCGGGACTCGGCGCTCAGCGTGGAGGGGCGGTGGCGCTCGTCGAGGCGTTGCCCGAGGACGGCGGCCGAGGCGTAGCCGATGAGGTCGATGGCGAGGTCCTTCGCCATCGATCGTACGGAACCCTCCAGTGCCTCCCGTCGTTGTTGGCTCAAGCGACGTCAGTGTAGATCACGCTGGGTGCGCTGGCGCGAAGCAGCGGGAGACCCCGCACCGGGTGCGGCAGCGTGCAGCAGCAGGACGCCACACGCTGGGTGCGCCGGCGTCCTCGCCGGCTGCCGCCGCAGGCGGCCAGGAGAACGCGCGAGACCAAAGGCCTCGCTCCTTGAAGGAGAGGCCTTCGGCCTCCCGTGTTTCTCCGGTCGTCACCGTTTCGCGGCGCCGCCCGGAAGCCGGCGGGGACGCCGGCGCACCCAGTGTGTGGCCTCAAGGTAGCGGCATCTGCTCGCTTTCGACGTCGCGGGCCTGGTCGAAGGCGGCGACCGGTTCCGCGGTGCGTACCTGTTCGAGCCAGTACACGCCGTCGAAGTCCGCGCTGTTGCCGCGGGTACCGACGAAGTCGACATCGCCGTCGGCGTCCAGATCGCGGGCGACGAAGCTGTCGAACATGCCGCGCTTGCGCCGCGAGATGTCGTGCCGGGTCCAGTCGCCGTCGAGGTCGCCGGGGTTCTCGAACCAGGCGAGTCGCCCGAGCGGCGTGTCGGGCTGGACTTCCTGGTCGGCCGCCCGTCCGCTGCGGCTGTAGGCGCCCGACATGGCGTCGAGGGCGCCGTCGCCGTCGATGTCGGCGAAGGCGAAGCCGACCAGGTTGTCCGGGGTCAGGCGGCCGATGGGCCGCAGCTGCCAAGCGCCCGCCGGATCGGCCGGTTGCTCGATCCAGACCAGGACGCCGCCGAACTCGACCGTCGCGAGGTCCAGCCGGCCGTCGCCCGAGAGGTCGACGAAGGCCATGTTGAAGCCGTTGAGCAGCGCACCGGTTGGTGGGGCGTTCGGCGGCCGGACGGTATCCGCGGTGGTCGTCGTGCCTTCGATGTTGATCGGGTGCTCAGTGAGTTCGACGTCGCCGTCGCCCGCGCTCCGGTTCTCGAACCAGAAGATGCGGCCTTCGCCGGTCGAACCGCCGACGACGTCGGTGTCGCCGTCGCCGTCGAGGTCGACGGTCTGGGAGTTGATCGGCCAGATCACGCGGACGATCTCGTGTTCGGCCCAGTCGCCGGAGAGCGGGTCGGCCATCGTGTCGAACCAGGAGATCGCGTGCTTCTCGGTGGTCTGCCGGTCAGGGTTCTGCGCGCCCTTGTTGGGGGCGATGACTTCGGGCAGGCCGTCGCCGTCGAGGTCGGCGGCGAACACCCGGATGTAGGAGCCCCGGTCCTTCGTCACCGCCGGGATCACGCGTGGCCAGTCGCCGCTCCGCAAAGCAGCGGCCGCCTCTTCCGTGCCGGTGCCGGGGTTCTCGAAGTAGATGAGGTGGGCCAGCTCGCAGGCGGCTACGACGTCGAGATCGCCGTCGCCGTCGAAGTCGGCGATGGCGACGTCTTCGGCGGCCGCGGCCTCGTTCCCTTCGGCGAGAGTGGCCAGGTGCCACACCGTGGGATCGGGGCCACCGAAGGCGAGCCGGACGTGGCCCTGGCCGACGTTGCCGTACTCGGTGTCCGACTCGTGAACGGAGACGACGTCGAGGTAGCCGTCGCCGTCGAGGTCGGCCATCTCGAGTCCGTCGCCGCCGCGGATCGGCACGCCGCCGACCGCTACGTCGTCGATGATGTGCTCGCGCCAGGAGATCCACTGGCGGTCTGAGGACTGGGCGTGGGTGGGCATGTCGGCGACGAGGTTGGAGGCGGGAGCGGGGTCGCTGGGTTGACAGGCGGGGAGTGCCACGATGAGTGCGGCAGCAAGGAGCGAGGCCTGCGGCCTCGCGCGCTTCCTGGCCGCCTGTGGCGGCAGCCGGCGGGGACGCCGGCGCACCCAGTGTGCGGCGACATCGGTGTTCGGGCACACCCGGTGTGCGGCGCGGCTCACGGCTGGTACCAGATCGGCGACGACCAGGCGCGTTCCTGGATCGTCGGCGGCAGGCCGGGCCTCGGCTCGACGCCGGCGCGGATCGCGTCCCAGGTCGACCAGCGGCAGGTCGGGTTCTCGAGCGCCCGCAGGTAGTAGACCGCCCGCTGGGCGGGATCGAACCCCGGGTCCTCGAACACGGCGTGGAGCTCGGCGGCGCCGAGGTCCTCGGAAATGCTGCAGTCGGACAGGTCGACGGTGGCGCCGTTGTCGGGGCAGCGCGCCGGGTCGCCCGACGGCGTGCCGCCGTCGGAGCAGGCGACGTCGATGACGGTTTCGTGCGCCTCGCCGCCGTCGACCCAGCCCTTGACGACCTGGAGCCGCTGCAGGCCGGCGCCCTCCGGGTCGCCCGCGGCCCACAACAGCAGTTTCGGCGCTCGCTTGCCGTCCGCCAGCAGCTCGCCGCCCATCGCGACGCCCTGCTCGTAGGCCCTGGCGATCAGGTCGGGGTCGTCGGCGAGTCCCGCGTCGAAGTCGTAGCCGCCGAAGAACCGCACCTGGATCCGCGGCCCGGTCGTCGCGAACGTCTCCTTGCGCCGGAACGCGTCGTAGATCGAGTCGCGCGTGTTCTGCTCGGCCCAGACTCCGGTCAGGCCGGAGGCGCCCCACATCTGGAAGTAGGTCTGGGCGTAGGCGGGGGAGCCGTCCGGGTTCGGTTCGTCGAGCGGCACGGAGCCGCGAAGCTGGGGCGTGCCGTCCCGCCTGCCGACCTTGCTGTGGTAGTTGTCCTCGTCCGGCGTGCCGCCGGCGTTGTGGCTGTCCGTCGCGCCGACCAGGCCGAATCGGAAGGGGTTGAAGCCCAGGGTCTCCTCGAGCAGCAGCCCGTCGAGGTAGGCGGTGCGCACGTAGCTCCCCTGGGGTTCGCTCGGAAGGTTGCTGCTCACCCGGTAGGGCATGATCTCGAAGGCGGCCCACTCGTCGTTCGGCGACAGCATCGGATGGACCTCCGACGTGCCCTTGACCTGGGTCACCTCGACGATCGGCTCGTTGCGCATCCGCGTCTCGGCGTACTCCGCGTCGAGCCGCTCGCCGCCGAACGTCAACAGGCTGAACATGTTGCCGTTGCTGCCGTTCGAGTTGTGGGGAATGGCGAGCGCTTCGACGCCGTTGTCGCGGAGGTTGTCGAGCCAGACCCAGAGATCCTCCGGGTTGTCCGAGTCCATCGCCGAGAACGGCACCTCCGGCGCCTCGCTGCCGCGGAAGATCACGTTGCGGTGGAGGTTGCCCGTGTCGGCGGCGGTGGTGGTGTATTCGTAGCCGATGAAGGTTGTGAAGGCGCCCGGGTCGTTGTGGCGCTCGGCGGACTCAACGATTCTCAGCCAGGCGGTACGGTTCGCCTTGCGCCCGTCGATCTTGTGGAACTCGCCGTCGCGGTAGGCCTGGAGCCCGCGCTGGAAGCCCTCGGAGGGCCCCAGTTCGCGGAGTTCCCTGGCCAGCGGCACCTGGTACAGCGGGTCGTTGGGGTCGTCCATCGCCGGCAGCACGCCGAGCAGGATGCCGTGGTCGGTGACCGCCTGGAAGTCCAGGGGCCGGCGGAGCTGCATCGTGTGGCCGGCGGGGTGAACGAGCGGCGCGCCGCGGGCGAAGCGGTAGGCGTCGTCCGGTGTGGCCCGCACGTCGAAGATGTACGCGTCCATCGAAAAGCGGGTGTGGACGTGCAGGTCGCCGAAGTAGGCATCGCGCAGCGGATTGGGCCGCGGCGCGGTTGCCGTGTCCTGGGTGTCCGGTCCGCCGCCTGTGTCGTTGGCTGGGCTCCCGCAGCCGATGAAGAGGGCGGGGAGGAGCACGGCGGGGGCCGTGAGGCGGTTCCATCTCATGAGGGATCTCTCGAACGTGGTTGGGAGTAGGATGCAGAGTGTACTCCTCAGGCAGAGACGAGAAAGATGAGCGGAAACCGGGGCAACAAGGTGATCTGTCTCGTGCCGCCGGGTCCGCGTGACCGGATCGCCCGGTTTCCGGATCACTGGGAGGCGTGCTTCGTCCACCGGAACGACGACCTGACCGCCGAGCTGACGGAGGGTGCTCGCGCCCTGCTGACCACGCACCCCTACCTGGTGGGAAGGGCCGAACTGGAACTCCTGAACGGCGTGGAGCTGATCCAGCAGGTCGGGGTCGGCGTCGACAACATCGACGTCGACGCGGCCCGGGAACTCGGGGTGCCGGTGTGCAACGTGCCCCAGGCGAACGCCGTGTCGGTGGCCGAGTACGTGATCATGGCGTGCATCTTCCTGCTGCGCCGGATGGGGGATGCGACGGCGGCGCTGCGCCGGCTGGAGAACCCGTACCCGGCGCTGTTCGCCAGGGGCAGCCACGAGGTGCGCGGAAAGAAGCTCGGGCTGGTCGGTTACGGGGCGATCGCCCACGAGGTGGCGAAGCGGGCTCGAGCGCTGGAGATGGAGTTGCTCTCGGCAAGCGCTCCGGAGCGCGAACGCGAGCGCGGGCTGGAGCCGGGCGCCGGCGAACGTGAGCTCGGCGTCGTCCGGCTTCCGTTCGAGCAGTTGCTGCGGGAGGCCGACGTGGTCAGCGTCCACGTACCGCTTACCGGCGCGACGCGGGATCTGATCGGCGCTTCGGAACTCGCTCTGTTGAAGCCGTCGGCGTATCTCGTCAACACGTCGCGCGGAGGAATCGTCAACGAGGCAGACCTCGCCGACGCGCTGGCGCAGGGCCGGATCGCCGGGGCCGCGGTCGACGTCTTCAGCGTCGAGCCGATTCGGGCGGACAACCCGCTGCTCGGCGCGCCGAACGCCTTTCTTTCTCCCCACAGCGGCGGCAGCACGAACGAGTGCGTGATAGACGCGATCCGGGAGAGCATCGCCAACGTCGACCGCGTCCTGCGCGGGGAGGAGCCGCACCATCGTGTCTGCTGACGGCGCATCGGGCCACCTGATCGAGGCGAAGGAGGTGCCGCGCCCGGACGTCCAGCGCGGCTACATCGAGATCTTCGAGCAGCTCTGCAAGGGCTGCGACCTCTGCATCCCGGCGTGCCCGGTGCGGATCATCGAGCCGGGACGCGGTGCCAACATGATGGGCTGGCGGCCGGTGATCGTGGAGGCGGACCTGATGAAGTACTGCATCGGCTGCAACCTCTGCGCGATGGTCTGTCCCGACCAGGCGATCGAGGTGTTCCGCTTCGACGAGCCGGTCCCGCACGAGGAACTGCCATGAGCGAGCAACCCTTCGCGCCGCCGATCGGCAAGCCGACGATGGGCGCCCACGCGATGGGAATCGGCGCGATGGTCGCCGGTCTCGACTACTTCGCCGGCTATCCGATCACTCCGCAGACCGAACTGCTCGAGTACGTCGCCGAGGCCCTGCCGGAGCACGGGGGCGTCTTCCAGCAGCTCGGCGACGAGATCTCGAGCGTCATGGCGGTGTTCGGGGCCGCGGCGTGCGGCAAGCGGGCGATGACCGCGTCGGTCGGCCCGGGGCTGACCCTGATGATCGACGGCCTGACGAACGCGGCCGGCGCCGAGACGCCGATGGTGCTGGGGGCGCTCACCCGCGCCCACGTCGGCGTCTCGGGCGGGCTCTACCCGGCGCAGTCGGACATCCGCATGCTCCGCGGCCTCGGCAACGGCGACTACCAGTTGCCGCTGTTCGCGCCGTCGACGATCACGGAGACGGTGCAGCTCACGGCCGAGGCCTTCGACGTCGCCGACCTGTACAGCATTCCGGCGGTGGTCTGCATCGACGGCAAGATGGCGAACATGATCGAGACGCTGCAGCCGTTCGAGGTGCCGGAGCGGGACCTGCCGGACAAGACCTGGGCGCTCGACCGCTCCCTGCGCGAGAAGCGCCGGGTCGTCGGCGCCGCCCGCACGCCCGAACTCGACACGATGGTCTGCTACGAGATCCAGCACAAGCTGGAGCGGATGCGAGCCGAGGAAACGCGCTGGGACAGCTTCCGGTGCGACGACGCGGAGTTCGTCGTCGTGGCCTACGGGATCATGGCCCGGATCGCGAAGGAAGCGGTCAGGAACGCACGCGAGGAGGGGATCAAGGTCGGACTGTTCCGGCCGATCACCCTCTTCCCGTTCCCGGAGGCGGCCCTCGGGGAGCTGGCTTCCAGCGCCCGCGAGGTGCTGACGGTCGAGATCAACTTCGGCCAGGTTCTGACCGACGTGCGTCTGGCGGTCGCCGGCCGCTGCCCCGTCCAGTTCTTTGGACAGCCGGCCCTGGCGATCCCGGCGCGGGCCGTGCTCGAGGCGATCCGCCAGATGGCCGCCGGGCAGCCGGTGAAGCCGCGGGGCTTCCACGACGTCCATCCCACCGCCTTCCATCTCGCCGACACCCATCCGCCGGCCAGGAAACAGATGCTCGACCAGCTCGCCGCCCGGCGCGGACAGGAGGGCGCCCAGGCCATGCTCGACAACCTGCTCGGCATCCGCAAGAACACCGTGATCCCGGAGGTCGGACGTGACTGAACCAGCAGCCCGTGCACCGGCGCGCTACACGCCTCCAGAGGGCGTCGAAGCGCGCAAGATCTCGCCTCAACTCGACGTCCACACCGGACTGCCGTCGTCCTGGTGCCCCGGTTGCGGGCATGGCTCGGTGAGCCAGATCCTCTGCGACCTGGTAACCGAGCTCGACCTCGCGGAGAAGACGATCCTGGCGCTGGGCGTCGGCTGCGGCTCGACGATCGCGGCGCAGATGGAGGTGAACACCGTGCTTTCGCCGCACGGCCGCGCCAGCGACACGGCGACCGGCGTGTCCCGCATGGCCCCCGAGCGGATCGTTGTCCAGTACTCCGGCGACGGCGACGCCTGCGGCATCGGTCTGGCCGGCCTGATGCACGCCTGCAACCGGCGCGAGAACTTCATCGTCGTCATCTACAACAACAACGCCTACGGCATGACGGGCGGCCAGATGGGCCCCTGGAAGGGCGGCGGCGTCACGTTCACGCCGGAGAGTTCGAACCAGTTCATCGAAGATCAGATCATGAAGTACTTCCAGATGGGTGAGGCGACGGCGCCCGAGGGCTACCCGCCGATCCGGGTCCGATGAGCGTCGACGCGAGTCCGACCGGGGGCGTCGTGGAGCGGGTCGGCGGCGCCGGCACGGGCGGCGCCGGCTTGCTGACCTGCCTGAAGACGCTCGGCTACGCGGCGGCCGCCAAGGGCTGGCACATGGCCTACACCTCCGACTACAACCCGGAGACCCGCGGCGGCCTGGTCGAGGGCACGGTCGTCCTCTCGAGCGACGAGCCGATCGACAACCCGGTGATCGAGACCTACACCGCGGTGCTGGCGTTCGACCACGCCGGCTACCTGTCGTACGGGCCGGGCGTCGAACCGGGCGGGCTCATCCTCTGGGACAGCTCCCGGGTCCGGAACCCGCCGGCGCTCGAGGGCGTCCGTTCGTACGGCGTTCCCGTCTTCCAGTTGGCCCGCGACGGCGGCGCGCCCGGCCTGGCCAACATGGGCATGCTCGGGCTCTACAACCTGATCGCCGGCCACTTCACCATCGACGAGCTGCTCGCCGGCATGGAGGACTACCTGCCCGTGTGGCGCCACAAGCTGCTGCCCGGCAACCGGGCGGTGCTCGAAGCCGTGTCGCAGATCGATCCGGAGGAATACCGTGTTGCGTGAACACTTCGTACTGGCGGCGGTCCTCGTCGCGGCACTCGGCTGCGCCGCCGACCCGACCGCCGAACAGGCAAGCCGCCCGCCCAACGTCGTCTTCATCCTCGCCGACGACCTCGGTTACGGCGACGTCGGCATCTACGGCAGCGAGATCATCGACACCCCGAACATCGACGAACTGGCCCGCGGCGGCGTCCGCTTCGAGGCCGGCTACGTCACCGCGGCCGTCTGCAGCCCGTCCCGGGCCGGCCTGATGACGGGACGCTACCCGCAGCGGCAGGGCTACGAGTTCAACCCGTCGGGCCGGGACTACGGCCTGAACCCGGACGAGACGACCCTGGCCGAGGTCATGCGCTCCGCCGGCTACGCGACCGGCGCCGTCGGCAAGTGGCAACTGGGCTGGGGCGACGGCAAGCACCCCCTCGACCGCGGCTTCGACGAGTTCTTCGGCATGCAGAGCGGCACGATCTACATCGAGCCGTCCGCGGAAGGAGTCGAGAACTGGAGCCCGCTGCCGCTCGCCGAGGTGCGGGAGCGACCCATCTTTCGCGGCCGGGAGGTCGTGGAGGAGAGTGAGTACCTGACGGAGGTCCTCACCCGCGAGGCGCTCGACTTCATCGACCGGCACCACGACCGGCCGTTCTTCCTCTACCTCGCCCACTACGCGCCGCACACCCCGCTGCAGGCGACGGCGAAGTACCTCGACCGGTACCGGCACATCGAGGACCCGAGGGTGCGCATCTTCGCGGCCATGGTCTCGGCGGTCGACGACAGCGTCGGCGAGGTCAGGGCCCGGCTGCGGGAGCACGGCGTCGAGGACGACACGCTGATCGTCTTCCTCTCCGACAACGGCTGCGCCTTCTACCTCCAGGGCGGGTGCACCAACGGTCCGCTCAGCGGCGGCAAGCGCTGGTTCTTCGAGGGCGGCATCCGCGTGCCCTTCCTGCTGAACTGGCCGGCCAGGGTGGAGCCGGGCCAGGTCTTCCGGCCGGCGGTGTCGTCGCTCGACCTGCTGCCAACGTTTGCCGCCGCTGCCGGCGCGCCGCTTCCCGAGAAGCCGCTCGACGGCGTCGACCTCCTTCCCTACCTGCGCGGCGAGGTCGACGGCGTTCCCCACGAGACCCTGTTCTGGCGGGCCGGCCCGAACCGCGCCGTCCGCCGCGGCGACTGGAAGCTCTGGCAGGTCAACCGCGCTTCGGAGGAACAGGTCGCGTCGCTTCCGCTGCTCGGCGCCCTGTTCCCGGACTGGGAAGCGCCCCACGGTTCGCCGCTCGGCCAGTTGAACCGGCTGCACGACCTGGAGAACGACCTCGGCGAGCGGATCCCGCTCGCCGACGACGAGCAGGCCGTCTTCGACGAACTCCGGCGGGCTCTCGACGCCTGGGAAGGCGAACTCGTCGAGCCGCGGTGGTGGAGCAACCGGGGCACCGCCGGCACGGTCGACGACGAGGCGATCGAACTCATCTTCTGACACCGGGTGCGCCGGCGTCCCCGCCGGCTGCCGCCGAAGGCGGCCAGGAAACGCGCGAGGGCGTCAGCCTCGCTCCGCTGTCACGAACTCGATCCGCTCGATGTCGCCCCAGCGTACGTACTCGGCGCTTTCGCCGCTGTCCGTGAAGATCAGCATGCCGGCGTTCCCTTCGCCGAGGTCGCCGGCGCACTCGAGTTCCAGCGTCTCGCCGCTGTGGAGCGTCACGCCGCCATGCCGGCCGTCGCCGCATCCCTCCTGGTCCGGAAGCGCAACCGCCGCGACCAGGGCGAAGGGGATCGTGTAGTCGATGCCGCTCGCCGGCGCGTCCAGCGTTTCGGTCGTTTCGCTTTCGTCCAGATCGAAAACCAGCCGGCCGGCGAGGCGAGTGCCCGTTCGCGTCGTGACGGTGCCTGAGAGCGGCTGGCCGGCCGGGAAATCGTCGTAGGCGGGGCCGCTCTCTCCGACCGCGTCGCTGAAGTCGAGCCGCCCGAAGGCCTCCCACGAGACGAGCACGCGACCGTATCGCCGGTCGTCGACGTAGACACCGCGATTGCCGCGGCCGACGGCGCGCGTGCCGGCGAGCACGAACTCGCCGCCGTCGTGCAGCGTCACCAGCGCGCTGTCCTCCGAGTCGCGCGCGATCGTGCGGATGGC
>JAPVWO010000043.1 GCA_027493375.1 Candidatus Multivorans thiocomprendens | reverse complement strand
AGCGCTCCGTCTGCCGCTCCAGAACTACCCCGAAACCCACCGGCATCGCCTCTCCGTCACCGCTCCGTTCACGATCATCTCTGTATTGGATTACGCTGGCCTGTAGTGGCTCAGTACATATGAGACTCGGGGGTCATCAAGCCGCTGTGGACTGAAGATACTGCCAAGGCGTGAGTCCTCCGTGGTCTTTGTCGATTGTAGTGGTAGTTGAAGTCGTCGAGGCAGCGGTTGAGGGGGTCGATCCGGTGCGGCAGGTTGTAGGAGCCGTAGAGCTCGTGTCGGTAAGTGGCCTGGAGGCGCTCGACGCGTCCGTTGAGTTGGGGGGGTCGCGGCGGCAGGACGCAAAGTTCGAGGTCCCGGTCTTCGCAGGCCTGCTCGAAGTAGGCCATGAACTCGCTGCCGCCGTCGACCTGGATGGCGCGCACCTCGAACGGCGCCTGCTCGATCAGGCGGTCGAGGAAGCGCTTGGCGGCCATGCCCTGGCCCCACCTCGAGCAGCGGTCGATGGCGGTGAACTGCTTGACGGTGTGGTTGCTGGGGAACCGGATCGAGAGAGTGTCGATCTGCACGGCGTCGCCCGGTCTGCTGGCCCTGAGCGCTCCTCTGAGGCGTTTGACTCGCCTCGCCTGCCGTCGGCGCCGCTTGCGCGCCGCGGCTAACCTCGGGGGGCAGGTGTCGTACCTGCATGGGGGATCTCCTTTCTGGATTGGACCAAACCGCAGCTTGGAGATCCCCCTATCTCATTGCAAGCTCTTCCGTCTCACATCTGTCTGAGCCACTACAGGGCCTGTAGTTGCGACGGCGCGGCCCGGTAGGGCGTTGCCCTTCACCCTCCTGACGTGGCCTCCTCCTACGCCATCACCTCCATCGCGACCCAAGCTCACGTCTCAGGGCGTTCGTAGGGTGGCCTCAATCGTAGAGGCAAGTGCCTTGAAGAGGAGCTCGCAATGGCCGCAGCGTGCCCTGACCGTCCCGGCGTGAGTCAGTTCCAGAAGCCTCCTCGCATGACTGATCTTCCGGTACCCGCCCTTTTGCGTGTGCATCGTCGCCCGATGGAGTGCCGAGAGGATGTCGGCCTTCGGCACACCCTCCAGATCTTCATCACCTGGAATCTCCTTGTCGCGGAGACCGTGGCCGTAGTAACGCTGAAGCGCACTCTGATCGGCAATGAGCCAAGTCTCCATGACCTGAACCATCATGTGGATCTCCTCGACTGGCACGGAAGCGAGATCAGCCCAGTTGTCTTGCCTCGCCAGGTGTTCGCGGGAGTCTTCTTCCACCGCGTTCTCTGAGTCCACGAGCATCAGCACGCTGCACTCCGCCTTCGCTCTCGCAGCCGCGTAGCGAGAGTGTGCTTCGCGACGACCACCGCAGCAAACGACTCTTAGTTCCAGCCCTTTCTCGCGAGCGGCGGTTCGCAACTTGCCGAGGAACTGCTCCATGCCGACGCGCAGCAGGCGCCTCGAGTCGACAGTGCCTCCTCCTCCTTCCATGTACAGCTCGATGACCCTCACGGGTTCGCACCCAACTTGCCCATGCGCCAAATGTCGCCGAGGGTGTAGTCGTCGAGCCAAGTCTGAAGTTCGTGAGGATCGACTCGATCCAGGGCGGTGCCGGCACCACTCCATTGACACGTGACGACGGAGTCGGGACTCGCCGAAAGGGCCGCCACCAGTGCGTCCGAGTGGGTGGTCACCAGCAACTGCATTCGAGAGGAAGCCTCTACCAGGAGGTCGGCAAGGAAGACAACCGCATCGGGATGAAGGCCCAACTCCGGTTCCTCGATGCAGACCAGTGGTGGTGGCAAGGGATTTAGCAGAGTCGCCAGAATCGCCATGAACCGGATCGTCCCATCGGACAAGCGGGTTGCCGGAATCGGCGAAGCCAAGCCGCTCTCGTGCAGGAAGAACTCGAGGCCGCCTGCGCGGACCGGCGTCGACAGCCGCTCGAACCGGGGAAGAAAGCGCTCGAGCGCTTCGTGGAACCGGGCACCGTCCTCGTGCTGGATGTGGTTCAGTACGAGGGCGAGATTCCGGTTGTCCGGCGTTAGTCGATGGCCGGGGAGGTCGGTTCGCTGAGGCTCCCGAAGCGGTGTGTAGCGGCCAAAGGTCCACTCCCGGAAGGTCTGAATCGCGTCGAAGAAGTCGGAAACCCAGGCTACCTCCGGATAGAGGTCAGCGCTTCTGAACCGGGAGAGAACCGACTGGTCCGGCGGCAGACTCTCTCGCTGAAGCCTGCGACGGGTGCTCTCTCCGCTCGCCTCGCGCACGTTGATCGCCGGGTGCCCTTGCTGGAACCGGTAGTAGAAGTACACGTCGTCCGCATCCGCATGACCCGGACGGGGCTTTGCTTCTTCCACCACCTCGTCGAACACTTCGGCGCGGCCGCGTACGGATCCGAACTCCAGGCCGTACCGAAGCGGCCCCAAGGTTGGCGCTGGCAACTCACCTTGGAGCATGACATCGATACGCGCCCGGTCGGCGCGGCCGGCGCCCTTCCACAGCCATTCCTTGGCCCCGCCCCCACCGCCAATAGCATCTGCGGCGTTCGTCGGTGTCGCCGCGAGCAACTCGAACGCCTCAACCAGGTTCGACTTGCCCGCCCCGTTGGGCCCGATGAGGACGTTGAGCGGCCGGAGTTCAAACGTCGGCGAACCTGGCGGGAACGACAGGAAGCCATCGAGCCGAATGCTCTGGATGTACCGCTTCATCCCTTCGTCCCTCCTCGCGATGGGCCGCTTCCACGGCCGTGAGCGGCGCTTGCAAGCGTGCGGGAACTGCCTGCCGTCATGGCTTGGCCAAGGTAGCAGTATCGCCTCGGTGAGCCCAGGCGATCAGGTCGTCGAATCGAGTCTCGCCGTCGCCCACTTGGTGGCTCAGGCACATGAGACTCGGAGGTCTTCAAGCCGCCCCTGTTGTGGGGATACCCCCAAAAGTATGAGTCCTCCGAGAGCTTGGCGGGGCCACTGCCGGTTGCAGTGCTAGTTGAAGTCATCGACCGTAGCTCCGGATTGCGCCGCCGACGCTTTGAGTCTCGGCAACGGCAGGCGGCCATGTGAGTGCTGGCCACGCTACAGTAAGGCTACCTGCTCGCCGCACACGGGGAAACATGGTGACGATCAGCATCTGCCAGATCCTGCCCGGCGGCGACCACCTGAGCGGTGACCTGATCCCGGGAGACCCTGCGATGAGCGACCAGCCCACATTTGCCGACCTTGCCAAGCGGGAACGAGAGCTTGCCGAGCTTGCCGAGCGCAAGCGCAAGGAGCGCAAGCTCTCCTACGAGGAAGCGAAGAAGGTTCGCACGGTCAAGGAAATGGCGTTCAGCGCCGGCTTCTACGGCTTCTTCGGCGCCCTCGCGGCAGTGACGCTGGTGGTGATTCTGGCCGCCCTGGCCACGGTTTGTATCGCGCCAGTCCTGCCATGACTTTCGGGCGCGACTACCCGCTGTCCGCCCGCGAGCTCGACCGGACGTTCAGCACTCGCCAGCTTCATCATGTTCCGGAAGTTGACACGGACCCGGTGCCGCGCTGAAACGCCTTCGCGTTCCTCCGCCTCGGCCTGCGCACCGATGAAGATGTTCGAGTTGTCCCAGTAGATGAAGACGCGGTCCATGATGGCGAGCCTGACTGTCTCGGGTCCGGCAGTAGACTTCGTGGGGCACTGGGAGCCAGTTGGCAGCCGCTTCGGCGGGCGATGTCGGACCGCCGCTTGAACTCCGCAGGACTGTACAGAGCGGGTCAGACGGGAGCCCTTACTCGGCACACCGCAGAACCGGAAGGTCGTACTTCTCCCTCAACTCCTCCTGTGCCTTCCGAAACCTGCGTGTCTGCTCCCGATACATCGCTTCGACCACGCGATCCCCTTCACGGCGTTCAAACGCCAGATTCCAAGTGGCGTTCAACTCCACATAGACGCCACAGCGCACGGACTCTTCGATCGCCGACACCGCAATTGTCACTTGGTCATCGACGGAGATGCCATTGAAGAAGACACCAGGGACGGGCGTTCCAGAGCACGAGTCGGCATCGCTAACGCCGATGCACTGCAGCCGCCAGTTGGTTCCGCGTCGACTTTCAGTGCCGGGCGAGCGGTTGTTGAGGATCTTCAAGTCGAGCAGGTACATCCACCCCTTCGTCGCGTTGAAGTCGACGTTCCACGGCCCCACGCCTTCAGTGGTGGAGCGATCAGCTTGGGGCGCCGGTCGTCCGGGCGCTGGCGTCAAGAGCAGGCACGCCAAGCCCACGAAGGCTGCTGCGAGCTTCTTGATGATGGGCACCTACTCCTCCTCGGCCTGACCCTCCACGGCGTTGGCGTCGGTGCGGTAGACCTTCCCGTCGCCCTCGCGGAAGAACACCCCGGCGGCCGCGCCGGCGCCATGCTCCTCGGGGTTCTTCGGGTAGAACCAGGCGAACACGTTCTCCTCATCGAACTCCCGGACGTTGCGATGGAACACCTTGCCGAGGAGCGCTTCGACCTCGGCCTCGGTCATCCCCCGCTTCACTTCCGCCAGCCGTTCGGCGGTGATGTAGCGCGCGTCCTGGTACTCGGCCAGCCGCGCCTGGAGATCGGCGTTGTCCGGGTCGACGCCGAGGGCCCGCTGCAGGATCTCGACGGCGCGGCGGTAGTCGCCGCCCTTGACCACGTACTCCTCGGCCAGGTACATGTCCTCGGCGCTCTTCATCGCGAAGGCGGCCCGCTGCTCATCGGTCATCTCGCCGCCGAGTTCCCACTCCGCCTCGTTGATGTAGTTGACCAGCTTGGTCGCAAAGGCCTCGCCGTCGTTGCCGATCTCGTTGTCGAGGGAATCGACCTGCGCGCCGAGGGCCTCGACGTCGTCGTCCTCGCCCGCCGCGAGAACCCGCGCGCGAAGCACCGCCAGTTCGTCGCGCTTGGCGTTCAGGGCCGCCTGCTCTTCCTGCAACTCGGCCCAGGCGTCGGCCCGCGCGGCGGATACCCGTTCCTCCTCCGAGGGACCGCACGCGACCAGAGCGGCGAACAGGAGGATGACCGGAACGCCGGCGGCAAACCTCGCCCTGCCCGGCCGCCCGATTGGAGTGGATCTCGACATTCTGGCGCCTCCTTCAACCGCTTGTTGCGTGCCGAGCACTATACCCCACGGTGGACCGCCCGGAAGCTCTTCGTGGGGCTATACTGCGGCACTGCGCTCGGGGGCCCCGAGGGTCCATAGCTCAGCGGTTAGAGCATCCGGCTCATAACCGGCAGGTCCCTGGTTCGAATCCAGGTGGACCCACACCGCGAACTGCGGAGCCTGCGATCGCCAACTCACTGGAACCTCTAACAATCGGCGCTTCTCCGGCGGACAGCAGATCGGTCAGCACGGGGGAGCCGCTCGAGCTTCGGAATGGAGCGGAATGGAAAGAGTCCTCGACACGATCGTAGATCTGCAGCAGGCGAGCATGGAACTCGCCCACAGCCGCGCCCTGCTGGACGGAGTTCCCGAGTCGATGCAGGAGCTCCACGACCAGTACGAACAGCAACGGAGCGAGATCGAACGGCTCGAGCAGGAGTGCCAGCAGGCCGAACTCGAGCGCCGCGCCGCGGAAGCGGAAGCGGCGGCGGGAAAGGAGAGCATCGAGCGCTACCAGGAACAGATAGCCCGCGTGACGACGCAGCGCGAGTACGGCGCCCTTCTCAGTGAGATCGACACGGTGCGCGCCGGCATGCGTGAAGCGGACGAGCAGGCGCTGCTGGCCATCGAGCGCCAGGACGAGGCGTCGGCACAGCTCGACGAGATCCGCGGCGCGTTCGAGACCCTCGACCAGCAGTACCAGGAGCAGCTCGCCGTGTGGGAAGAGCAGAAGCCCGAGATGCGCAAGCGGGTCGAAGCGCTCGAGGGGCGGATCGAGGTGTTCCGTGAACGCCTTCCGCCCGCCGCCCTCCTCCAGTACGAGCGTCTGTTCGACCGCCACGGCGGCGCGCCGCTGGCCGCCATCGGAGTCGTGGAGAGCGGCGGCGCTCCCATCCGGCACTGTTCGTTCTGCAACTACCGGATCAGGCCTCAGGTCGTCGTGCAGATTCAGACCCAGGGCGCACTGGTGCCCTGCGACTCATGCCAGCGAATCCTGTACCTGGACGGCGGAGAGACCGGCTGAGCGAAGCGCCGGGGAAGACGGCGGCCGAGCGCTACGCGGAGATAGCGGAGCGGCTGGCGGAAGCCTGCCGGCAAGCGGGCAGGGAGCCGGAAGAGGTCGCGCTGGTCGGCGCCTGCAAGCGGCAGCCACTCGAGCGCATCGCCGCGGCGCTGGACGCCGGTCTCCGCATCCTCGGCGAGAACCAGGTCCAGGAGGGCGAGGCGCACCGCGCGGCGCTGCGCGACGCCGGTTACGGCAACCGGGTCGCCTGGCACCTGATCGGACCCCTGCAGACGAACAAGGCGGGCCGCGCCTGCGACGCCTTCGACGTGTTCGAAGCGGTCGACCGGCCAAAGATCGCCAAGCGGCTGGACCGTGTGCTCGGCAGCCGGGGGCTCGGCGTCCGCGGCTGTCTGCTCGAAGTGAACATCGGCCGCGAGCCGAGCAAGCACGGCTTCCTG
>JAPVWO010000042.1 GCA_027493375.1 Candidatus Multivorans thiocomprendens | reverse complement strand
GGCTCCGGTCTGTGCCGGGAGCGGAGAACTCGCGAGGGAGGCGGCGAGCGCCGCCACGGCCACGGAGAGGCTGGAACGGGTGCTCAGGACAGCAGCCCGATCAGCCGGGCGTAGACCGAGACACTGGTCCACATGCCGATCGAGAGGAAGCCGACGACTTTCGGCCAGTGTCCGAGCGATCCTTCCTCGGCGAGGGCGACTCGGCGGCGGATCGTGAAGTTGAAGAGCAGCCCGATGATGATGATCTGCATCTTCCACCAGAAGAACGGGCTGTAGTACTGCTTGAGCGCCGTTGAGAGGACCTGGGGCGCGCCGGTCACGAACAGGGCGACGAAGCTCCAGATCATCCAGCGGTCCAACTCGCGGGCGAGCTGGTTGAGAGGCGTCTTGATCAGGCCGCGGCCGAGCAGCCGCATGTCGACGACCAGGACCGCGCCGGCGAAGCCGACCAGCGCGACCAGGTGAGCGCACTGGATGATCGGCGACGCCCAGGTCTCCTCCAGCATCCAGGCACTGAAGGGCAGGCCCTGCATCCACACGAAGAAGGACTGCAACATGGGACGATCCTCCGCGGCCTCTTCAGGCGCCGATGTTCAGGTTGTTCCACCAGCCGGGCATCAGGCCGCTGTAGGCCATCATCCGTCCCGTGACGACGACGGCCGCCCACAACACCAGGGAAACGACTCCGGCCAGCCGGGCGTTCAGCGGAATCTCCCGACCCTGGTCCCACGCCTGAACCGACTTGTAGGTCGCGTAGTGGAACCAGAACATGTTGATGCCGGCGACCAGCATCAGCGCCATCTTGGCCCAGAAGTAGAAGTTGCCGTAGTAGCGCATCGGCTGGCTGTAGAGCAGCAGTGCCCCGGTGATCAGGTTGATGCCGTAGCCGGTCAGCGCCCACGGGAAGAGGCGGGTCGGGATGTTCGATACCGGCACCTTCTTGAGCGTGAACCCGATCAGGCGCATGTCCCAGTACGCGATCAACCCGGCGAACAGGCACATGCTGACGACGTGGATCGTCAGCATGGTCGGGTAGGCGTTCAGCGACTCCCGCAGCGCGATGCTGCTGGGTAGAGCGTCGACCCACTCGAAGAGGCTACGCATGAGGTTCGAATGCCTGCCCGGCTGCCGGTGGGATGGAGGCTGTCCGGCGCCGCGTCAGCGTTACCGGCGGCAGCGGTCCTGGTACTTGCGGTAGACCGCGTGACAGTCCTCGCAGGCGCCAGCGAGGTTGTTCGTCAGATCGCTGACCTTCTCCCGATCCTCCTCGTGCGCCGCCGCGTAGATCTGCTTGGCGACTTCGGTCAACTGTTTGGCCCACTTCTGGTAGTCCTCGTTGGCGACCGGAGCATCCCTGCCGTTCTCGCACTTGCGGGCGGCGTTCATGATCAGCGGCTCGACCTCGGCCAGGGCCAGCGCCGCCTGCTGCGGCACCTGCCAGCCGGTGTAGATGCCGGAAAAGAGGGCCGACGCCGAGCGGTCGTCCTCGCTGCCCGGCTCCGGCGGGGTGCCGGGGTCCGTCACCTGGACGTCGAACAGGAAGTTGGAGTTCGGGAACAGGATGGCGCGCATCAGTTCGGCAAGGTTGCCGACCGGCTCTTCGTGCTCGGAGGCCATGGCGGGCGGTGCCGCGATCGAAGTGCACGCTGCCAGGACCAGTGCCGCGGCCAGTACGGGGGCCACGTTGTTCAAGCGCATCTGCAGGATCTCCTTCCCTCTGTTGGAGAACTGACGTTGTTCAGGTTGTTGGCTACGCGAATGCGGGGCGCGAGTGTAGCTCAGAACGATGCCCGCTTCGGAGGGGTGCCGGGGTTCGGCCGGTGGAGATCGACGGTCAGTCGTTCGACTCTTCGGCGCTCCGAGGACCTCCTGGCTCGGCCATCGTCGTCGAGGCGATGAGCCACTGCATATCGAGCCCCGCGGTGCGGTGGACCGAGAACTCGGCGACGCGCGGGTCGCCGACGATGCGGAGGAACTCGGCCCGCGAGGGGTACTCCATCAGGGCGATCGCGTGGAAGTACTCGTCCGTGTCGCCGATCACCATCGAATCGACCCGGCCGGACCAGATCAGACGGGCGCCCTGCGAGGTGACCCACTGGACCATCCGGGCGCCGTACCTGCCGTAGGCCTCTTCGCCCGTGAGGCCCTCGTCGGGGGCGTCGGCCTCCTTCTTGAACCGCAGCAGGTTGACCATGACGACCGGTCCCTCCGCCGGCCCCTCCAGGAGTTCCTCGATCTGTTCGGGTTCGGGTGCGATCTGGGCCATGGCGCCTCCAGCGGCCAGCAAGGCCACGGTGAGAGTGATGAACGTAGCGGCGGAAAGGGATCGGATCATGGCAGGCTCCTTTCGAGTGGGATGTCAGGCGGGCGAGCGGACCGCCATGGGCTGGAACTTCATGTACGTGAGCGACCGCCACAGCCACTCGAGCGGCCCGAAACGGAAGCGGGCGAGCCACCAGGGCGACCAGAGCAGTTGGAGAACCCAGATCGCTACGACGATTGCGAGTTGACCGAGGCGATCGACCCGTTCGAACAGGCCGAAGCCGTGGCCGTAGAAGATGAGCGTGCAGATGACGCTCTGGCTGATGTAGTTCGTGAACGCCATGCGCCCCGCCGCCTGGAGCCGGCGTTGCAGGCTGGGCAGCCAGCCGTTCTGAACCGCCAGCATGACGATCGCCACGTAGCCGAGGAAGACGCCGAGCGAGCCCGTGTAGTTGAACGTGTACCCCTGGAACATCGAGTGCTCGAAGGCGAAGTCGTGCCGGGTGTTGAAGATCACCCCGGCTATCACGATCGGCAAGCCGAGACCGAACCCGGCGAGGGCCAGACGCCGGTAGAACGTCGGCGAGCGTTTGGCCGAAAGCACGCCGAGTTTGAAGAGGCCCATGCCGACGAGCATCAGGCCGCCCGAACGCCAGAAGAACATGATCAGAAACAGGACGGTCTCGGCCTCGAGAGCCGCGGCGCTGCGCTCCGGCATCTGCGTCAACCAGCCCGATCGGTAGATCTCGATTTCGGTCTGCGCTTCGACCGGCGGAGGCGTCCAATCCCGGGCCAGCGCGTCGCGCGCCTCGGCCGGCATGTAGGGAATCGTCGTTGCGGTGAACAGGAAGAACGCCGGGGTCACGGCCGTCATCGCGAATCCGGCGACGATCAGCCGCCATGGCCGCGCGTTGCGCAACGAGTAGAGGACGAAGCCGCAAAGCGCGTACGGGACCAGGATGTCGCCGTACCAGATCAGGTGGGCGTGCGCGAGTCCGAGGACCAGCAGCCAGAATTGCCGCCGGTAGTGGACGCCGGTGGACGAGGCGCCGCGCGATGCGGCGCGCTCCGCCATCAGCGCCATGCCGGCGCCGAACAGCATGGAGAAGATCGACATGAACTTCGTGTCGGTCAAGACGTGAGTCAGCACCCAGATCGGGAAGCCTGTGCCCTCAAGCCGGTCGTTCGCGGCCGGGTTCAGGTACGCCGCCGAGATCATCGAGTAGCTCTGCACGTTCATCGCGAGGATGCCGAGTACAGCGAAGCCGCGCAGGACGTCGATGGCGGCTATGCGTTCGCCGGAACGAACGGGCGCCGCCTTGGGCGGGAGGGCGGCTTCGCCGGGTGCGTCGGTGGTCGTCATGGGGCTCAGGTCCTGCGTCAGTCGGCGAGAAAGGCTCGCGCCACGGCGACGAACTCGTCGAGCTGGTCGTGATGGACCCAGTGGCCGGCGCCCTCGAAGTTGCGGAGTTCGGCGTTCTGGAAGGCGTCGATCCGGCCGTCCTCGACGGGATCGCTGGCCCAGCTCTCCGTGCCCCGAACCAGCAACGTGGGGCAGGTGATCCGGCCCCAGATGCTCCGCAGTTCCTCCTCGTCGTAGCGGTACGGCGGGAAGGAGCGGACGTAGTTGTCGAACTTCCAGGTGTAGGTGCCGTCCTCGTTGCGCGCCATGCCGTTGACCGTCAGGTGGCGGGCCTGCTCGGGACTCAGGAAGCTGTTCACCTCCTGCATCCGCTCGGCGGCCGCGTCGAGCGACGGGTAGCGCCGCGGCTGCCGGCCCGCGAGCTTCTGCATGTTGCCCACCCAGCCTCGCATGCGCTCGTCGACCGCGGCGTTGACCCGGTCGCTGAGGACGCGGGGAGGCGGTCCCATGCCTTCGATCGCCACCAGCTTGTGGACGTTCTCGGGGTAGAAGCCGGTGTAGTGGAGAGCGATGTTGGCGCCCAGGGAGTGGGCCACGATCCGCACCGGGAAGCGGTCCAGCGCTTCCAGCAGTTGCGCGATGTCGAGCACGAAGTCGGTGATCGCGTACATGCCGCCGAT
Source organism: Candidatus Multivorans thiocomprendens (assembly GCA_027493375.1). Taxonomy (GTDB): domain Bacteria; phylum Acidobacteriota; class Thermoanaerobaculia; order Multivoradales; family Multivoraceae; genus Multivorans; species Multivorans thiocomprendens. The sequence continues at coordinate 3,126 of JAPVWO010000042.1, read as the reverse complement.
CGCCCACTCGCTGTCGCCGTGGCCGCGCAGGTCCGGGGCCACGATGTGGTAGTCGCCGCGGAGCGCGTTCGCCACCCAGTCCCAGTTGTGCGCGTGGTCCCGGCCGCCGTGGATCAGCACCAGGGGCGGCTTGTCGTCGTTGCCCCAGCTCAGGTAGTGGAGCCGCAGCCGCTGCGAGATGTAGAACTGCGAAGAGGGCCCGACGATGTCCCTGAAGGGACTGTCCCTGAAGGCGGTGCTCACCGGTTGGCGTCGGGGCGGGGACTCAGGGTTGCTGCGATCATGATGTGCGCGCGAGCGCTCTCCTGTTGCTGTGAATGGAGGTCTGTCATCGGGCGTTGGCGTCAGGGCGGGGAGGATTGATCATGATGTGCGCTCCCGCGGTGCCGGGGGCCATCAGCCAGGGCGCGCCTGGCACAGGCCGGGTCGTGAGGCCGGTCGACTCCGGGGTCGCGTACGGCGTGTAGATCACCCACCGCAGGTAGGCGTCGCTCACCTCGCCGGTCGGGGCGTCGAAGCCGCTGCCGTGGAGTACGTACATGGTGCGCGGCTCCCGCGGCATCGGCAGCTTGCCCTCGGCGATCTCCCGTTCGCGAATGGCGATGCGTTCCTGGCCTTCGATGCCCTGGGCGAGCAGTTCGCGGCCGCGGGCCATGAACGGCTCGAGCGACTCGTGGTAGCAGGCCACGCTCCACTGCGCGTCGCCTGGCCGGGCGGCCAGACAAACGAGGTCGTTGCTGCCGGCGCGGAGCTCGACGACCTTGCCGTCGTCGGTCCAACCAAGTACGCGCGCTCCATCCCGCCGGTCGTCGGGGGCGGCCTGAATCGCGGCGGCAAGCTGGGCCGCGGCGTCGCCGGGTTCCGCGGCCGCGGAAGGGGACGCGAGTCCGGCGAGTGCCAGAGCTACGATCGTTGCTGCGAAAGTCGTCGTCCTGTTCTGCACCGCGTACCTCCTGTTGCGCCTGCCGTGTGCCGGCGGGGCGAAGCAACAGCGTATCGCGGTCGGGTCCGCTATCCTGCGCCGTCTCAAGGTCCATCAAGAGAAGAACCGCGCGGCCCGCCAGGCCGGATTCACAGGAGCCATCGCGATGATCGATCTGCACTACTGGCCGACGCCGAACGGCAAGAAGGTCACGATCCTCCTCGAGGAATGCGGGCTTCCTTACCGCATCGTGCCTTGCCGGATCGGCTTCGGCGACCAGTTCAAGGAGGAGTTCCTCGCGATCTCCCCGAACAACCGGATGCCGGCGATGGTCGACGACGAGCCGGCCGACGGCGGCGAGCCGGTCGCGCTCTTCGAATCGGGCGCGATCATGATGTACATCGCCGAGAAGGCCGGCCAGTTCTACCCTCAGGACCTGCGTGCCCGCCACGAAGTGAACCAGTGGCTCATCTGGCAGATGGCGAACCAGGGGCCGAAGTCGGGGGAGTGTGGCCACTTCCGCCGACTGCGCGACACGGAAGGCGACCAGAGTTACGCGGTGCGCCGCTTCACCGACGAAGTGAACCGGCTCTACGGGGTGATGAACAACCGCCTCTACGACCGCCGCTACCTGATCGGAGACGAGTACACCATCGCCGACATGATCTGCTACCCGTGGACCGTTCGCTGGAAGGACCAGCAGCAGGACATCGAGGAGTTTCCGTACTTCAAGCGATGGTTCGAGGAAGTCGGCGCCCGTCCGGCGGTCCAGCGCGGCATGGACGTCTCCGGCGGCGAGGCGATCGACTACGCCAACCTCTCCGACGAAGAACGCGAACGTCTGAAGAAGCTGCTCTACAACCAGCGCGCCCGGCCCGCGCCCGAGGGCGGCCTGCTGTAGCGGCGGGGCAGCGTCGGACGCACCCGCCCACGACGGGGCCGCCCGCGACGGAGACGAAGGAGAGGGTCGCAGGGGACGCTCACCCCGGCTTGGGGGATGTGAGGGTGGGGGTTCGCTTCGGTCGACTGCGCTCCTCTATTGCGGTGGTTGATTGCAGGTCATCGGCAGTCGCTTGTCTCCAGCCTCCTGCGACCCTCTCCTTCGTCCCCGTCGCGGGCTGGAAGTTGCGGTGTTGAGCGCTGGGCTCCGGACTGGGTGCGCCGGCGTCCCCGCCGGCCTCCGGAGGATCGCGCGAGGCGCTAGCCTCGCTCCTTTACGCAACTGCTGCGCAGCTCTTCGTAGGACCCGTGCCCCGTGGCGGGCTCCACGATGCGCCTCCACTCGCGATCCCACACGTTGAGGACTTCGGGCGGCACTTCACGGGATCCTTCGCCAGACTTGCCCTTGCGGACCTTGGAGGTGGTGCCGGAGGCGGGCAGGCCGCAGGCGGCGTTGCGGGCGTTGCGGACGAGGTGGTCGTCGAATCTCGATCCGTGTTCACGCATGAAGTCGATGGAGGCCTGACGGGTCGCGATCTCGACGTTGGGGTGCTTCGGATCGAGGCCGAGGAAGGCGGCGACGCGGGCGGTGGCGGCGGGGAGGTCGGCGACGACATCCTCGAAGCAGAGCCAGAGCGTGTCCGGGTCGAGGCGTTCTGGCCACCAGGACACGAGGTGTTCCCAGTAGCGGCCGCTGCGGGTGCCGTGGAAGACAAAGTCGAGGGCGAAGTCGCGGATCGAGACGGTCCCGGGCTCGAACACCCAGCCGCTGAAGAAGTGGAAGAAGGAGACGAGCGAATCGACCGGGTCGCGGACGACGAAGATGTTGCGCCCGCCTTTCGGTGCCAGGTCCCGGCTCAGGTGGGTCTTGAACGCTCTGGGCTCGGCCCGTTGGTGTGCGTCGAGGTCGAGGCCTATGTCGTGAGCGACTTCGATCCAGGGGACGACTTCCGTGATCTCGTCGAAGTCCATGTCGCCGCCGGTGCGGAGACCGTGGACGATCTGCTGCATGAGCGTCGTGCCGGCCTTGGGGTAGGTGGCAATCAGGATGTCGTTGGGTCTCGGACGGAAGTTGAGGCCTCGCTGTACCCCCTCCCGTGTGGCGAAGCCGGCCATGCGCCGCTTGATCGCCTCGACCGTCGTGGCCCGGCGAGGCGTTGCGTCGCTGTCGGTCACGCGAGCACCTCGGCCGACAGGTCGACGCCGACCGGGCAGTGGTCCGAGCCGGTGACGCTCGTGAGGATGAAGGCCCGTTCGACGAAGCG
>JAPVWO010000041.1 GCA_027493375.1 Candidatus Multivorans thiocomprendens | reverse complement strand
GGCCGCAAGGTCAAGGCCACGCTGCACTGGGTTTCGGCGGCGCACGCGATCCCGGCCGAGGTCCGGCTCTACGACCGGCTGTTCAATCACCCGAACCCCGGCGGTGCGCCCGGCGAGATCGAAGATCACCTGAACCCCGCCTCGCTGAAGGTCCTGAAGGAGTGCCGGCTGGAGCCCAGCCTCGCCGAAGCCGCGCCGGGAGACCGGGTCCAGTTCGAACGGCTCGGCTACTTCTGCGTCGATCCTGACAGTGCCCCAGGCGCGGCGGTGTTCAATCGGACGGTGACGCTGCGGGATACGTGGGCGAAGATCGAGCGGGCCCGGAAGGCAGCGGAGCGAGGCTGAGGCCTCGCGCGACTCCACGAGGCCGGCGTGACGAGTTCCCAAGCGAACTCGTCACGGCGCGCGACAGGCGAACGCCTCCGTATCGGTGATCGCGGGAGCGGCGACTCCCGGCTCGTTCCCGTAGCTTCTGACGTCGCCGGTGGCCGTGTCGGTCACCTCCACCTCGAAGCCCAGGTCGGTGCTGGACGCAAGAAACACCCAGGCGTGTCCGTTCGACGCGCAACCGTCGAGAACCTTGACCAGCATCTCCCAGTTCCCATCGTCGAAGAAACGGAAAAGACCCGAGGTGTTCGTGCCCGCGCGAATCACGACGCCGTCGCCGCCGGTTTCGCCGCTCCCGCGCCAACGAACCCGGACGGCGTATCGGGAATCGCCAAGGCAACGCGTCATCTCGTCCGCCTCGCAGGTTCCCGCCGGCTCGGCGGCTTCGATCAGGAAGGTGCGCTTCAGACTGGATGTCATCTCCCCGTCACCCACTTCCAGGCGAACGTCATGGAAGCCCGGCGCCCGCCAGACGTGTCTGGGAGCGGGCCGGCGCGACTCCGCCCCGTCGCCGAAGTCCCACTTGCGAAAGCGGACGCGGCCAGTGCTCTCGTCAGCGAAGCTCACCGGCTCGCCGGTACGCGCCCGGCACAGGCCCTCGACGCAATCGGCGCTCTGCGAGAAACCGGCGACCGGAGGGCCGGGGGCCGGCCCCGGAGGTGGCGGCGCGGGTGCTGGCGGCGGCGGCCCTAGAGGAGGAGGAGGCGCGGGCGGCTGCGGCGCGGGCCCTGGAGGAGGAGGCGCGGGCGGCTGCGCCGCGGGCCCTGGAGGAGGAGGCGCGGGCGGCGGGGTCTGAATCGCTTGCCCCACCAGGGAGGCGAACTTGCCGCGGTGCAGCCTCATGAATTCGGAGTTGTAGCGGATCCGGCCCCCGACGGCGCCCGGTTCGCCGTCCGCTTCCCGCTTCGCCGCCTGGTCGAGATACGCTTGGCCGCTCAACTCGAAGAACTCCCGGTAGCCGGCGACGAGTTCCTCTTCCGCCGTCGCTTCGCCGGACGGAAACAGAAGACGGTGCTCGATGATGTCGCGATCCTCCGGGTTGAGCCTCCGGGAGTCGAACATCCCGGAATTCGAAGTGCGCCGGTAGAGCGCGGCGACGCTCGGGAACCGCTCGTAGGCGTCGTAGAGCGCCAGGAAGGTCATGACATCCCACACTCCGGCGCCGAACCCGCTGTAGAAGCCGCCATGCGTGCTGGAACCGCCCGAGGATCCCATCACCGAAGCGCCGCTGCCGGAGAGCGTGTGCAGAACCCGGTCCTGCTCCTGGAACAGACCGGCCCACGGCTCGTCGTCACCGGTGCGCGGGCCGTCGTTCGTCAACACGGCGAGCGCGTGTCCGTCATAGTCCGCCCGGCTCCTGGCGCGACGAAAGAGGATCTCTCCGTGGCGAAGGGAAAGCAGGGCCGAGAAATCCCAGTTCGCGGCCTGAGACGCGGCGTTGTCGATTCGCCTCCCGTCAATGAGTTGCTCCAGCTTGATCTCGATGGCGCGGCGCACCGGCTGGCTGTAGCCGGAGCGTTCGAGGGGCGCAAGGCGCGGATCGGTCGTGGTCAGGACGTGCGTGCGAAGCCGTTCCTCCCGAAGCAACGTTTCGCCCTCCGCGATGTTGAAACCCTCGGTGGAACTGGCCGTGCCGTGAAACTCCTTCGGGCCCCAGATCGGCCGGTCCAGCGCGCCGTGGCAATCTCCGCAAACTGCGGGATGACGGAGCACGGGCTCGGAATCCGAGAAGTCGATCAGCCCGGCAACCCAGCGATCCTCCGCGGCCCGGATGAACTCGACCTGCTCGCTCGACGCGTCGGTTATCCAGGCCAGGATGAACCGGGCGTCGGCGCCCCAGGAAACCACCCGTGGATGCGTCTCGTCGACGAGCGCCTTGGCCGGACTCTCCGACTGGTGCAGGGTCATGAAATGGCGCTTGTGGAGCTTGGGCAGGGCGGCAACGAACTCCTCCACGGTGCCGATGTCGTGCTGGTCGACCGCGGCCATCACGTTCGCCTCGGTCATGTTCTCCGGCAACTGACCCGGGAGCGCCGAAGCGCCCGCCAGGACAGCCGCCGCCGAAACGGCGAGTCGCTTCGTCAACCGCATCGAGAAACCGCCACCGGAGCGGGAAGTCCGCGCGGAGCGCCGCGCCGGGATACCGAGAGAACGGAGTCCAGGTCTTCGGGGATCGCTCGTGTGGGCATGGCGATCTGGGCTCCTGAGCCGGACTGCCGGCTGAACCGCGGAAGTCGAGAGAGCCTTCGCGCCCCCACTACGAGTGGTTTCGCGTCTCTATCGGACTATCGACTCTACAGGAACTCATGCATCTCCGGGTACTCCCGACCGTCAACGACCGTTCGCCGAATCATCCCGACTCGGGTCGACGGCATTCGCCGCTCGCGCCCCTTCGCGCGCCGGCGGCGATCCCCGATGCCGCCCGCGGCGCGTCGCGCGGAGTGCCGCGGACGCTCGGAGAGTCGAGCGACCGCCTCTTCCGGTCCGTCCTACAATCAGGGAGGCATGGTTGTCCGTCGATCCTCCGAACAGAGCCGCGCGACCTCGTACCTGCCGCGCCAGTACGACCAACTCCTGGACACCGTCCTCAAGGCCTGCAAGCTGCACTACGGGCGCCGACTGGCCGCGCTCGCCGTCTACGGATCGGTCGGCCGCGCCACGCCCAGGGCCGACTCCGATATCGACCTCCTCCTCGTGGCGGACGATCTGCCGGATGGCCGGATCGCTCGGGTCGAGGAGTTCCGCGCCATGGCGGACCGTCTGCGGCCGTTGTTCGACCTGGCCGCCGATCTCGGAATCCACACCCGTCTGGCGCCGATCTTCAAGACGCCCCGGGAACTCCGCCTCGGAACCCCGCTCCTGCTCGACATGACGGAGGACGCGCGCATACTCCATGACCCCGACCGCTGTCTGGCCGACACGCTCGACCGCCTGCGCGACCGCCTCCGCGAACTCGGCTCGAAGCGGATCTGGAAGGGCGACGAGTGGTACTGGGACCTGAAGCCCGACTACAAGCCCGGCGACGTCTTCGACCTGTTCCCGCAATGACGACGAACGGCGCCCTGGCGAGAAGCTACCTGGCCAAGGCACTCGTGCGGCTCCGCGCCTTGGCTGTGTTCGTGGCCGAAGAAGCGCACTCCGACGTCATCCGGGAAGCGCAGGAACTCGTCGAGCTGGCGCTCAAGGGAATGCTCCGGCAGGCAGGCGTTGAGCCGCCCCACTGGCACGATGTGGGCGGGCTGTTTCGAGAACTGGCCGACCGCTTCCCCGACCTCGACTCGGCCGACCTCGACCGAATCGCGGCCATCTCTTCCTGGCTGCACGCGGAACGGGAGCCTTCCTTCTACGGAGAGCCGGGCCTGATTCCCACCGAGCGCTACACGGAAGCCGACGCGGGGCGGGCGTTTGATGATGCGTCGTGGATCGTCTCGACGGCGTCCCGGGTGATCCCGGAGGCGTAGGTCAGGCTGGCGGCGCGCTCCGCCGGATGCAGTGGGTCAGGTCCACGACGTGCGCCCCCGGGGCCTCCTTGTAGTCCTCGGGGTGGCAGGTCATCACGACGACCTGGATTCTCCTGGCCGCCTCGCCGAGCAGGTCGCGAAGCCAAGCCAGCCGACCTCCGTCGCTCTGCGTGAGCTGGTCGTCGAGAATGACGAAGGCGCCCAGCGCCTCGGCGATGGAGATCCGCGGCAGGATCGCGATCTGCTCCCTCGTGCCGACTGAGAGGTCGGCGAATCCGCGCTCCTCGCCGGCAAGGCGGATGCCTGTCGCGTCGAGGTGCGGGCCGATCGCCACGCTGCCGCGGCAAAACAACCGCTCGGCGCCCTCCGCCATCAACTGAGCGATGACGAGGCCAGCCTCCCGCGAGCTCTCGTGGAGCATCTCCGCGCCCCGAGACCAGGGCAGTTCCCAGGGGCTTGCTGAAGAAGTGTGTTGAAGGCGGTTCGCGGTGGTAGGCGGGGCGTTTGGGGTTGGCCGGGTGGAGCCGGCAACCGGCGGGATGGAGGGTTTCACCGTCGGCGGGAAGGCGCCTGGTGCCTTTGGGCGTCCCACGCGCCCGTTATGGGGCGGGCAGACGGAGTCGTCCATCAGGTTGCTGCCTCGAGGTGAGCTATTCGGAGGATGTTGAAAGCAGCGGCGCTCCAGACCATCGCCCAGTTCATCTTCCCGCGGCCCCGGAACATCGGACGGCGCAGCAGACCGTATTGCTTCATCCAACCGAACGGACCCTCGATCCGAGGTCTCGCGTTGACGCTCATGGCGTAGCCCCGGTGACGAGTGGTCCGCCCGTCGACCCGGCTCCGACGGCCTTTCGTGTTCTGAATCACATGCGGCGTCGGCATCAGCGCCCTCGCACCGTCAACGAACGACTTGTTGTCGTACAACTTGTCCGCGCCCACCGTGACCCGGTGGTTCCCCGGCACGCGCTCCAGCAGACGCAGAGCACCCTCGGTCTCCGCCGGGCCGTCTCCGACCAGCACTTCGGCGCCCACGATCAGGCCGTTCCGGTTCTCCACCAGCACGTTGCCCTGGTACGCCAGACGTGCCTCCTTGCCGCGGCCCTTGCGCATCAGGCGGCACTCCGGGTCCGTGGTCGATGCGTGCGTCTCGTTCTTCCGCTTCTGACCGCGAAACCAGGAACCGTCGTCGTCCGAGTCGTCTTTCCGACGAAAGCTCTTGTGCGACGCCCAAGCCTCGATCAGCGTACCGTCCACCGTGAAGTGATCCCGCGACAGCAAACGCCGCCGACGAGCCCGAGCAAGCACCAGCTCGAAGAACTCCCCGGCGATGTCGCCGTCAAGCAGACGATCGCGATTCTTCGTGAACGTCGTCGCGTTCCATACCCGCTCGTCGAGCTCCAGGCCCACGAACCAGCGAAACAGCAGGTCGAAGTCCAGCCGCTCCATCAACTGCCGCTCGCTCCGCACGCTGTAAAGCACCTGCAACGGAAGCGCCCGGAGAAGATGCTCCGGAGGTACCGATGGACGGCCGCGACGCGAGTACAACTCCTCGATGCGAGGAGACAACGACGTCAGCGCCTCGTCCACGAGGGCGCGGACCCGCCGCGGCGGATGCCGCCGCGGCGCCCGCTCCTCCAACGACACGTCGCTGAACGGACTCCTCGACGATTGACCCCTGCCACGCATGGAACTGACCTCCTCAACTCAGATCCCATGCCGGCGCAATGGCCTTTTTCAGCAAGCCCCTAAGGTGACCGGACCTGTGGCTGCGGCCGCTACGCCCGCTCGGTCCGATGTGGACGAACTGCCGCGAGTTCGGCAACAACTCGTCGATCCGCCCTTTGTTCCGGATCACAACCAGGTCGCCGAGGGTGAGCCGAAGATCGTCGAGGTCGAGATGGTCATTCAGAAGGGCAGGCAGGTGATCGATGACGAGGGAACCGAGATTCATGCGCTCACCTTCAACGGCTCGGTCCCCGGGCCGTTGATCGTCCGTCACGAAGACGACTACGTCGAACTCACGCTGGAGAATCCTTCCGGCAATCGCCTACGGCACAACATCGACTTCCATGCCTCGACAGGCGCGCTTGGCGGCGGCGCCCTGACGCAAGTCCGGCCCGGCGAGAAGGTTGTGTTGCGGTGGAAGGCAACCAGGCCGGGCACGTTCATCCATCACCGTGCACCGGGCGGTTCGATGACTCCGTACCACGTCGTCTCGGGAATGAACGGTGCCGTGATGGTGCTGCCCCGGGCCGGTCTGGAGGATCGTGACGGCAGCGCCATCCGCTATGACAAGGCGTACTACATCGGCGAGCAGGACTACTACGTACCGCGAGATGCCAACGGCAACTTCACGAGGGATGGCGCCGCTGGGATCGCTGACAGGTGACGCCTCCCAGCCCGATTGGCGGATAGCTGGCGTAGCGCGGAGTGCCGTCAGGCGCTCCGGAACCGGCAGGATGGACTCCTGCACGGCGAGCGGTCCGGCGCGGTCCGGGCAGCACGTCGCGCCGGTCGCGTCGCTCAGGAGCCGGCTCAGGCTGGCCAGATGGTGCGTAGGCCGCGATCACGCGGTCCCCGTCGCTCAGGGGCCGGGTCGGGCGCTCACGGCAACAGCCGCAGCAAGGCGACCACTGCGCCGACAATCACGCCGGTCTGAATCAGTAGGACGCGCAGAAGCCGCCGTTCCAGGTCGGCCAACTCGGCGCGCAGCTTCAAGTCCAGGTGCTCGCGGGTAACCAGGTCGCCTGCGGCTTCGTCGATAACGTGGGCATGGGCGTCGGCCTGCCGGTCCGGGACTCCAGCCTCGGTCAGCGTCCGGGCCGTGCGCAGCGTGTCGGTTGCGCTCACGATGCCTTCCGCCGTCGGTCGGTGCGTTCGCTCGATCCCAGGCCGCGGCTCAGTCCGCCTAGCCACTCAGCGAGCGTCTTGTCTGCGCGTGCGGCTGCTGCCTCCGCTCGCTTCCGCCAGCTGGCCGGGACTTGACGGTCCAAGCCTCCGGGTGGTGCATGTTCGTACGTCTTGTCCGGGCGCCGCCGCAGTTGTAGCGCAACGCGTCGGCTACCGCCTGAACACGCCCGCCAGCCAACGCGACAGCGGCAACCACGACCAGGACGAAGGCCGCGGCCCAGATGAGTCCGCCAGCACCGCGACCAGAAGCCCGGCGAGCAGGAACACTGTCCCCGTAGAGCGTTCCGTCCATCATGCCCTCGTACATGGTGAGGGAATGCGGGGTCGCCCGCCGAAGTCGACGCGCCGCCTCGCTGCTTCTCAACTTCCAACCGCCGGTAGGAGCACGACGGTCGACCCCGCGAAGCAGCGCTAGCTGGCGGCCTTCTACGGATCGGCGTAGCGACGTTTCGCCCCCAGGCCGAGCGCGACCTGTTCCGGGGTCGCGTCGCCGTAGATCGGATGACCGCTGGTAGCGGCTTCGTCCGCCCGCTGCCGTCGCCGTTCGCGGCGCTCGTCCTCGCGGGCGGGAGCCTCTCTTAGTAGTTGCCGCTCGGCCATCGACCGTCCTCCGTCTCAGTTCGACTGTAACACCGGACGGACTAGCCTAGAGCCAGTTCCCGTGGATAAGGCCGCGCTTCCAGCACCAGTACTTGGTTCAGGCGCGGGCGGTGGACCGCGGAGGGGACAAGCTGCATGAACCGCAGAGCGTTAGTGGCTCTTGCTTTGGCTCTCGCGAGACGACCTTCCAACTGCGGTGGAGGCGCAGAGCCTGTTTTGCTTCACCGGCGACGCCGGGGCCGACCGGCAAGCCAGGGTCGCCGACGTCAACCTCCCGGAACAGGCCGAGGGCGTACTCGACAACGCGGTGGACCCCTTCCTCTTCCGGCCGCAGGAGCAAGAGCAGGCGATCGCCGTCCGCGAGCATCGGCAGGCCCAGGATCCAGAAGGCGAACCCGTCATCGTCGACGCCGCCGGGTTGCTGAACGATGATCGTCGTGCCGCCAACGGCGCCCTTCAGCACTTCCTCGATGTCGAGGACGTAGTTCGTCGCCGGCCGGCCCCGATGCTCTTCCGGTCCCGCGGACCGGACCACGCCGAAGACGATGAGCGCCGACCGGTCGTCTTGTTCGGTCTGGTTGCGCTTGCCCTGCTAACGAGGCCATGTCTTGCAGGTAGACCGCCTCGCGCTTGAGCGAGCGCCAGGTGCGCCCGATGAAGAGGTTGTCGAGGAAGTCGCAGCGGCCGTCCAGCGAGATGTCTCGGTCGAGAACCTCCTCGACGAGGACTACTTCAATGTCCCCGGCTTCGTCACGCCGGGCCGCACGATCGTGGTCGGCTTGCGACTCCAGCGACCGCGAACGGCAACCCGGGACTCAAGATCGTGCAGGATCGCATAAAGCGACGGCACAAGCACGAGCGTGATCGCCGTCGCGAACAGGACGCCGAAGGCGAGCGACACCGCCATCGGCACCAGGAACTGGGCCTGGAAGCTCCGTTCCAGGAGGAGCGGCAGCAGGCCCACGAAGGTGGTCAACGAAGTCAGGACGATGGGGCGGAAGCGGGCGGCGCCGGCATCCCGGATCGCTTCCTGGACCTTCATGCCAGCGGCCACGCGCCGGTTGATGAAGTCCACCATGACCAGCGAGTCGTTGACCACCACCCCGGTCAGGGCGATCAGACCCAGGAGCGAGAGCATGGTCAGGTTGAGCCCCAGCGCAAGGTGGCCCAGCACGGCGCCGATCAGGCCGAACGGGATCGCGCTCATCACGATCATCGGCTGCAGGTAGGAACGGAACAGAACGGCAAGGAGAGCGTAGATGGCGAGCAACGCAACGGCCAGCGCTCTGGCCAGCCCGCCGAAAGTCCGCCGCTGCTCCTCCTGTTCGCCCGCGAACGTGGAGTCGACCCCCGGGTAGCCGGCCAGCAGTTCGGGCAGCACGTTGGCCCGGAGGTCGCCGACGACTTCGTTCGCCGTCACGACCGCCGGGTCGACATCCGCCGTGACGTTCAGCGCCCGCCGCCGGTCGATTCGCTGAATCGCCGCGTGGCCGCGGCCGAACTCGGCACGGCCGGCGAACGAGAACGGGACCTCGGTGCCGGTCGGCGTCCTGATTCGCATGTTCTCGAGCGACGCCAGGGTTTCGCGTTCCTCGAGCGGATAGCGCACCATGACGCGCACGTCGTCGCGCCCGCGCTGGATCCGCTGCGCCTCGGCGCCGTAGAAGCCCTGCCGTACCTGTCGGCCCAGAGTCTCGAGACTCAGGCCCAGGGCCTCCGCGCGCGGGTCGAGTTCCAGCCGGAGTTCCCGCTTGGCGGGCCGGAAGGAATCCGAAACGTCGAACACCCCCGCGTAGTCCGCGAGTCGCGTCTTGATCTCTTCCCCCGCCGCCCGAAGCCGGTCCAGATCGGCGCCCGTGAGTTGAACATCCACCGGCGCGCCGAAACTCAACAGGCTGGCCGTGAACTCGACCCGTACCGCGTCGGGCACGTTGCCCACCTTTTCGCGCCACCTTCGCGCCACTTCGGGGGCCCGGATCGTCCGCTCCCGGGACGACACGAGTTCGATGTTCACCTCTCCCTGGTGCGGCGCCGCGACCGGAACCTCGAACCGGGCGGTCGGCGCGCTCGCCCGTTGCAGCGCGAGGAAGGGTTGGGAGCCGACCGTCGCCATCACATGGCGGAACACGCGGCCGTGACCCTCGCGCCGCAGCTCCTCCTCCAACTCCGAAGCCGCCGCCTCGATGCGCTCGACCGCCGCGAGCGTGGACTCCGCGGGCGTCCCCTGGGGCATGGTCAGCAGGACGACCGCGTTGTCTCCCTCCACCTCGGGAAAGAACTCGAACTTGATCCGCCCGGACACGACGAGCGCGGCGACGATCATCAGCACCGCCAGTTCGGCGGCGACGGTGGCGTACCGCCACTCGAGCACGCGTTCGATCAGGGGCCGGTAGACCCGTTCGACCACCCCTTTCACCTGCTCGTCGATGAACCCCTGGAAGCGCGTCCAACCACCCGCGCCGCCTCGCCGTTGCCGGTCTTCGCGGCCCCGCGACAGGAAGGACAGGTGATGCGGCAGCACCAGCATCGACTCGATCAACGAGAAGGCCAGACAGCCGATGACGACCAGGGGAATCGCCCGGGCAATCGCGCTTATCGGACCGTCCAGGGCGTAGATCAAGGGCGAGAAAGCCGCTGCGGTCGTAAGGATGGAGAACGTGACCGGCGCCGCCACCTGTCGGGCGCCGTCGACTGCGGCGCGCATCCCCGTCTTGCCCTTCTCGAAGTGACGATAGATGTTCTCCCCCACCACGATCGCGTCGTCGACCACGATCCCGAGCACGAGGATGAAGGCGAACGACGACTGGGCGTTGATCGACACCGAGACGTACGGCAGCACGGCGAGCGCGCCCATGAACGAGACCGCGATGCCGACCGAGACCCACAGCGCCAACCGAAGCTTCAGGAACAGGGCGAGCACCAGAAACACGAGCAGCAGGCCCAGGCGCCCGCTCTCCAGCAGTACCCGCAGCCGGTCGCGCAGCGTCACCGTGTCGTCGAGCCAGGTCGTCATTCGCAGGCCGGGCGGCAGGGCGGCCGACCGCTCGGCCACGAATCCCTTGACCTGACGGGCGATGCGCAGCGAACTCTGGTCGCCGGCCCGGTAGATCTGGACCAGGGCCACCGGCTGACCGTCGAAGCGCGACGACACGTCCGTCTCGGCGAAGCCGTCCGCTACGCGGGCGATGTCGCCCAGCACCAGCCGGCCGCCGTCGGGCCGCGCGCGCAGCACGATGTCCCGGTACTCCTCGCCCCGGTACGCCTGACCGATCGTGCGCAGGAGGATCTCGCCCTCGCGGGCTCTCACGGCGCCGCCCGGAAGGTCGAGGGAGGATCGCCGGACCGCCAGCACGATGTCGTCGAAGGTCAGGCCGTACCGCCGGAGCGTGTGCTCCGAAACCTCGATCGAGATCTCGTACGGCCGTACCGCCTCCAGTTGGACCTGGGTGACGTCCGGAAGTTCCAGCAGACCTTGGCGCACCTGCTCCGCGACCGCCTTGAGAGCCCGCTCCTCGACCTCTCCGTAGACCGCCACGGTGATCACGCGGCGACGGATGAGCGCCTCCTGGATGATCGGCTTCTCGGTCTCCTCGGGAAAGGTCGCGATCGCGTCGACCCGCGACCTGACCTCGTCCAGTAGCTCGGACGTATCGGCGCCGCTTTCCAATTCGATGACGACGGCGCCGACTCCTTCCGCCGCCGTGGAGCGGATTCTGGCAACACCCTCAAGGTCCTGGACCGCCTCCTCGACCCGCAGGCAGACGCCCTGCTCGACTTCTTCCGGCGCCGCGCCCAGGTAAGGCACGCTCACCATGATGCTCTGTGTCGCCAGACTGGGGAGGACCTCGATCGGTGTGCGGGTCAGGGATAGCAGACCCCAGACGACGATGAAGACCATCAACAGGTTGGCCGCCACGCCGTTGCGGGCGAACCAGCCGATCATTCGCCTCATGGCGCGCAACGAACGAGACCGGGCACGGCGGTCTCCTCGTCAGGCAGTGGGAGCGGCGCCTTCCCTCTTCCTGCGCCGTGCGACGAATCTGAAGGAATCGGCCGGCCTGGGCGACAGACCGTAGGAGACCTTCAGCTTGTAGCCCGGAGGCCTCAGCTCCAGATCGACCTCATGGAAGATCGTCGCGAGAGTCAAGGCGATCTGAATCTGAGAGAAACCCTTCCCCAGGCAACTGTGCGCTCCCGCGCTGAACGGAACGTACACGCCGGCTGTCCGATGCTCCGCCCGCTCCGGCGTGTATCGGTCGATGTCGAAACGCTGCGGATCGGGGAAATGCTCCGGCAGATGGTGCGATGCCCCGTAAGCGAACAGGACGTCCACGCCGGCGGGAATCGTGTGGCCCGCGAACGCGAACGAGTTCGTTACGCGGCGCATCACCGCGGGGGTGATCGAGTACACCCGCATAGCCTCCATCGCGAATCGGTTCGTGACGTCAAGCCGAGTCAGCGGGGGCGCGGCCGTTGCTCCGCCGTCGAACAGGGCGTCCGCCTCGGCCCTCATCGCCTTCAGCAACCGCGGCCGTTTCAGCGCCTCGTACAGCGCGAACACCACCGTGAATCCCGCCGTGTGGAGTGCCGCGATCGGGAGGGACCCGATAACGCCGGGCAGGTCCTCTTCGGGAAGAAACCGCGGATCTCTTCGATGAAGATCGAGCAGATCGCCCACGACGTTCGACGCCCCGCCGGACTGCTTGCGCCCCTCCTCCGCTGCCATGATCTCGTCGAAGAGGGTCTTGTAGGACTCTCGGGCGCGAGATACCCGGGGAAGCTTCATCCACCACTTGGGACGTCGTCGAGCCACCGCCACGGCCAGGACCGCCGCGAGAAAACGGTCCAGATCGTCGGAGCCTTCGACCATTTCGAAGTTGGCCAGCAGCGCGCCGGTCTGGCGAGCGATCATCCGCTGAAGCGCGGAGCGGGCCTTGACGGGACCGCCGTCGAGCCAGCCGGAGACTTCCGATCGGGTGATGCGCATGAAGTCCGGGAACCGGGCCTGGAGGCACTGGGGCGAGAGGCCCGGCGCCATCGTCTTGCGCATGCGGACGAGTGAAGGGCCCTCGTGGGCGATGATCGTCCTCGAGGCGCCCATCTCCCAACTGAAGTGCATCCACTCGTTGGTGGTTCGCAAGTGGGCCTTGCCCTGGCGTTGGAGAAACTGAACGGCTTCCGGACCGGCCATGACGAGAAGGCGCCGGTTCAGGGCGCGCACGCGAAAGACGGGGCCCAGTCTCGTGTACTGCTTGGCGAAGAAGACGCTCAGATCTCCTCTCATGCCGAGGGCGCTGCCGAGGACCGGCAGGCCCTTCACTTCGGGTATCTCGCTTGGCGGCCGGGCGCGCGGCGGCGCCGGCTCGGCGAGTCGATTCTCGCGAATCGCCGGGAGCAGGAACCGGCCGATCAGGTCGAGCTTCCGGATCTGCTCGATCCGTTCCCGCAGTCCACTCCTCTCCTGCGGCGTGAGCAAGCGACTCAGGACGCCGCTGGCGTCGCTCAGGCAGATGAGCACGACATCGCGCGGATCGGGTATCTCGTCGCTGAACAGTACGCGCATGATTCGCAGGCGCACTTCCTCCATCTGGCGACCGTCGCGGGTCGGATAGCGCCGGGAACGCGAGACGGTGGACGAAAAGAACATGCCGTCGCCATCGGCTTCCAGAACCCCGTTCTCGACCAGGCGGGCAAGCGCGCACTCGCGGATCTCCGCGCCCCGCTTAGCGGTGCGGGCGATCCAGTAGTCCGCGTTGCGATCACCCGGGCCGATCGCTACATCCGCCAGGGTCGGATCGAGAAGCTCGTCCTCAAGAGGCGTCGAGTCCACCAGGACGAGTTTCTCGAGGTCCGTGTCGATCCGTCCCTCCAGCGCCAGATCCATCAACACGGCGCCGGCAACGACGATGTCCAGAAGATGCTCCGAGTAGGACTCCGGCAGATCACCGTGCTCTTCGTCGAGGATGAGCAGGAGAATCTCCTCGGCGAACCTGATGGTCATCCCCGGCTCCCTGATCGAAGCCGGCGATACGCAGCAAGCGCCGCGAGCGGAAAGTACTGGGCGTAGCCGTGGTATCGGAGATAGAAGACTCCCGGAAAACCGACACCCGTCCACCAACGGTCGTACCAGGAACCGTCCTCCCGCTGACGCTCCTGAAGGAAGGCGGCGGCACGGTCGAGCGCCGCGCGAGCCACACCGGATTCGCGTGGTTCCGGCCGCGCTCGGACGGCCGCGCTCAGACCCAGCATCGCCCAGGCCGTCTGGGACGCGGTGCTGTCCCCGCGCCCCCTGGCGGTCGGATCCTCGTAGGAACGGAGCGACTCGCCCCACCCGCCGTCTCCGTTCTGGACCCGGACGAGCCAACTCCGGCCACGCCTCAACGCTCGCGCCAGGGCGTCGGAGCGGTCGCGTGCCGGCGGGGAGGCGAACTCACCTAGAGCCCGGAGCGAAAGCCCGGTCCCGTAGATGTGATTGGCCCCCCAGCGTCCGGGCCAGCTTCCGTCCTCCTCCTGCTGTCGCAGCAGGTACCCGGCAGCCCGCCTGACCGGCGCCTCCCGCGGATCGAGTCCCGCGGCAAGCAGGGCACGGATGCTTCGAGAGGTGATGTCCGGCGTGCTCGGATCGATCATCGCGTTGTGATCGGCGAAGGGAATGAAGGTGAGGACTTCCTTGTCACATCCCCGGTCGAAGGCGGCCCAGCCGCCGTCCGGGTTCTGCATGCCCAGAAGCCAGGCCAGTCCCCGGGCCAGTGCCTCTTGCCGTCGCGCTTCCAGCGCGAAGCGCCCCCGGACCCGGGCCAGCGCCAGCAGTGCCTCCGCGGTGTCGTCGCAGTCGGGGTAGTGGTCGTTCCGGTACTCGAAACACCAACCGCCGGGCGCCTCCTGGAGGCTCCCATGGCGCCAATCGCCCGCAACCGAGACCTCGCGGTCCAGCAGCCACTCCAGAGCTTCCTGAATCGGGGCATTTCCGTCGTCCACGCCGGCATCGAGCAACGCGTTCATCGTCAGCGTCGTATCCCAGACCGGCGAAAGGCACGGCTGGAGGCGGATCTCCCCGGCCTCCTCGATCTCGAACCGTTCGAGTTCCCGCAGTTGTGCCTGTACCAGGTGGTGGCTCACGTCGTATCCCAGGCACCGCAAGGCGATGACCGCGTTGACCATCGCCCCGAAGATCGCCCCGAGGCCGTCCGCGCATTCGATGCGTTCGGTCAACCATCGTTCGGCCTTCTCCAGGGCGCGGCGCCGCCCCCATGGAAGGGGACCGATCCACTCGACCAGTTTGATCAGCGCGCTGAGCGCGCTGAACGCCTGTCCCCAGAAGAGCTCGGTCAGCGGCCGTCGAACACGAGCGGGGACGAACTCCGTATCGAGTTCATCCAGCGTGACGCCGAGCGGCACGCTCGGCCTGTGGGCCCAGATCACCGACAGCGGAACGACCATCGCCCGCGTCCACGAAGACATGTCGTAGATGTTGAAGAAGAACCACCGCGGCAGGAGGATCATCTCCGGGGGCACCGCCGGCGCGTGTCGCCAACGCCAGAGGCCGAAGATCGCCAGGTACAACTTCGTGTACGAGTTGCAGGCACGCAGCCCTCCGGCGCCGAGGATCGCGCGGCGTGCCGCGGCCATGTGCGGCGAACGCGGGTCGTCGCCGGCGAGCTTCAGGCACAGGTAGGCCTTGGCGGACACGCTTGGATCGACCCGTCCGCCCGGATAGGTCGCCCAGCCGCCTGTCGGCATCTGCTGGCTCCGCAGGCGCCGGCAGCAGGCGGTGATTCTCGGATCGTCGGCGCGGCCGAGGAAGTAGAGCAGCAGAGCGTATTCCGACTCGAGGATCGTGTCGCCCTCGAGTTCAAAGCGCCAGTGACCATCCTCCTTGCGACTGCTCAGGAGGTTGCGCGCTGCGGCCTCGATCGTCTGATTGAGGTTTCGGGCCGGCGCTGGTGTCTTCGAACGTTCCTTGAGAACTCCTGCGGGGCCGATCACCAAGCACCTCGGCGAGGAGTCTCACCTCTACTCGTCAGCATGACGTTCAGCGCTTGGATCACCGAACGCCAACACTAACGTCTCGCCGAGTCAAGCGTCAATCGAGTGCAGTGAGGCCAGCGAGCTGGCGGACTCTCTACCGCGACATCAGCACGGTCAGCCGATGAGGCGCCGTCGTCGACGCGTGGTGCATCAGCACATCCTGCCCGCCGTCCCGGTTCAGATCGGCGAGCCACGTGTACTCCTCGTCCGCGGGCACCGGGATCGTGATCCGCCGGGGTTTCCGTTTCACTCCTTCCCGCTCGGAATGCGGAGAAGTAACAGAGAACGCAGTTACTTGCAGGGGAATGACGGTCGACGACCGTCCCCCAACGTGGTCCCGACAAGCAATGACTACGCGTAGTCGGCGGTGTATCGGCCGCGCGGCGGACGCCCCGCTGCGCGGGCGACCAGGCGCTCAGGGGACCGGCAGCCGCCGCGAACTCGATGATCCGGCTTCGCTGGCTTCCTCCAGCGCTCTCTTCCCGTACTCCGAGGGGGCTTAGGCCCATCTGCTCGTGGAAGTGCCCGCGGAACGTCCTTTCGCTGTGGAAGCCGACGGCTTCCGCGACCCGGCTCACCGCAACGTCGTTGTTCTCTCGTAGCAGATGGCATGCATGCTCGACCCGTCGCTGTGTCAGCCAGCTCGTGAAGGTCGTCCCGACATGCTCCCGGAAGTACCGGGAGAAGCCCGTAGGCGACATGGCGGCGACCTTGGCGGCCGAAGCGGAGTTCACGTCTTCGGCGAGGTGGCCGTCCACGTAGCGACGCACGCGGTCCAATCGCGCAAACCGGCCGAAGACGTCATGTGGACTCGCGTCGGCGCCCCTGCTTCGCCGTTCCATTTCCGCGAACGCGAAGTTGTACGCCTCGATCCGGCGGGTCGGCTTGATGTGCACGCGACGTTTCCAACCGGGCGCCCATTCGACGACGGTGTGAACTCGTCGTCCCCGCCGTACGGATCGACCCGTGTGGGCAAACCGGTCACGAACGCCGCGTCGAACCGGCGGCCCACGCGATCCGCCGGAAGGAAGTCCGTATCGACGGAGCACACCCAGGCCGACAGGCCGGCTCCCAGCACGGCGTCCGCATGAACGCGCGTGTCCCGGCCCCACAGTGGAAACAGCAGTTCGAGTCCGCTGCCCGCGGTCACGAGCTGGCGCCGGTCGCGGCCCTTGATCGAGAACAGGTCGCCGAAGGCGACGCAGGCCGCTTCGCGTCTCCGCGGTTCTCCGAAGCCTGGCAATCTGTCGGACTTGGGTTGTCTCGGAGTCGCTCTTGCAGGCCGGGGCGTCGGTTCTGTCTGCGTGGCGTGAGCGATGCCTTCGCGGTCCGAGCGTG
>JAPVWO010000040.1 GCA_027493375.1 Candidatus Multivorans thiocomprendens | reverse complement strand
CGGCGTCTATTCGCTCGACACCGGCCGCTACGAACTCAGCCTGGCCGAGGGACCTGATCCGGCGATGTCTCTCGTCATCGTGCCGGACCAGGGCACGGACGACTCCGCACTTCGTGAAGGTGCGGAGTGGTGTGTGCGTCGGTACGCCGAACCCGCGGACGACATTCGTCCCGGGGACGAGATTCCGGTCGGAAAGCACCTGAACCTCCTGCTTGACTCTCCGGGACGCAAGTCGTTCTTCCTGGAGGTTGATACGCAGGTGAGGGTCGGCCTTTTCGCCCAGCACACCGCGGAGGAGTTCGACCTGCAACTGACGAGCGCGAATGGAGCAACAGTCAGGCCGGAAGACGGTCCGGCGCCCAACACGGAGACCGGCGCCCCGCGCGTCAAGGGGGTGGTCCCCGTCGAGGTCGAGCGGACCTGGGTCGCACAGCACGAGCACGACGACGAAGTGAGCTCGATCGCGATCGAGAGGGAGGGCGACGTCGACCCCGGCAGACTCAACGCCTGGCTGAGCGTACTGCTCCGTGAACGCGGGGTCGACATTTTCAGAATGAAGGGCTTCATCAGTCTCGCGGGCGAATCGCGTCGCTTCGTCTTTCAGGGGGTTCACATGCTCTTCGACGGGCAGCCGGATCGTCCATGGGGAGACACGCCCCGCCGCAATCAGCTCATCTTCATCGGCCGCAACCGAGGTCGGTGACTACGCCATCGCCGGCGGCTGGACGCCGCGCGGCGAGGCGCTGGTGGTCGCGGACGCCGCGGGTGGCGTCTACGCGTTCGACGGCAGGTCCGGCGCCACAATCTGGGCGCAGCGCGGAGTCCATGAAGGCGGGGTGCTCGCGCTGGCGATGCAGCCGAACCGACCCGCGTTCGCCACGGCCGGCCAGGATGGCCGAGTCCTGGTCTGGAACTCCGCCGAAGGTCGGGTCAGCCAAGCTATCGACGTCGGAAACGGCTGGGTGGAGAACGTGGCGTGGTCGCCGGATGGACAGTGCCTGGCGGCCTCCTGCTCCCGGCAGGTCCACGCGTATAGCGCGGGCGGAGAGAGAGTCTGGCGATCTGACGATCATCCCAGTACCGTCAGCGCGATCGCGTGGTCCGGCACGGAGGAGCTGGCAACGGCCTGTTACGGCCGGGTGTCGTTCTTCGACGCGTCCACCGGCGAAGTTCGCCAGAAGCTGGAGTGGATGGGCTCCCTGGTGTCGATGGTACTGAGCCCGGACGGCGATATCGTGGCCTGCGGCAGCCAGGACAACTCGGTGCACTTCTGGCGTCGCTCCACGGGGCAGGACTCGATGATGTCGGGCTACCCCGGGAAACCGTCGGCCCTGGCCTTCGATGACACCGGCACCCTCCTGGCCACCGGCGGAGGCGAGGCGATCACGGTCTGGAGCTTTCGGGGACGCGGTCCGGAAGGCACGCGGCCCGGCGTTCTGCAGCATCACTTTCAGACAGTTACAGCGCTCGCCTTCGCTCGCCGCGCGATGCGGCTGGCCTCGGGAGCTCGGGACGGCCGCGTCGTCGTCTGGTCACTTGGCCGCGATGGGTACGGCGATCCGATAGGAGATGCACCCGTGGCGGATGTCGTCGGCACCTTGTACTGGCGACCGGATGGACGTGCGCTTGCCGCGCTCGACGCTCAGGGTGCCGTGACGGCCTGGCGAGTCGGCTGAACAAGGCCCCAACCTCCCCGCGGCAGTTGAATTCACCCCCAACGCCGAGTTGCGTCGGGATCCCTTTCAAGAGAACAACACCGAATCGGAGGAAAAAGCCGCAATGCAACGAACACGTAACCCACTTGACCTGTTCCACCTGATCCCGACGCTCCTGATCGCCACACTTGCCACAACGGCCGGACTCCATGCCGAGGAAAACACCACGTCCCCGGAGGAAGCGACCGCGAATGATCCCGGGGAGGCCGAAACCGGGGACAGCGTGAGTGACGAGATCACCGTCTATGGCAAGCCCCTCAACACTGCCAGCGAGACGGGCAGTCGGCTGGAACTGACCGTTCTGGAAACACCGGCAACAGTGGACATCCTTGACGGCGATGCGATTCGTGAGCGCCTGGATACGACCGTGATGGAGGCAGTGACTCGCTCCGCCGGTTTCACGAATGACGGACACCCGGGCAATGGTGGCCAGAACATCGCCGCCAGGGGCTTTCGTGGCCAGGGGACCGTCACCAAGATGTTTGACGGCTCCAGCTACTACAACGCATTCAACACGATCACCTTTCCCTTCGACACCTGGGGCATCGAGCGCATCGAGGTGCTGAAGGGACCCGCCTCCGTACTGTACGGTGAAGGCGGCATCGGTGGCGCGTACAACGTCATCCCCAAGCGCCCGCAGCAGGAACACGCCGGGGACATGCGTGTCAGTGTCGGTGAGAACGACACCCGTTTTCTCGGGCTCGGGCTGACCGGCGGCCTCGCCGACAACCTCGCCTACCGGCTTGACTACAGTAACAACCAGTCTGACAACTGGGTGGACAGAGGCGACAGTGAAGCCGAGATGATCTCCGCCTCGCTGCTGTGGCAGGTCACGGACGATTTCTCACTAACAGGCCGATACGATCAGGGCGATCAGGAGCCCATGCGGTACTTCGGGACACCGCTGGTCGACGGAGATGTGCCCACCGAACTGGTGACAAGCAACTACGACGTCAACGACGGAAGGATCCGCTACAAGGACGACTCCGCCCGGATCAAGGCCGACTGGAACATCAACGAACGCGTGTCCATGCAGTCCGAGCTGTACCGCCTGAACAGCGATCGTTTCTGGAAGACGCTCGACTTCTACCAGTACGATCGAGCCGCCGCCACGGTGAGACGGGAATCGCCCCTGGTGATCGCTCATGACATGGAGCATGACGGATTCCGGACCAACTTCGTGTTCGATGCCGGCGGTGAGGACCGCAAGCTGAAGACCTCCGCGGGCTTCGAGACCAACGATCTGACCTTCGCGAGGGCGACCAACTTCGGCGGCGCGAACCCCAATGGAGTCGATTGGGTCAATGACTTCGACGTCGTCGACGCTTTCAACTTCCAGCCCGGTGTGTTCACCGATATCACCTCGGCGATGCACCGGACGGAGATCATCTCCGATGTCTCCCAGATGGCGGTGTTCGCCGAAAGCCAGATCGGCCTCACCAGAGCACTGACACTGGTGCTGGGCCTGCGCCACGAGGATGTAGAAACGGACTACAACGACGTCAGTAACCCGCCGACTTTTGATCAGAGCGTGGACGCCTTGACAGGCCGGGCAGGACTGACCTTTGACGTCAGCGACAATACGGTGCTCTACGGCCAGTACACTACCGGCGCGACCCACCCGAGCAACAGTATCGTGCAGACCAGGCCTACGAACCGGGAGCTGGATTTCATCAGGAGCGAGCAGGTCGAGGTCGGCATCAAGCAGCGACTCGCGGACGAGCGTTTGTCCTGGGGCGTGGCCCTGTTCGACATCGTCAAGAACAACCTGATCGAAGATGATCCGACGTCCCTCAATCCCGATGATCTGATCATCATACCGGAGCAGACTTCCCAGGGCGTCGAGTTCAACCTCGCATATGGGCTGACCGACGACCTCACGTTGACGGCAGTCGGGACGGTTCTGGATGCGGAGACCGATACCGGGGAGACACCAAGGGAGGTCCCCGAGGAGACCTTCAACCTGGGTCTCGTGTGGGCTCCGCTGGGCAAGCTGCAGCTATCGGCTGATGGCCGGTACGTTGGCGAACGCGCTCATCCCGACAACCCGATTCCCTCGTACACAGTCGTTGATGCGTCCGCACGCTGGCGCTTCAACCCCGATCTGTCGGTTGCCCTGCGTGTCGACAACGTCTTCGATGAACTCTACGCCGTTTCCGCGTACTACTGGCCCAACACCTGGCTTCTCGGCAAGCCCCGCACTGTCAGCCTGACGCTGGACTATGACTTCTTCTAGGCCGCGTTAGACGGTCCCGTTCAGGCCCGCGATGAGCCCCAGAAGGCTGCTTTACTTCAGCCACCGATGGCTGGGTATCGCCATGTGCGGTTTCCTCGCCATGTGGTGCGTCAGCGGCGTGGTAATGATGTACGTGGGTTTCCCTGAACTGACCAGGGACGAGTACTACGCGGGGCTTGAGCCGCTCGTTGCTGACCGCGTCAACGTCGCTCCTGAAGGACCGCTCGCTCTCACCGATTCCGACGCCCACATCGAGCAACTGTTACTGACCAGCAGCGCGGAGCGGCCCGTCTACCTGCTGAAGGTGGAAGGCGCCTCATGGAGGGGCATGTACGCCGATACCGGCGCGGCCATCGCCCGACTGCCTGCGGAGGCGGCCGTGGCGGCGGCGGTGGGCTTCTTCAGGGCGCAAGATTCCGGCAAAGCCGTGACCGGCAAGCATCTGGAGCAGCTACACATGGACCAGTGGTCCGTGTCCGATGGCCTGCACCCCTACCGGCCACTGCACCGGGTGTCGGTCGACGACGGCATGGGCACCGAGCTGTACGTGTCGTCGTTGACCGGCCAGGTCGTGCGCGACACCCGGCGTAGCGAGCGCACCTGGAACTGGCTGGGTTCGAATCTGCACTGGATCTACCCGGTGCAGTTGCGCGAGCACCGCGGCGTTTGGGAGCAGGTCATTGTCGTCCTCTCCCTGGCGGGCCTGGTTTCGGTGATCACCGGCGCCATCATCGGTCTCATGCGCCTGCGACTGAGGCCCAGGTACCGGGACGGCTCCTGCTCGCCCTATCAGGGCATGACCAGGTACCACCATGTTCTGGGCCTGCTGGCCTCGGTGGTCCTGTTGACATTCCTGCTCAGCGGCCTGATGTCGGTTGGGCCCTGGGGCGTGTTCGAGTCCAACAGCAGTTTCTCCGAACAGAAACAGCGTTACCGACAGCAGGACGGCGTTTCGCGGTCAGCTCCCGCGTACTCCGACGCCCAGGAGGTCCGGCAACTGATCCGACAGGGTGCGCGTTTTCCCGTCAAGGAGATTGCATGGCACTGGATTGGCGGCAAGCCCCACGTCTCCCTGCATGGCTCCAGGCAGGAAGTTCAGTACGTGCCCGCTCCGGGCGAGACGGAATCGTTGGAACAGAAAGTCCATCGCCACATCGGCGAGCTGATCCCGGGCAGCAGCATCCGGGATTGGCAGCAGTTGGACAGCTACGATCTCTACTACTACTCCCATCACAACCGTCATCGCCCGCTGCCGGCGCTACGAGTCGAGTTCGCTGATCCTGAATCCACGTGGTTTCATATCGATCTGTCTACCGGCGAGATTCTCGATCGCCTCACCGACAGGCGCCGGCTGGAACGGTGGATCTACAAGGGGCTGCACACGCTTGACTTCACTTTGTTGATCAACAGACGACCTGCCTGGGACCTGGTGATGATCTTCCTTTGTAGCGGTATCTTCGTTTTCTCGGTGACATCCGTGGTCATTGCCGTGCAGTATCTGCGACGGAGAACGCGCTCGTCCGGGAGGTCAGCTCGACTCCAGGACCGGATGGCACGAGTCGCTGAGTGAGCCGGATGAAGACTCCGACGCCCGTGAACGCTCAGACTCGACGCATCCGCGAGAAGCTCAGCAGATGCGAACCACTGGCGACGTCCCGACGGCGCATTCTCGGGCAGATCGTGTTATGCGAAGGCTGTTGCTGCGGCCGGACGGACAAGGGGTTCAAGCCGGTCCCTCGCGACTGGATCAAGCAGCAGTGGAAAGACGAGAAGCTCAACAAGTCGGTGCAACTGACGATCTCCGGCTGTCTGGGTCCGTGCGACCTGGCCAATGTCGTCTGTGTCGTCTCCCCAAAGGGGATGAAGTGGTTTGGAGGCCTCCAGGAACGGTGGCAGTACGGCTTGCTCCTGGATTGGGCCAAAGCCTCGCGTGATGCGGGCGTCTTGCTCGAACTGCCCGCTGAACTGAATCGTTACCGGTTTGAACGGTTCGCCGTCGGGTGCGGCTCCGCGGCTGCTCCCTACTCGCCGCCGCCGGTGGAACCGGCGGAGCCGCCGGCCAGGATCGCCGCCGCGTCTTCCGGCTCGACGTAGGTCCAGGCCAGGAACGGCGCCATCATCTCGTCGATGCTCTGGGCGCCCCAGTCGACCGCCCGGCCGATGTTGAGGAAGGGGTACTCCGCGAGCTTGGACTCCGAGTTGTCGTAGACGGCCTCGATCTCGACCCGGGTCCCGGCCGGCAGCACCTTGGGCTCCCGGTAGATGTAGTTCGTCTGCCAACTGTAGTCGTACTCGGGCACGTCGAGGAGCACCTCGGTGCCGCCGTCGGGGTAGTACGCGGTGTACTTCATGCTCCGGCCGCGGAAGTGCATGTGCGGGTGGAGCGACAGCAGCACCGTGTCCTTCTCGAAGATCCGGGACGATCCGACCCGCCAGCTTCCGTGACCCGGCGGGATCTCGAACGCGCCGGCGCCGATCGTGTTCCAGGTCACCTTGTGCCTGACCTCGGCGCCGACCGGATGGAACCGGAAGGCGACCGCCGAACGGTCGTAGCCCCCGGAGCCCGGACCGGGCTCCTTGTGGTAGTGGACGTTGAGGCGCACGACCATGCCGGCCCGCAGCAGGTTGCCGAAGCCCGGCGGGTAGATCGTCGGGTCCTCGCCGGCCGCGATCGAACCGAGCGAGAAGGTGTTCTCGGAGAGCACGCTGACCTCGCCGTCCTCGTCCGGGATCAGCGCCCGGCCCGTGATGTGATGGACGAACTCGGCGTCCGGCTGGTACTCGATCGCCTGAAGCCAGCGGGGCTCGGGGAGCATCTCTTCGGTCAGCGTGATGTAGAAGTTGGGCTGCTCGTCCTCCACGTCGTCGCCGACGTGGTACGGCTCCTCCATGTAGACGATGAGGTCCGGCTTGCCGATCAGGAAGCCGCCGGTGTCCTCCCACTCACGCGGCGCGGGTCCCTTCGCGGGATCGCCCTTGGGAGCGCCGCGCTTCGCCCAGGCCACGACCGTGTCGATCTCCGGCTGGGTCAGCGTCCGCTCATTGAGGAAGACGCCGGCGGTGTGGTCCGTCGCGTCCCAGGGCGGCATCTCGCGGCTCTGCACGAGACGGGCGATGGACCTCGCCCACGGCCGCACCTCCTCGTAAGTCATCAGGGACATCGGCGCCACCATGCCGGCCACGTTGTCGCCCCCCGGGCGATGGCAGGTCTGGCAGTTCTCCTGGAAGATGGCCAGCACGTCCTCGTGGAAGGTGACGGCTTCCCCGCCGTCGGCGGCGACCGCCACGGAGGTCAATCCGAGCGTGCCAAGAACGAGAAGTGCAGCGATCGAGCGGTTCATGCGCGCCTCCAGCTTCCGACCAGTTGTACGAATCGGCAGGCGGACTCTAGCAGCTAGTCCCGGAGGCCGGCGCTCCGCGCCGGATGCCGGCGAGGGCGCCGGCGCACCCGGTTTCTGTCCCGAAGGTTCCCGGTCTACTCCCAGACGCCTTCGGGGATCGGCTTCGCCTCCACGACCTCCACCGCCACCTTGTCCGGCCCCATGACGAAGAAGCTCCGCATGTCGAACTCCGGCCGGTAGGTGATCGGCTCGACGATCTCGACGCCGGCCGCCTGCAATCGCTCGAACACGGGTTCGATGTCGCGGTAGGAGAAGGCGAAGTGGTCGATTGCCCGGCCCCGCTGGGGCTCCGTCTCGAGCAGCGGCGACGCGTCCTCCGGCCACCAAGGCGCCAACGGCTCGTAGTCCGGCAGGTTGTAGATGATGAAGGTCACGTTGTCGGTGCGAAACGCGTTGAACCAGGCCCGGTGCTCCTGGTGGAACTCCTCCCAGGTTGCGAACTCCGCATCCGGACCGACCGGCCGGGGATTGCCCTCGGCGGTACGCCGCGCCGGCAGTCCGAAGTGCCGTTCGTACCAGGCCGCGGTCTCGTTCACGTCCGCCGCGAAAAGGTGGACGTGGGCAAAGCGGTGGTGGTCCATCGTGTTCACCTCGATCATCTCGCGGTCCGGTCCGTTGACGTAGATCACGTGCCCCCGGCCCAGGCGGTAGATCGGCGTGTGGATGTCGACTCCCCGCGACACCAGCCAGCGGTACTGGCTGGGCAGGTCGACGCCGCCCCAACCGAAATGCCAGATGCCGCTCCGCTGGCTGGCGTCCGGCGGCTCCTCGACCTCGTTCAGGAGGATGAAGGAGTGCCCCGTGAACAGTGCGTCCGCAACCCCTCGAAACTTGATCGGAATCGCGCCGAACGTGGTCCGGTAGAAGTCGATCGAACGCTCGATGTCGGTGACGTTCAGGCGGATGTGATGGAACCTGGCCGCTTCGACGGTCGCCTGCGGTTCCTGCGCCGCCAGCGGCACGGTCACGGACACCGCCACGACCGCGGCAAGGGCCGGCCGCCAGAAGCGCAAGCGCCGGTTCCCGGCCGGTGTCAAGCCGCCCACACGCAACCGCTCAAGCCATGGATCGTACTCAATAGTGTGCCTGTCGATGTATCGAGGCGCATGTGAGTCCTCCGGCGCTTGTATGATTTCCGAAGCGGCAAACGGCAGCGTACCAGTCCCACGGAGTACACCTGCCATGGACACCACGAACAGAAAGGCCGGAAGCGCGACGCTCGCAGCCTGCGCGCTGTTCCTGCCGTGCGTGGCGAGTGCCGGCTGCCGGGGCGTCGGCACGGACGGAGCGGCCGGCCGGACCGAAGCATCCGGCCCCGCCTCGACCATCCGCGGCGAATCCGCCCCAGCGACTCGATCAGCAACTGACCTACCTGGCGGTGGCGAGGGCTCGCGTCGAGCAGGAACTCGCCGCGGTCGAGAGCGCCGAACAGGATCTCGTGCGAACCGCCGGTTTCCGGCGAAGTGCCAGGCGCCAAGGCGGGGGCCTTCGTCCGAGCCGAGATCCGGCCGCGGACACCCGGCGGCGAAGGCGAGAACTCGCCCCTCGCCTCGCTCCCGTGCGCGCGGCCGATCGGTACGCCCCTCGGCGTCACCGCGGAAGCGGCTCGACGCGCCGAGGAAGTGCTCGCGGCCGATCCGGAGGTCCGAAACCGCTTCGCGACGAATCGGCGGCATGGCCACTTCGACCCTGCTCACGCTGCTCGTCGTCCCGGTCATCTGCGACCTGGTGGACCGCGGCGTCGACAAGGTGACCGCGTGGAGCCGGGTCGCGTGGGAGTGGATGGTCAACCTCAGCCGACGGCCCGCCGCGCAGCCGGCCCATGTCGCGCGGCCGCGGCGGCGCCGTCGGCGGCGGCGTAGGCGCAAGCGTCGCTAGCCGGAAGCGGAGCCGGCCTCAGGACACCGCAGCCGGCACGGCCTGCACCGGTGAGCCACGGAGGGCAATCGTGCGGCAGGCAGTGAAGAGCGTAGGCACGAACAGGTCCGGCCGCGCCACGCAGGCGTAGTGATCGGCGTCGACCCGATGAACCTCCGCGCCGGGGATCGCACCCGCCATCAGCAACTGGTACTTGGGCGGGATGTGCCCGTCCTGACTGGTCAGGACGACCGCGGCCGGCACGTCGACCTCGCCGAGCCATGGACTCGAGTCGAAGCGTGCGAGAGCGGCGGCAGCCTCGATCACCGAGGCCGGCTCCGTCGTTGCGAGTTCCTCCTTCAATGCCAGGCGCCGGCCAGGGTCCCGGACGTTCTCGAGCATCCGCTCGCCCATGTCGTCCCACACCGACCGGGGCGCCGCCCGAGCCGCGAGCGACAGCAGCGGCCCGAGCGCCGAGGCGGCCCGCTCGGCCCGCGATCCACCGAAACGGGCGCCCGTCGCGCAGAGCACGAGGCCCGCGGTCCGGTTCGGGTGACGTCGCCAGAACAACTGCGCCACCGCCCCGCCCATCGAGTAGCCGACCGGGATCACCCGCTCCACGCCCAGCCGATCGGCCAGCGCCGCCGCGTCGTCGGCGCAGTCCTCCAGCTTGAAGGCGCCGATCCGCCGGATCCCCCGGCCGTGGCCCCGATGATCGAGCGCGACGACTCGAAAGCCCCGCGCCAACGCCGCGAAGCTCGTCGACCAGTTCAGCCGCGCGGTCGCCGCCAAGCCATGCAGCAGGAGCAGCGTGGGCGCGCCGGACGGGCCGGCGATGTCGTAGGCCCAGGTCGCGCCCCGGCCCAGGAGATCGATCCTGCGTCCCGGCGATGCGGAGTCCACTGCGCAGTCCTCAGCCGTGCCGTCCGGTCTGCTGCGTGCGGGCGTAGACGTCGTCCACGACCCAGTGGAAGAGGCACACGTGAACGCTCTCGACCATTCCGATGTCGTCCAGATCGACGTGAACGCCGTCCTGCTGGAGCTGCTTCAGCCGGCCGCCGTCGAACCCGGTCAAGCCGAAGGTTCGGAGGCCGTGCCGGTTCGCCCAATCCACCGCGGCCAGAACGTTCGGGCTGTTACCCGAACCGCTGAACGCCATCAGGGCGTCGCCGGCGACGGCCGCGCCCATCAGTTGCTGGACGAAAACCTGCTGGTAGTCCAGGTCGTTCGCGACCGCCGTGATCCAGGGCACGTTGTCCGTCAGGCTGACGACCCGCAACCGGCGATGGGACTCGTCCCGCAGGTTGTCCGTCGCGACCGTGCCCTTGCCCAGGTCGACGCTCAGGTGGCTCGCCGCCGCGGCCGAGCCGCCGTTCCCGATCAGGTAGAGCGTGCTCCCCCGCGTCCAGGCGTCGAAGGCGAAGTCGGCCCAGCGCTCCACCGCCGCCGCGTCGATCCGCGCCAGCTCGTCGCGCAGCCGGTCGAGATACGCCGGGGCGTCGAGCGTCCTGCCGAGCATGACGGCATCGTAGCTCAGGGCCGGCAGGCCGGACGCTACGAAGCTAGCCGCCGGCCGGCGTCGAGTCGATGAAGTCGGCGACGATCGTGGCCAGCTCCACGCCGCGCCCTTCCTGGAGGAAGTGGCCGCCGCCCTCGATCATCGCGTGCGGCTGGCCCTGCGCGCCGGGGACCCGCTCCTCGAACGGCCGCCGCGCCGCGCCCGTCACCGGGTCGTTGTCCGAGAAGGCGCAGAGGAACGGCCTGGTCCACTCCGAGAACATCTTCCAGGCCTCGATCTGAGCCGGCACGGAGGGGTCGTTCGGCAGCATCGGCACCCGGCTGGGCATGGCGCGGATCCCGGCCTTGTAGGAGGGGTCGGGGAAGGGCGCGTCGTAGGCCGCGATCTCTTCGGGCGTGAGCGTCACTCCATCGACGCTGCCCGCGAGGAGCATTCCGACGGGGATGTCCTCGGTCTCCCAGGTCCACTTCTGCCAGTACGCGAACTTCATCGCCGGAACCCGGTCCATTTGCGAGATCTGCTGCTGCATTTCCATGATGGTCGGCGTCGGCGCCTCGGCCCGGAACTTCGCGATCTCCTTCATCGTCTCTTCCGGCACGTTCATCGGCAGCGGCAGGCCAGTGTTCGCGGCGACGACGCGGTCGAAGCGGGCCGGGTCGAGGGCCGCCATCCGGAGTCCGATCAGGCCGCCCCAGTCCTGGCCGACCAGGGTCGCGTGCTCGACGCCGTTGCCGCGCAGCCAGGCGCTCAACCAGTCGACCTGCCGCTGGTACGTGTAGTCGTTCCGCTCGGTCGGCTTGTCGGACCGGCCGTAGCCGACGAGATCCGGCGCCATCACCCGCATCCCCCGCTCCGCCAGCACCGGGATCATCCGGCGGTAGAGAAAGCTCCAGGTCGGCTGCCCGTGCATGAGAAGGACCAGCGGACCGTCCGCCGGGCCGGCCTCCACGTGGTGAATGCGTAGGCCCTCACTCTCGCCGTCGCCCCTGGGAACGAGGGTGTAGCGAGGCTCGTAGTCGAAGTCGGGCAGGTTGGCGAAGCGTTCGTCGGGCGTGCGGAGGACCTTCATGGCCGCGTAGGATAGCGGCCCTTCCGAGCCGGAGATCGAAGATCCATGAAGCTCCTGATCGCCAACCGCGGCGAGATCGCGGTCCGCATAGCCCGCGCCGCGGCGGAACTCGGTATCCCGACCGTCGCCGTGTTCTCCGAGGACGACGCGCGGTCGCTCCACGCGTCGAGGGCGGACGAGGCCGCGGCGCTCCCAGGCGCCGGCCCGGCCGCCTACCTCGACGGCGAGCAACTGCTGCGGGCCGCCGCCGAGCACGGATGCGACGCGATCCACCCCGGCTACGGCTTCCTGAGTGAGAACGCCGGGTTCGCGCGCGCCTGCCTCAAGGCAGGCGTCCGCTTCGTGGGACCGACGCCTGAGTCGCTGGAGCTGTTCGGCGACAAGGCGCGGGCGCGGACGTTGGCGCAGGAGCATGGCGTGCCGGTGGTGCCCGGGGTCTCCGAGGCGGTGACGCTGGACCAGGCTCGCGCCTTCTTCAAGGAGCTCCCTGCCGGCGCCTCGATGCTGATCAAGGCGGTCGGCGGCGGCGGCGGCCGCGGGATGAGGGTCGTCGGCGCGGCATCGGAGATCGAGGAAGCCTACCGGCGCGCGGTCTCGGAGGCCGGCGCCGCGTTCGACACCGACGGCGTGTTCGTCGAGGAGATGCTGACCGCGGTCCGCCACGTCGAGGTCCAGGTGGCCGGCGACAGGAGCGGCGCCGTCGTCCACTTCGGCGACCGTGACTGCAGCTTCCAGCGACGCCATCAGAAGCTGATCGAGATCGCGCCCGCGCCCTGCCTGCCGGACGCGCTGCGCGAGGCGATCCGGGACGCCGCGCTCGCGCTCGCCGCGGCGGCCGGCTACCGGAACCTCGGCACCTTCGAGTTCCTGGTCGACACCCAAGGAGCGACGGGCGGAGCGACCGGCGAAGACCCGCGCTTCTTCTTCATCGAGGCGAACGCCCGCCTGCAGGTCGAGCACACGGTGACCGAGGAGGTCATGGGCGTCGACCTCGTCCACCTTCAGCTCGAACTCGCCCGTGGCCGCCTGCTCTCGGAGCTGGGCCTTGCGGCAGACAACGGCGCGGCGCCGCGTGGTTCGGCCGTCCAGGCGCGGGTCAACATGGAGAAGATGGCGGCCGGCGGCGCGGTGCTGCCGACCGGCGGCGTCCTGACGGCGTTCGAGCCACCCGGCGGACCGGGGCTGCGCACGGACACGTTCGGCTACGCGGGCTACCGGACGAACCCGCGCTTCGACTCGCTGCTGGCCAAGGTCGTGGGTCGCGCCCCGTCGGGCGACCACCGTGCCGCCCTGGCCCGGACCGCCCGCGCGCTCGACGACTTCCGCATCGAGGGCGTCGAGACGAACGCCTCCTTCCTGCGCGCCCTGCTCGCCCGTCCCGAAGCCGGCGACGGCGACTGGCGCGTCCACACCCGCCTGGTAGACGAACGGCTGGACGAGCTGGTCGAGGCCGCTGCCGCGTTCGAGAGCTCCGGTGCGGCCGGCGCGGACGACCCAACCGGGGCAACAGGGGCGGCCGTGGCAACCGGAGCACCCGGTCCAACCGAGGCCGGACGGGGCCTGGCCGGCGTCAAGGTCGACGCCGTCGATCCGCTGGCCGTTCTCGATCACGGAAAGTACGGCGCTCCCTCGGTGAGTCTGCCCACCGCCGAGCCGCCGCCCGTCGTTTCGACGCCGGTTCCCGAAGGGCTCACCGCGGTGCGCGCGCCCATGCAGGGCACCGTGCTCAGCCTGGAAGCGGAGCCCGGCCGGGAGATCGCGGCGGGCCAGATCCTCTTCATCATGGAGGCGATGAAGATGGAGCACGAGATCCGCTCGGACGTCGGCGGCGTGCTCCGCGATCTCCGCGCGGCCGCCGGCGACGCGGTCTGGGAAGGCCACGTTCTGGCCCTGGTCGAGGAAGGGGACGTGGCTGCCGCAACCGGCGACGAAGAGAGCGAGGTCGACCTCGACGCCATCCGTCCCGATCTCGCCGAAGTGCTCGATCGCCACGCCGTGACCCTGGACGACGCCCGACCCGACGCGGTCCGGAAACGGCGCAACACGAAGCAGCGGACAGCGCGGGAGAACATCGACCAACTCTGCGACGAGGGCAGCTTCGTCGAACACGGACAACTCGTGCTCACGCCCGGCACGGGGCTCCCGAAGGAAGAGATCATCCGCAAGTTCCCGACGGACGGCATGGTCACCGGCGTCGGTTCGATCAACGGCGAGTTCTTCCCTGACGATCGCAACCGCTGCGTCGTCATGGCCTACGACTACACCGTGCTCGCCGGGACCCAGGGCGCGCTAAACCACCCGAAGACGGACCGGATGGTCGAACTGGCGCACCGCTGGAAGCGGCCGGTCGTGCTGTTCGCCGAAGGCGGAGGCGGCCGCGCCGGCACCGGAGGCAAGCGGAAAGGCGGCGCTTCGACGACCAAGGCCGGCCAGGGCCGCAGCGACGAAACCTACCGGCCGCTCGACACGCCGACCTTCACCTCCTTCGCCCGGCTCTCCGGGCTGGTGCCGATCGTCGGCATCACCTCCCGCTTCTGCTTCGCCGGAAACGCCGCGCTGCTCGGCTGCTGCGACGTGATCATCGCCACCGCCGACTCGAGCATCGGCATGGGCGGTCCGGCCCTGATCGAGGGCGGCGGCCTGGGCGTGTTCCGGCCGGAAGAAGTCGGCCCGATGGACGTCCAGGTGCCGAACGGCGTCGTCGACGTCGCCGTCGAGAACGAAGAGGAAGCGGTGGCCGTCGCCCAGCAGTACCTGTCCTACTTCCAGGGCCGCACGGACGACTGGGAAGCGCCCGATCAGCGCCTCCTGCGCCGGATCGTGCCCGAGAACCGCCTGCGCGTCTACGACATCCGGGAAGTGATCCACACCCTGGCCGACACCGGCAGCGTGCTGGAACTGCGGCCCGAGTTCGGCCTCGGCATGGTGACCGCCCTGGTCCGGGTCGAGGGCCGGCCCGTGGGCATTCTGGCCAACAACCCGGAGTTCCTCTCCGGCGCCATCGACAGCGACGGCTCGGACAAGGGCGCCCGCTTCCTCCAGCTCTGCGACGCCTTCGACATCCCGGTCCTCGTGCTCTGCGATACGCCGGGCATGATGGTCGGACCCGAGATCGAGCGCACTGCACTCGTCCGCCACTGCTGCCGGCTCTTCGTGGTCGGCGCCAACATCACGGTGCCGTCGCTGACGATCGTGCTGCGCAAGGCCTACGGTCTCGGCGCGCAGGCCATGGCCGGCGGCGACCTGAAGGAGCCGTTCTTCACCGTCGCCTGGCCGACCGCGGAGTTCGGCGGCATGGGCCTCGAAGGCCAGGTCAAGCTCGGCTTCCGTAACGAACTCGCGGCGATCGAGGATCCCGAGGAGCGCCGCGCCCGCTACGAGGAGCTGGTCGCCGCCGCCTACGAGCGCGGCAGCGCGCTCACCGCCGGCGCGTCCTTCGCCGTCGACGACGTGATCGACCCCGCCGACTCGCGACGCTGGATCGCCCGCACCCTGGACTCCGTGCCGCCGCCCCCGATCCGCGACGGCAAGAAGCGCCGCAACGTCGACACCTGGTAAGCGGCTACTCGGTCCCCGCCGGCTCGATCATCCCGTACATCAGGCCGCCGTACGGCCCGTGGTCCCAGGTGCCGGCATAGCGCTCGTCGTAGAACAGGACCCGCGCTCCGAACTGGTCGCCAAGGCCCGGTAGCTCGAAGTCCGTGATGCTGACCATCGGAGTATCACCGGCCCAGACGATCGGCACGACGACGGGCAGAGTGACGTCGACCGTCATGTAGACGACCCGGACGTCGAAGCGCCAGCGGCCGCCCTCACCCTCGAGCTTGGAGACGCTTGCGATCTCGTAACGCTCCGGGTTCTTGTCGCGGCTGACACCCTCGACATCTTCCAGGCCCTCGATCCCCTCGATCGTGAAGTGGCCGACCAGGTCGACGTTCTGCATCCGCTCCGCGAACGCCCGCTCCCGCTCCGAGAGTTCTTCGAGCGGCACCGTTCGGCCGACACCGGTGGCGTGGACGAGCCAGCCGGCACCGTAACCGACACCAAGCAGCGCCAAGCCGAGAATCGCCGCGCCTATCCACAGAAGTGACTTTTTCATCGCAACCTCCACTAACGACGGAGCGAGAGGTTATGCCATCCGCTCACCTGGCGTAAGGCACCGCGGCGAAGAAGACCTCAGACCGGGTATCGCCGCCGTGCAAGCCGCCCGGCCCGGGCTGCACCGCGTTCCAGGTCAGGGCGAAGGCTCCGCCGAAAGCCTCGATCGCGGGCACGAACTCGAGACCACTGCCGCTCGACAACCGTTGTCGTCCGGCAAGCGGTGAGCCGCTCGTATCGAACGGCTGGAAGTAGATGTCGCGGCCGCCGTCGACTTCATCCGACCAGGCGAGTCCGAAACTGCCCGACCCGACGGCGGAGTAAGCCACGTAGGCGCCGATCGTCTCACCCGCACTCTCGGTGATGCGCCGCGATTCGCCGTCGATTCCGGCACCCTCCTCCGCGTCTCGCCACAGCCGCTCCGCGGGCCCGGTCCACAGGTAGACCTCGCGATTGCCGTCCTTCTCGTCGAACCATGTCAGGGCGGCCCGACCCTGGCCCAGGGCGATGTCGGGATACTTGGAGACGTGACCGTCCTCCCAGGTGAGCGGCACACTGCGCACACCGGCGGCATCGATCCGCGCGAGGTGCAGTTCCTCCGTCCTGCGTCCACGCGTCGCATCCCAGACCACGACCGCGGTGCCGTCCGGAGCGAGTGCGGCGTTCAGATTCCAGGTCGTGGTGTCGGCCAAGCCGAGACGAAGGACCTCGCCGAGCATCCCACCATCCATACCCCACCAGGCAGCCATGACCGACCCCAGGCCGTCAGCCTCTTCGACCCAGGAACAGAACACCCGGCCCCGCTCCCGATCCGCGACCACGACCGGGTTGCGGCTCGATGCTTCGTGCGCCTCCACAGGGGTTTCCCAATCGAAACCCAGGTCGGCCGACCACAGGCCCAACCGGGCTTCCAGCTCGCCCGTAGCCGACTTCTCATACCAGGCGACCGCGAATCCGTCGCCCAGTTGGTCAATCGAAACCTCGTAGGACTCCGCACCCGTCCACGTAAGGCGGTACTCGGGCGACACCGCTTTCGACTCGACTCCAACCAGCCGCAAGTAGATCTCCGCGTTGCCGTCGCGGTTGTCGTACCACGCAACGGCCGCGCCGCCTTCCACCGTCGCGAGCGCCGGTTCAAATGCTCCGGCACCGCTCTCACTGACCTGGAGCGGACCGGATCCGCCGCACGAGGCGAGAGCCGGCAGCGCCAGCAAGAGAGCAGCGGTACAGGCGGGATGTCCGGGCATGGAGACGCTGTTCTACCAGTCCCGTCTTCCGCGTCGATGAGCGACATGCCATATGCCGTTATGGTATGTCCTATGGTACTCTGCCTGCATGAACGCAAGGACTGGCGACGATCAGGCACTCCAGAAGATCACGGTCCATGTGCCCCATGTGCTCCTCGCGCGCGCTCGGGAGGCCAGCGGCTCCGGGATCACGGAAACGGTCCGCCAGGGCCTGCACCTGGTTGCCGCCCGGGACGCCTACGGCAAACTGCGCGCACTCCGCGGGAAGGTCCGGTTCGATCTCGACCTCAAGCGCCTCCGGGAAGACTAGGTCTTGATCGCGCTCGACACGAGCTCGCTGATCGCCTATCTGGAGGGCGGCGAAGGGGCCGACGTGAACGCGGTCCGGGAGACACTGATCCTGTGCATCGGCGTCTTGCCCCCGGTGGTCCTGACGGAACTCCTCAGCAGCCCCACCGCGGATGAAGACACCAAGGCCCTCATCAGTCAACTCCCGCTGTTGCAGGTCACTCCCGGCTACTGGGAGCGCGCAGCGAGGCTGCGAGCCGGCATTCTGGCCAAGGGGCTCCGAGCCAACCTGGCGGACACGCTGATCTGCCAATCGTGTCTCGACCACGACCTGCCGCTGGTTACGCGTGATCGAGACTTCCGCCACTTCGTGGCGCACGGCGGGTTGACACTCATGCCCGCCCAAGGGTTCTGACCCGGCTATTCTCCGGCCCGATGCGACACCTGACCGCCGCCGGCCTGACGGTCGCAGCCGCCGTTCTGCTGGCCGGCATTGCCGGCGCGCAGGAACTGACCGGCCACCGCTGGTCCGACATGGACTACGGGCCCTTCAAGGTCCACTCCTACATCGTCGAGGAGGGCAACAACGCGAACAAGGGGATCGCCATCAGGGTCGACGAGGGTCCGGGTGGCGTCGCCAAGGGGACCGAGTTCCTGCTCTTCGACACCGACACGCTGCGCTGGGCCGCGGGCTGGACCGGCCCCGGGTTCATGGACTGGAACTCGATCAACTACAACGGCAGGCACGTAGTGGAGCCGGCGATCGTCGGCGAACTGGTGTTCACGAACCCGGACGCGCCCGGCTGGTCGCGGGTGGGCGAAGAGTTCCGGGACACCCGCGTCATCGGCCGCGGGGGCCGCCGCTTCGGACCGCAGGATTCCGACGTTGCCCGCTGGCTCGGTCACTACGTTCATGGAGACCAGGTGGTGCTGCACTATCGGGTCGGGAATGCGGAGGTCCTCGAACTCGGGGCGGCCGAGGGTGGCGGGCTCTTCAGTCGGACCCTGAACATCGGGCCCCGGGAAGCCGACCTTGTCGTCCAGGTGGCACATCAGCCGGGCGGGCGGGCCTGGAGCGACGGTGAAGCCGCCGGCTTTCGCGAACCCCACCCGAACGCGAAAGATCGAGGGGAGCACAGCGGACCCACCATCGCGGCCATCGTCGGCGCGCCAGCAGCGGTCCAGTGGGTCGACGACGCCGGCGATGACCTCCGCCTGAGAGTTCACGCCGGCGACGAACCGGTCCGGTTCAAGGTCGCGATCGGGCGGCGTGGCCGGTCGAACGCGGGCTTCCTGGCCAAGGCGGCCGGCGTCGAACCGGCTGTCGACCTCGAACCACTGACCCACGGCGGGCCGGCGCAATGGACCGAGACGATCACGACCGAGAGCCGCGTCCTGGGCCGCCGAGGCGGACCCTTCGAACTCGAGGCGATCACTACACCACTCGAGAACCCCTACCGCTCCTGGATGCGCCTCGGCGGCTTCGACTTCCTCGACGACGGCCGGCAGGCAGTCGTCGCGACCTGGATGGGTGATGTCTGGATCGTCGACGGACTGGGCGGCGAAGAGATCGGCGCCGTCACCTGGAAACGCTTCGCCACGGGGATGTACGAACCGCTCGGCGTGAACACGCGCGGCGGCGAGATCTTCGTCACCTCCCGCGACCAGATCACCCGACTGCGCGACCTGAACGGCGACGGCGAGGCGGACCACTACGAGGCGTTCAACCACGACGCCCAGGCCTCGGCCCACTTCCACGAGTTCGCGGTCGGCCTGGAGACCGACAAGGACGGCAACTTCTACTACGCCAAGGGCGCCGGCCACGACTTCGACGCCCGAGTGCCCCAACACGGCACGATCCTCAAGGTCGCGGCCGACGGCTCCTCGACCGAGATCGTCGCCAACGGCTTCAGGGCCCCGAACGGCCTGGTGGTCAACCAGGACGGGAGCGTGATCGTGACCGACCAGGAGGGCCACTGGATTCCCGAGAACCGGATCAACTGGGTCGAACCCGGGACATTCCACGGCTACATGCGGGCCTGGCGCGAGCCCGACCGCGATCCGGACGACTTCGTGCAACCGGCGACCTGGATTCACCACGACGTGGACCGCTCCCCGTCGGCCCCGGTGTGGGTGCGGAGTAACCGCTGGGGCGAGCTCGACGAGTCGTTGATCTACCTCTCCTACGGCAACGGCAAGATGTTCTCCGTGCTCTTCGACCAGGCGTTCGCCCGGGTCTCATTCCCGGACGGCGACGGCCCGCCTCGGCAGGCGGCGGTCACCGAATTGCCTGTGACGGCCGCGCCCACCGGCCTGATCCGGGGTCGCTTCAACCCGGCCGACGATCATCTGTACGTCTGCGGCCTGTTCGCCTGG
>JAPVWO010000004.1 GCA_027493375.1 Candidatus Multivorans thiocomprendens | reverse complement strand
CGATCTGCGGGTCGACCTCGAGATCGAGGACGTGACGGACTGCTTGCGCGAGACGGGGTTTCGAGCCTTCCAGGCCGCGGTCGCTTCGGGCGGCGTCGTGCGTGGAGTCCACATTCCGGGCGCCGCTTCCTCCAGCCGTCGCCAGGTCGACGAGTACGCCGACATCGCCCGCCGCCATGGCGCCGCCGGCGTCCT
Organism: Candidatus Multivorans thiocomprendens; assembly: GCA_027493375.1. Taxonomy (GTDB): domain Bacteria; phylum Acidobacteriota; class Thermoanaerobaculia; order Multivoradales; family Multivoraceae; genus Multivorans; species Multivorans thiocomprendens. Next base: position 6,986 of record JAPVWO010000004.1, on the reverse strand, counting down.
TTGGGTCAAACGGGACGGCGGCGTTCCCTCGTTCCTGGTCAAGGGTGCGCTGACGGACGGGCAGGTCGAAACCCTCGCCGATCGTCTCGGTGTCGAGGAGGGTGGCCTGGGCCTTCTGGTCGCCGGACCGGCGCCGACCGCGGCGGCTGCGCTCGGCGCCCTGCGGGTCGAGGTCGGACGGCGCTTCGGGCACATGCGGGAAGACGCGCACGAGTTCCTGTGGGTCCACGACTTCCCGCTGGTGACCTGGAACGGCGACGAGGGGCGATGGAACGCGACCCACCATCCGTTCACCTCGCCGCGGATGGAGGACCTGGACCGGTTGGAGAGCGACCCGGGATCGGTTCGCTCGCGCGCCTACGACGTGGTGTTGAACGGCAACGAGATCGGCGGCGGTTCCATCCGGATCCACGACCGGGACGTGCAGAAGCGCGTGCTGGCGGTGCTCGGGATCGACGCCGCGGAGGCCGAGCGGCGCTTCGGCTTCCTGTTCGAGGCCCTGAGCTACGGCGCGCCGCCCCACGGCGGGATCGCGCTCGGCGTCGACCGGATCGTCATGCTGATGGCCGGCGCCGCCTCCCTGCGCGACGTGATCGCCTTTCCGAAGACGGCCTCGGCGGTGTGTCTGATGACGGAGGCGCCGTCGACCGTGGACCAGGAACAGTTGCTGGAACTCGGGCTGCGCGTCCGCCCGCGCGGCGGCTAGGCGGGGAGGCGGTACGGTGGAGGGCACGCAGGACTTCGTTCGGGGCGCGCCGCATCGCCTGACTCTCGCGCACCCGCGTGGCGTGAGCGACATCCTGGTCGGGCCCGGTCTCCTGGCTTCGGCGGGCGGCGGCGCGCTGGCCGAGGTCGCGGCCTGGTGCGGCGGCCGGGTTGTCTTTCTGGTCACGAGCGAGGTTCCCGACCGCCATTGCGGCGCCGCCGCGAGGAAGCTGCTGGAGCCCGCGGCGCGGGTCGAGACGATCGAGGTTCCGGACGGCGAGGCGGCGAAGACGGTCGTGTGCGCCGCGTCCGTGTGGCAGCGGATGCTGGATCTCGGCGGCAAGCGGGACAGCCGTCTCGTCACGCTCGGCGGCGGCGCCGTCGGCGATCTCGGGGGCTTTGCCGCGGCGTGCTTCCTGCGCGGCATCGACTACATGCAGATCCCGACGACGCTGCTGGCGCAGGTCGATGCGTCGGTCGGCGGAAAGACCGGGGTCGATCTGGCCGGCGGCAAGAACACGGTCGGGGCGTTCCATCATCCGCGCTTCGTGCTCGCGGACATCGGCTGCCTGGGGAGCCTGCCGGCCGCGGAGCTTCGAGCCGGCCTGTTCGAGGTGGTCAAGATGGCGGCGCTGCTCGATCTCGATCTGCTGGCGCTGGTGGAGGAGACGCTGGATCGTCTGCTCGCCGCGGACGCCGGGGTGTTGACTCCGGTCGTCGCGGCATCGATCCAGGCCAAGCTGGACGTGGTCGAGGCGGATCTCGAGGAGGGGGACCGCCGCCGTCTGCTCAACTTCGGACACACGCTCGGGCATGCGATCGAGTCGGAGTTCGGCTATCGGGGCTTGCGCCACGGCGACGCGGTCGGTCACGGCATGAGGTTCGCTCTCCGCCTTGCGCGCCGGCGCGGACTCGATCCGGACTTCGCGGCGCGGCTGGAGCGGTTGATCGATCGGCTGGGTCCGCCGCCTCTCGGCGACGTCGAGCGGGAGCTCGGCGTGAGTCTCGACGCGGACCGCCTGATCGAGGCGATGGGCCGGGACAAGAAGGCTCGCGAGAGCGGCCTGGTGTGGATTCTGCCGGCGGCGCCGGGGTGGGGCGAGATCGTCCCCGGCCTGGATCCGGCGCTGGTGCGGAGCGAACTCGAGGTCTTCCTCGACGCATCGCGCGCTCCGGCGGGCGGGAGTTCACCGTGAGTGCGGCCCTTGGCGGCGGGACAGCCCTGCAACCGCCCGGGGACGAACCCCGATCGGGCGGGCTGTGGAACCGGCTTCGCCGGGGTCTCGGTCGTACCCGGAAGGGGCTTGCCGGCCGAATCGGGGCCGTGCTCGGGAACGCCCAGCGGATCGACGAGGGTGTGCTCGAGCAGATCGAGGAGACGTTGATCGAGGCCGATCTCGGGGTCGAGACATCGCTCGAACTGGTCGAGCGGCTCCGGTCCGCGGTCCGTACCGGATCGGTCGCGGGAGGCGACGAGGTCGGGCTCCGGCAGTTGCTGGTCGACGAGGTGGCGGTACTGCTCCTCGACGCGCCGCGGGCGGAGTGGCCGCCGCCGCCGCGGATCACCCTGATGGTCGGCGTGAACGGTTCGGGCAAGACCACCTCCGCCGCCAAGCTGGCCCACGCTTCCCTGGCGCGCGGCGAGCGCGTGCTGTTCGCGGCGGCGGACACCTTCCGGGCGGCGGCGGCCGAGCAGCTTCAGGTCTGGGGCGAGCGGCTCGGAGTCGACGTCGTGCGCCGTCCCTCGGGAGGCGATCCGGCAGCGCTCGTGTTCGATGCCGTGCAGGCGGCCAGGGCGCGGGCGGTGGGCCACCTGATCGTCGACACCGCGGGCCGGCTCCACACCCGCGGCCAACTGATGGACGAACTGGCGAAGGTGCATCGGGTGACGCGGCGGGAATCGGCTGAAGCCGAGGGCCAGACCTGGCAGGTGAGCAACCTCCTCGTCGTCGACGCGGGTACCGGGCACAATGCCCTGGTGCAGGCGCGGGAGTTCGGCGCCGTCGCCCCGCTCGACGCGGTCTTCCTGGCCAAGATCGACGGCACGGCCAAGGGGGGCATGGCGGTTGCGATCGCGCGCGACCTGCGTCTGCCCGTCGCGTGGCTGGGCGTCGGCGAGGCGGTCGAGGACATGGTCGACTTCGATCCGCGGTCGTTCGCGGCCGCCCTGTTTGGATGAGCGCGGTTCGGATGAGGGGCGAGTCGGGCTTCAGTCCGGCCGACGGCCGCGCGATGGCGCGGGCCCTGGCTCTGGCCCGTCGCGGCCGCTACAACGTGGCGCCGAACCCGATGGTCGGAGCAGTCGTCACGGACGGCGGCGAGATCGTCGGCGAGGGTTGGCACCGTCGGGCGGGTGGAGAGCACGCGGAGGCGGCGGCGCTGGCGGCGGCGGGGAATGCTGCATTGGGCGCCACGTTGTACGTGACGCTGGAGCCCTGCAACCATCACGGACGGACACCGCCGTGCGTCGACCGTGTCATCGAGTCCGGTGTGAAGCGGGTGGTCTTCGCCCATCGCGATCCGAACCCTGGGGTGAAGGGTGGCGGCGGGGACCGGCTGCGGGCCGTGGGGATTCGAGTCGAGGGTGGGCTGCTTGCCGGACAGGCGATCGAGATGAACGTACCGTTCCTGACCCGCGTGGTGCATGGGCGGCCGGCGGTGACGTTGAAGTGGGCGATGAGTCTGGACGGACGGATCGCGACGGCCACCGGTGACAGTCAGTGGATCTCGTCCGAGCGGGGCAGGAAGTGGGCGCTCGACCTGCGGGAAGAGCACCAGGCGATCGTGGTCGGCAGCGGCACCGCGCTGGCCGACGACCCGCGGCTGAATCGGCGGTTGGGCCGAGCCGACGGGCCGATCCTGCGGGTAGTGCTCGATCGGCGTCTGCGGCTGCCCCCGGGTGCGCGGATGTTCGAGGTCGAAGGACCCGTCGTCGTCTACACCGAGGCTCCGCGGGACATCGACACTTCCGCGTCCGAGGAAGCGCGGGACTGGGCGACGCGGCGCGATCGGTTGCAGCGTGCGGGCGCCGAGGTCGTGAGTCTCCCCGTCGTGGCGCCGGCCGGCGTGCTGGAGGACCTCCTCGACCGTGGCGTCTCGAACGTGCTGGTCGAGGGCGGAGGGGAGGTGCTCGCTGCCTTCTCGGCGCCCGGACTGTGGGATCGAGCCACCGTCTGCTGCGCTCCGGTTCTGATCGGAGGTGCGGCGGCGCCCGGTCCGCTCGGCGGCGATGGCCCGGAGAAGCTCGCCGACGCCTGGCGCCTCGACGAGCTGCGGGTCAGCAGGCGCGGACCGGACGTGATTCTCGTAGGCTATCGGCAGGGATGTTTACCGGAATTGTCACGGAGCGTGGGCGAGTAGGCGAGGCGCCCGGAGCCTTCGATCGGGGAGGCGCACGGCTGGTCGTCGAACACTCGGCGGCGCTGGCCGCGAAGCTCGACCCGGGCGCCAGCATCGCGGTGGCGGGCGTGTGCCTGACCGTGGTGGAGCAGGGGGACGTGGATGGAGCCGCGCGATCCGTGTTCGACCTGTCTCCGGAGACGCTGACTCGAACGACGCTCGGCGCGCTGAGCGAGGGCGACGAGGTGAACCTCGAACCGCCGCTCTCGGCCGGCGACCCGTTGGGCGGCCACTGGGTCCAGGGGCACGTCGACACGACGACTGCGGTTGCGAAGGTCGAGGAGCAGGGCGATTACCGCGTCGTCACATTCGGTGTTCCGGCCGGGTTGGAGACGGGAGTCGTCCTCAAGGGCAGCGTCACGATCGACGGCGTCAGCCTGACCGTCGCGGCGCTCGACGAACGGACCTTCGACGTGGCGCTGATCCCGCACACGCTCGAGGTGACGACCCTCGGCGGCTTGAAGTCGGGCGACCGCGTGAACGTGGAAGGGGACGTCCTGGCCCGCTACGTGCAGAAGGCCGTCGAGGCCGCAGTGGCCGCGGCGCTCGAGTCGAAGTAGCGGCGTGACGTCCCTCACGCTCCGCGAACACGTCGCCGAGCCCGCGAACCTCTGGATCCGCCACAGCTTCTCGCGCTGGCCGGCCCCCGGCGCGGGCAAGTTCTGGTGCGACTTGGCGACCGGCGTCCTCGCGGCGCCGACCGGGGCGTTGGCGCCCGACGCCTCGGATGCCGCGGAACTGGTGCGTTCCGCGACGGACGTGGTCTACGTTCCGCCACTCCCGGCGGACCAGGACTCACTCCGCACGCGCATCATCGAAGCGGCGGCCGCTGCGGGCGCTCCCCTGATGATCCAGGTCGTCGGGGATCTTCCGCTCACTGGGTCGACCATGGCCGAGGCGGCTCGGCAAGGTCCTGCCGATCTGCCGCCCAACGCCACCGTGGTGATCGACTTTCTCGACGGCCTGGTCCGCCGGCCTGCGACGCTGCGAGAGGAGTTCGGGGAGAACCCTCAGCCGAGCCTCCCCCTGGAGCCGGCGACGCTCCAGGACGCGACCCTGGTCTGGCCGCTCGTCACCGGCTGGACCGACCAGCCCGGAGTCCTGGAGCCGGCGATGGCCCGTTTCGCGGCAGCGGGAGCCCGCAGAGTCCTCCCGCGAACGCTGGAACTGGACGCCCGGGACCGGCGCCTGCTCGCCGAACGCCTCCAGTCGGCGTGGCCCGAGGCATTCGACGCCGTCTTCCACGGCGACGAGTCGCCACCGGACCCGCCGGCGCTCCGGAGGGCTGCCGAAGCCGCGGGTCTGGAACCCCGCCTGCCGCGACCGTTGCCGGCCCCGCCGCTGCCGCCTCGGCTACGCCTCGCCCGCGAGCTGGCCGGCCAGTTGATCGAACTCGGAGACGCCGCCGACACCGGGGGCGACGCCTACTACCGTGCCGCCCGCTTCCTCGACCGCGACGAAGTCGACATCGAAGCCGCCGCCCGGGAAGGCAACCTCGGCGTCCTGCCGTGGTTGGAGGATCCGGTCAGAGTGACGGTCGAGGCGTGGTTGCGCGAGGGGGACTTTACGTCTTCGCCCAGTTGAAGGTCCGTACCAGGTGGGTGTAATCGGCATGACCGCGGTTGATCGTGGTGCTGCCGAGGAAGTCCTCGCGGCCCAGCATCACGCGCAGCGGGTACGGCTTGCCCTCCAGCCACTCGTCGTCGAGGTGGCCGTAGTCCTCCACCGGTCGCAGCGCCAGACGGGAGAAGGTGATGTGCAGGACCACGCGCTTGCCGGGAATCGCCCGCGGGTAGTTGCCGTGCCAGACCGATCCGTCCCAGGCGACGACCGAGCCGGCGGGGCACTCGGTCGGCATCGCGCCGGGCTCGTTGGCGACCTCTTCGTCGTTCGGGTGACGGCGCAGGCGGTGGGTGCCCGGAATGACCTTTGTGCAGCCGCCGGCCTCGGTGAACTCGTCGCACGCCCAGCACAGCGTCAGGAGCTGGTTGTGGACCGGGAACGGCGCCGGCAGCCAGTTCTGGTCCGCGTGCAGGGGCAACTTCGGTGCGCCCAGCGGCCGGATGCTGGCGATCAACTGCGACAGGAGCGCGCCCTTCCCGCACATGATCTCCGCCAGGGTCTGGATCTTCGGCCGCAGAACGACGTCCTCGAAGATCGGATCCCGGCCCAGCAGCAGCGCCGCCGAGCGGCCCTTCGCCTTGCCGTCCGTTTCCTCCGCCAGCCGCAGACAGGTCTTCCGCAGATGCCGTGTGAACTCCGACGAGGCGACGTCCCGCAGAATCGTGTAGCCCTGCTCCTGCATGTCGTGGACGTTCTGCGCCATGTCAAGGCGCGCCACCTCGGCCGTCATGCGGTCCGAGAGGTCGAAGGGCTGCCGGGTCTCCGTCAAGCGTTCCGGCGCGCTCGCTCGCGCTGGTGGCGGTCCGGTGCGGGCGCCCGGTCGTTCGAGTCGCGCGGTCGCGGTCTGGGCCATTGGTGAACTCTCCCTGTTCTTCCGCGTCGGTCGCCTTCGATCATACTCGGCGCCGTGGCGGCGATCACTCTGGTGGTGCTCGATCTGGACGGGACGCTGGTCGAGTCGGACGAGGTCACCGTGGCCGCAGCAACGGAAACAGGATCACGTCCCGGATCGACCGGGCGTCGGTCAGGAGCATGACCAGCCGGTCGATGCCGAGGCCCAGGCCGCCCGCGGGCGGCATGCCGTACTGGAGTGCCTCGACGTAGTCCCGGTCGAAGCGGTGGGCTTCGTCGTCGCCGCCTTCGCGGGCGCGGAGCTGCCCGCGGAATCGCTCGGCCTGGTCGTCGGGGTCGTTCAGCTCGGTGAAGGCGTTCGCGATTTCCATGCCGCCGATGAAGAGCTCGAATCGCTCGGTGAACCG
>JAPVWO010000039.1 GCA_027493375.1 Candidatus Multivorans thiocomprendens | reverse complement strand
GACCTCTTGACGACCTGCTACGCCCCCAACGCGAACCGCCCTGCCCGGAAACCGGACAACTGGAACTCGTACCACCCTGAAGTTTGTGGGACAGCAGTGATTCGAACCTGGTCATGCGCAACAACCAGCTTGGAGCGACCATGAACCTGGTGGCTGCCGTGGCCATGCCGGGTTCCGTCTCCACCACGACGCTGCTCGACCGTAACCTCGAATACTACAACGCTCTTCCTCAATCGATGAATGGAAACTCGGACGTCCTCCGGCTCAGGGCTGAGCACCAGGCCGACGTCGTGGCGGCGCTCCACTACGACAGTCGATCCGAATACTGCGGAGAGGCTCTCGCCATTCCGGGAAGCGGAAGTACGGCGGAGTCCATGTCCGCCGTCGCCCTCAACTGGAGCAACACGGAATGCAGCAGATCGTACATCCGAACGACATTCATTCACGAAGTAGGACACTCGCTCGGCGCCAACCATGACCCGGACCACACGTCAAGAGCGCCGAGCGCGGCAATCTATCCGTATGCATTCGGCCATACGGATCTGTTCCCCTCGCCGCCGGTCGAGACCATCATGAGCTATGGCGTATCGAACTCCGTGAGAGTCCCCTGGTTCTCGACCTCCCGGTTGGTCCCCCCGGACGAGAACTGGCTCCTCGGGATCCCCTCGGAAAGAGACAACGAACGCGCATTGCAGCAGACGCTGACACTCGGCGTGAGGATGAGCGACTATCTGCCGCCCGACGGCGCGCCTACCGGGCTGACGGGGACCGCGTCCCTGGACGGGAACTCCGCGTCGGTGGCGCTGCAATGGAACGACAACTCCTCGAACGAGACCGGCTTCATCGTGGAGTACCGGACATGGAACTCGGACACATGGACGACCGCCGCGACGCTGGCCGCCGGCGTCACTGCGACAACGCTCACGGGCTTGCGGCAGGCCACCCGCTACGTGTTCCGCGTCATGGCGACACGAGGCTCACTCGCCAACTCCGACGCCGCCGAGTGGGACGTCCGTACGCCGGGCGACGGCCCTCCCACGGGTCCCGCCGGATCACTCAAGTTGACTGCGACGGGGTTCACGTCGATTCTCGCCGAATGGTCCGACAACTCCATCTCGGAAACCGGTTACGCGGTCGAACTCAAGACCGGGTCCAGCGCGTACGGAACGGCTGCCGAGCTTCCAGCCAACACCACCAGTTTCAGCATCACCAACCTGGTGGCAGGAACCGGCTACACGGTGCGGGTTGGCGCCGTCAACCGACACGGGACCGCCTGGAGCGCCGAGCAGTCAACGAGCACGATGGCCTATCCGGCGCCGGCGGCCCCCGCGAGCCTGGAAGGCGCCAGACTCTCGGAAACCAGCGTTCGGCTGACCTGGAGCGACGAAGCGACTGACGAACTGGGATACGAAGTGCAGTACCGCACTCACGGAACGACTCCGTGGACCACCTGGCGCACGCTTCCCGCCGAGTCGGACAGCGCAACGTTGACCGGCCTTGCCGCGCGTGGCAAGTTCGACTTCCGGGTCGTTGCGCTCGGGCGAGGGCCGCCGGGCCACAGCAGCGTCGTGACCGTCGATCTGGCTTTCTCGCCCCCCGGCGCCGAGTTGAGCGGTCGCGTCGTCAGGGTGGGCCGGCAGGCCCAGGCGGAACTGACCTGGACGGTGACCGGGACCGCGGACTCGGTCGATGTCACGTACCGCCGCTCGGGCGAGTCGCGTTGGACGTTGTCCGAGACCGTCGCCGGCGACGTTCTCACCGCGAACTTCGTGGCCAACGGATCCGTCTTCGAGCTGCGCCTGAAGGTCTACGGCGCCGGTGGCCGCGGGTTCAGCAACACCATCGAGATCGACCTGAGCAAGGCGCCTCCGGTGGCGCCGTCCGCCATCATCTTGCGAAGAGACGATCTGGCGGGCGCGAGTGTGCGGTGGACGGACAACTCGGCGACCGAGACCGGCTTCGAAGTGGAGTTCGGCCGCGGTACCGAGCGGACAACCTGGGGGATCTATCCGGCGAACTCCGGAACTTCTCCGGTCTGGCTCAAGGGCCTTGGGCCGGGAACGTGGACCATCCACGTGTCCTCAAGGAACGAGTACGGCTCGAGCCATGGCGGCTCCAGCACGATCGACCTGACCGATCCCTTCCCGGTCCAACCTCCCACCGACGTTGCCGCCGAGCCCGTCGACCCGACGAGCGCCCGCGCCTCCTGGTCGGATACCGATGGCGAAAGCGGTTACATAGTCAGCTACCGCCGAGACGACGGCGCATGGCAGGAGATCAGCGTCCCCGCGAACCGTTACTTCCACGAAGTCAGGAATCTCACGCGAGACGCCGTCTACCGCTTTCGCATCGTGGCCTGGACCTCTGACGGCTACGCGGGCAGCAGCATCGCCTCCGTGGATCTCAGCCGCAGGCGACCCCGGGCGCCATTGGAACTGAAGGCCGTCGCCACGAACGCAACAACGGCGAAGCTCACCTGGACGGACGGTTCAGCGAACGAAACGGCATTCGACGTCCGCTATCGGGAGGGCAACCGTTGGTCGCGCTTCGGCCTTGCACCCGAGAATGCCGAATCAGCCCGGGTCACCGGGTTGACGCCAGGGAGAAGGTACCGCTTCGAGGTCCAGGCACGGAACTCCCACGGAGCGTCGGCATCGAACACCGTGAACCTGAGAATGCCGCAAGGCGATCTTCTTCCCGCTCCGTCCAACGTATCCGTAACCGTCCTCGGCGGCACGAGCGCCGCCATTTCCTGGCAAGACGACACCCAGGAGAACAAGTTCCAGCTCGAACACCGAACTGGCGAGGCCCTGTGGACCCGGGTAACGTTGGCGGCCGACACCACCACGCATACTCTGGTCGACCTGCGGCAGAAAACCGCCTACGAGGTTCGCGTGGGCGCCAAGAACTCCAAAGGCACCGCCTACGGCGATCCAGTGAGGTTTACGCTCAGTGGACCGCCGGTCTTCCCCCAAGGCGGCGTCACCATCCGGATCCCCGAGGGTACGACGGGCGCCATCGGCAGCCCGGTCGTTGCGACGCCCTCGACACGGGGCGGAACGGTGACTTACTCGCTTTCGGGTCAGGACGCCGCGTACTTTCGAATCTCGGCCGCCGGCCAGCTCTCGATAGCGCCGGACACGACCCTCAATCACGAGCAGAAGGCAAGCTACGCCTTCAACGTCGTGGCGTCAGACGGCGCGACGCCGCCGCTCACCGCGACCCGGGCGGTGACGGTGACCGTCACCGACGTGGACGAGTCGCTGACGATCTCGGGCCTGACCAGCGGCACGGTGGCGGAGAACGCCGCCTACGCGTCCGCCACGCCGACGGTGAGCGGCCACCGGGGGACGGTGACCTGGACGAAGGAGGGCGCGGACGCCGCGAACTTCACGATCGCTTCCGCCACCGGCGCGCTGTCGATGGTTGCTCGAGACCATGAGTCTCCGGCGGACGCGAACAAGGACAACGCCTACGAGGTGACGGTCAAGGCGACGGACCAGGACGGCATCGAGGGGACCGCCTCGATCACCGTCACGGTGACGAACGTGAACGAGGCGCCGGCCTTCTCGACGGCGGCGGCGCTGGCGACCAGCGTGCCGGAGGGGACGACGGGGAACATCGGGAGTCCGGTGACCGCCACGGACCCCGAGGGCGCGGCGCTGACCTACAGCCTTACCGGCACGGACGCGGCGGCCTTCCAGGTCTCCGCCGCAGGCCAGATCTCACTGGCGACGGGTACGACGCTGAACCACGAGCAGAAGGCCAGCTACTCCTTCAACGTGGTCGTCTCCGACGGCGCCACGCCGCCGCTGACGGCCACGCGGGCCGTGACCGTGACGGTCACCGACGTGGACGAGACCCTGACGATCGCGGGCCTGGCCAGCGGCACGGTGGCGGAGAACGCCGCCTACACCTCGGCGACGCCAACGGTGAGCGGCCACCGGGGGACGGTGACGTGGACGAAGGAGGGCGCCGACGCGGCGGACTTCACGATCGCGAGCTCCACCGGCGTGCTGTCGATGATCGCCCGCGACCATGAGTCTCCGGCGGACGCGAACAAGGACAACGTCTACGAGGTGACGGTCAAGGCCACGGACCAGGACGGCATCGAGGGAACCGCCTCGATCACCGTCACCGTGACGAACGTGAACGAGGCGCCGGCCTTCGCCACCGCGACGGCGCTGGCGATCGGCGTGCCGGAGGGCACGACCGGCGACATCGGCTCGCCGGTGACCGCGACCGACCCCGAGGGCGCCTCGCTGACGTACAGCCTCACCGGCACGGACGCTTCGGCGTTCCGGGTCTCCGCCGCAGGCCAGATCTCACTGGCGACCGGGACGGTGCTCAACCACGAACAGAAGTCGAGCTACAGCTTCAACGTCGTCGTCTCCGACGGCGCCACGCAGCCGCTGACCGCCACCCGCGCGGTCACGGTGACCGTGACCGACGTGGACGAGACCCTGACGATCGCGGGCC
>JAPVWO010000038.1 GCA_027493375.1 Candidatus Multivorans thiocomprendens | reverse complement strand
GTCGCGGTGAGCGAGGACGGCGGCGAGCAGGGAGGCATGGGCGTCGCGGTCGGCGACTACGACGGCAGCGGCCGGCTGAGCCTGTTCGTCAGCAACTTCGCCGAGGAGTACAACGCGCTCTACCGCAACGAGGGCGACTACTCGAGCGACGCCTCCTTCCGGTCGAGGACGGGTGCGTCGAGCCTGCCCTACGTCGGTTGGGGAACCGCGTTCTTCGACTACGACAACGACGGCTGGGAGGACCTGGTCGTGGTGAACGGCCACGTCTATCCCCAGCTCGACGGCGCCCGGCTCGGCGCCTCGGCCGGCTACCGCCAGCGCAAGCTGCTCTATCGCAACCTGGCCGACGGCACCTTCGAAGAGGTGGCCGAGCGAGGGGGCCCGGCCTTCCTCGACCAGACGGTCAGCCGCGGTCTGGCGATGGGCGACCTCGACAACGACGGCCGGGTGGACCTGGTGATCAACGACCTCGACGGTTCGCCCATGGTGCTGCGCAACGAGGCCGGCGGCGGCCGCTGGCTGCAGGTGCGGCTGGTCGGGGCCGGCAGGAACACCGATGCGATCGGCGCCGTGATTCGGGTGACGGCTGATGGACGCAGCCAGATCCGCAACATCCGCAGCGGCACCAGCTACCTGTCCCAGGACGACTTCCGGCAGCACTTCGGCCTCGGCGACGCCGCCACGGTCGATTCGGTCGTCGTGACCTGGCCCGACGGCTCGACGACCGAGCGCGAGAACGTCGCCGCCGACCAGTTGCTGGTGGTGGAGCAGGCTGCCGGGCAGGACTAGTCGCCACACACTGGGTGCGCCGGCGTCCCCGCCGGCCGCCGCCGCAGGCGGCCATCAACTCGCGCGAGGCGCTAGCCTCGCTCCTTCAAGGAGAGGCCTCCGGCCTCGCGAGTCGACTTCGGTCGCCACCGCTCCGCGGCGTCGTCCGAAAGCCGGCGAGGACGCCGGCGCACCCAGTGTGGATCGCCCTACTGGGCGGCGCCTTGCTTCATCCAGCGCTTGCCGGAGCTGTGCGGCGCGCTGTTCGGACCGCGATTGAACCTCTCCGCGGCGTGGGGATAGTCCGGACCCACGACGCCCCCGGCGCACTCGCCGGCCGGTGGAATCACCCAGTCGCAGCCGGGCGTGTTCTCCGGGCCGTCGGCCCAGCATTGCACCAGCGCCTCGAGGTCCGCGGCCAGCGAGCCCGGATCGTGCGGCGGCATGTGCTCGTTCGGGTCCCAGAAGTCGCCGGTGAACTCCTCCAGGGTCTCCATCGCGATCCGGTGGCAGCCGAGACAGCCGTTGCCTTCGATGTGGATCGTCCGCATGTCCCAGGTCGGCGCGCCCACGACGTAGTAGGGCGGGTTCGGTCCGGGCAGGACCGGGACGACCGGCTGGCGCGGGTTCTCGGGAAGCCGCGCGGACTTGATCCACGGGTTGTGGATGAACGGGTCCGCCTGGTGGCAGCGGACGCACTGGATGTCTCCGGCGGGCATGTACGCGTCGTCGAATTCGGGGTCGTCGGGGCCGGGCAGCACGCCGAGCAGCCGGTTGTTCTCGCCGATGTGGGTCCAGGGGCTGTTGTCGCCGGACTCGAAGAAGCACGTGGCGCCGGTCTCACGGTTGTAGCCGATCATCTGCACCGAGTCGCCGATGTCGACGTTGAAGACGTCGTCGCGGCCGTCGTGGCGGCAGAAGCTCACCCAGACGACCTCGGGACGGGCCGTGCCGTCGGCGTTCCTGCCCTCGTGGCGCTGGAGGCTCGAACCCGGCATGCAGTCGCCGATCTGGAGGCTGCCGTCGTCGCATGCGTGGAGCCCCGGGTCCTCGAAGATCTCCGTGCCTTCCTGTCGGATGCGAATGCGCGCTCCCTGCCCGCAGTCGACCGTCGGCGGCACGCCCAAGTGCGGCTCGCACATCGCCGCGTAGGCGCGGGCGCTCTTCGGCATCGGCGGGTTCGCTCCCTCCGGCACGCACTGCCCGCCAGACGCGGACTGCGCGAAGCCCGGGCCCGCGGCAAGAGCGAACAGCAGTGGGAAGGCGGCTACACACTGGGTGCGCCGGCGTCCCCGCCGGCCGTAGCCGCGGGTCTTCTGACCCGCGGGCAACACGCGCCGCGAAGCGGCGACCACACTCCGGACGACCATGCCGTCTCCCACCACCCCTACATCTCCAGGACGACTTCCTTCTTCGCGTTCGACTCCAGCGACTGGACCTTGCGCTTCAGGTACTTGTTCAACTGCCTGTCGTACCGGCTCGTGGCGCCGGCGTGGCGGGCTCGCACGTAGGGTTCCCAGCGGGCTTCGCCGGCCGCCTCGACCTTGGTCGCCCATCACGGTGACCCGCTGGATGATCCGTTCCTCGTTGAAGTCGTTCAGGACGAAGTGCTGGGTGCAGCGGTTGTCCCACATGGCGAGCGTGCCCTGCTGCCAGCGATAGCGAACCGTGAAGCGCGTGTTCGTCGCCCAGCGCGTCAGGTAGCCGAGCAGGTGGTCGCTCTCCTCGTGGCTGAGCTCGACGATCCGGCGCGTGAAGTGCTCGTTGACGAACAGCGACTTGCGGCCCGTCTCCGGGTGGACGCGGACGACCGGGTGGATCGTCATCTTCTCCGGCTTGCCGTGCGGCGTCGCGTCGTGGAGCGCGGTCAGACCCTCGCAGAGCTCCTGCAGCGGCGGCGAGAGTTCCTCGTAGGCCCTGTACATGTTGGCCCACATCGTGTCGCCGCCGACCTCGGGGCACTTGACCATGTTGAGGATCGCCATCACCGAGGGGCTCTCCTGGAAGCTGATGTCGCTGTGCCACTCGTCCGCGACCCCGCCGCGGGTCGCCACCAGCTCGAAGACCTCGGGGTGGTCGAGGAAGGGGTTGTTCAGGTGCGGGTGCCCCTCGAGTTCTCCGAAGTGTTGCCCGAACCTGACGTGCTGCTCCACCGTCAGGTGCTGGTCGGGAAAGAAGAGGACCTGATGGTCCAGCAGCAGGCCGCGGATCGTTGCGGCCTCGTCCGGGCCGGCGTCCGCCAGCGGCAGATCGTGGATTTCGGCACCCAGGGACCCGGAGAGGCGTACGACTCGATGACTCATGGGATTTCTCCTACGGTTGAGGATCGAGGCTATCGCCATCGGAACTGTCTCGGTTGGGGTAGAGAGTAAGCGAGCCAGTCCCCGCGACCTGCAATCGGCTTCTTCTACTGCCGGGATAGCGATGACCTGCGTTGAAGCCTCGGGCGTTTTGAGGGTCGAACGGGGGCGAGAGCGCCTTCTTGGTCCGGCCCTGCGTTCCCTCCCGTACCGGGTCGATGAGGAGTTGACTGTCTGCTGGAAGTCTGGTCCGGGCCGCGACGACTGGACGTCTTCTCCCGGACCTCTGCCAACGTCAGCTTCGAGAACTGTCGGAGAGGCGGCCCTACGCGTCCGCAGCAACGAGGAGTGTCAGTGACCCGTGGCGACCAAGCCGAATCGCGTGTTCCACGATGAGTTCATCTCTAGCAGATCCAGAAGCTACTGAGCCGAACCAGAAGCTGAGCGTGCTGCCGGCGCTCAGCTTGGTTCCGGGTGCGCAGTCGCTAAGCACCAGTGCGGTTGGCGAATCAGCCGGGAGCTCGGAACCATGCCGGGGTGCTGGACCTATCACGCGGTTTTGGCGCCAGCTCGATGAAGTGTGGCGCCAACAGTAGTCTCCGTCGGCGCTCCACTTAATGACGGCTGAAGGGCTCACGTCCAACTTGACATACCTGAGGGCAGTCGCGGTTACAGAAGCGCCGAGTGAGTCCGCGACCGCCAGGATCGTGACGAGCCCATCACTGTGGTCAGCGAACTCGCGACGGGCGCGCGACTCCGGCAGGAGAAGGGCCGCGGCGAACGAGTCTGCCTCCTGCTCGACCAGAAGATCGGACACAAACTCGACCCACGAGGGATGACTGGAAACCTCACCGCTCTCAAGGCCACACCGGTGCTCATCCAGAAAGTAGTGGCCGAGCTCGTGGCTCAGTGTGAATCTGGCTCGTGCGGACGTTGGTGAGTGGACCCTGTCGAGGTTGCAGTAGATGTGGAACCGCCCGCGTCTCCACTCAAGCAATCCGTCGAAAGCACCTCCGTAGTTTCCGAACGACGTCGTGATGGATTCTTGCTCGGCAAGGGTCTCAGGCTCTACTCTAGAGTTCGGAAAGGTCGACAGGGAGATGGCCTCGGCCAGATCCTCGATTTCCTTCCGCCGAGCTTCGGATAAGCTCTTCAGTCGTCTTCTCCTTGGCCGTCGGACGCTCGCTCCGCCCGGTCGCGGTCCTCGGCCATTTGAGCTCGAACGTCCTCTGGAACCTCTCGGCCGAATCGGGCGGCTTGCCTGAGCTCGGCGAGCACGTCAGCGGGTGGCGACGCCGCAGGTCGTCGTGCTGGACGCCTTCTTTGCGGCGAATCGAGAATCGCAAATGGATCCGCCAGCCGACGGGGAAGCTGCGATTGGTCCCGTGCTAGGGCGGCTTCCATTCTCGCCACTTCGTCTGGCGTGATTGGCATCGAACGCCCAAGTAGTCTGAATGCCGCCGAGAGGCTCTCGAGGATTTCCTGTTCTGACAGCCTGCGTTCGTTTCGCTTCCGCCTAGTCATGGAGCCTCCTCGCTGAGTAGTTGCTCGACCCTCGCCTTGAGCTTCCGGATGGCGCGCGATCGGACGGCGCGGATAGTCGTGGGCGTCGTGTTCCACCGACGTGCAAGAGCTTTGGATTCATCGTTCGGCAGCCTCTGGTGAGCCTCGCCTGGCTTCCAGAAGAGCATTGTCGTTCGAAGGACGTCCTGCTCCCGTTCAGAAAGCTCCGAGAGAGCTTGGGCTAGTGCAGTGAGTAGTGGCGTGACGTTGATCTCGCTAGACTGCTGGAGCGGCTCGAAGTCTTGCTCCTCAAAGGGATCGTGCTCGCTCCAAGGCCTAGCGACTCGGTCGTGCACGACATTCTGGGCGATGCGACCAAGCCAGGCTCTGACCTTCCTGC
Source organism: Candidatus Multivorans thiocomprendens (assembly GCA_027493375.1). Lineage (GTDB taxonomy): Bacteria > Acidobacteriota > Thermoanaerobaculia > Multivoradales > Multivoraceae > Multivorans > Multivorans thiocomprendens. The sequence goes on along the minus strand of JAPVWO010000038.1, from coordinate 31,809 downwards.
GGCCTAAGTCCGTGTCGTCGTCTTCTCCTCCAGCCCGGTAGCTGCTGGAGTAGCGATGGGCTCGGAGGAAGGTCTCTTGCATCGCGTCTTCGATCTCGCCCTCGTCTAGCACGGATCCCCAGCTCCTTCGCAGAGCACGGAAGATGAAGTCGGCGTGCCGCCGATAGAACTCCGCCCAGGCTTCCCTGCCCTCGTCCCCTTCTAGCCGGATGTAGACCAGGAGATCCTCGTCCGGTTCGTCGTGGAACAGTGTAGTGAGTGTCTCTTTCACGGGTCCTCGATGAGATTACTCCGAAGCGTGACGGGCTAGGTTGTCACGCTTTCGAGTATCCCTAGTAGAGCCGGTTGAAGTGGCCAGCAGCTAAGGAACTATGGGCAGGGCCCAGGGAGAGACGAGACGAGATGAACGACGCAGCCTTCAAGAAACAGCCGAACCGACCCGGTAGCGCGCCATTCCCGAGGCCGTTGCTTGAAGTCGGCAGTTGGATTGACGAGATCCTGATCCGAATCTGCGTGGCCCTCCAGTTGACGCCGACACAGTACCGAGCAGTGGAGTCACACTACTCGGCCGTGTCGAAGTGGCTCTCGGCTCCCGGGAGCGTCCTCGCCAGAGTTCATCAGGAGATCTACTCGCAGGGCTCGCTTCGAATCGGAACGACCGTCCGACCTTGGCGAAGAGAGGAGTATGACCTCGACCTAGTCCTTTGGCTCGATCTGAACGGTAGCGTCGACCCAGCTTACGTCCTAGATACCGTTGAGGGTCGACTCCGGGAGCATGGCACGTACGCACCGATGGTGGAGCGCAAGAACCGGTGCGTGAGGCTCAAGTTCGCCGGTCAGTTCCACCTCGACATTCTGCCTGCGCGGCCTGACGAGCGGTTCGGGGGCACGCACGTTCTCGTTCCCGACCGTGCTGCAGCTAGCTGGAAGGAGAGCAACCCAAAGGGCTACGCTTCTTGGTTCGAGAACCGCGGACTCCTTGCTGTAGCCGCGGCAGACAAGCGTCTAGCCGCCAGCGTCGAACCGTTGCCGCTCCCCGAGGAAACCCGCGACAAGAACGCCCTGCAGCTGGTGGTTCAGCTGCTGAAGCGTTGGCGGGACGTTCGTTTTCTTCAGACACCGGATCTTGCCCCCATCTCCATAGTTCTCACGACTTTGGCCGGCCAACACTACTCGGGTGAAGCGCGGCCTTTCGAGGCTCTTCGGGAGATTGTCGCCAAGGTCAACGCCTCCATCCCCCAATGCGGCCGGCTGATCGTCCTCAATCCGGCGAACCCCCTTGAAGATCTAAGTGAGCGGTGGGATGGCGAGCCTGACGCGTACGAGGCCTTTGTGCGATCGATGAGCGAGTTGAGTCATCAGCTCAGAGCGATCTCGGAGACGGTCAGTATACCTGGGTCAACTCGCGAAATCGAGCGCGTCTTTGGGGCTGAACCGGTGCAGAAGGCGCTGCGAAGTCACGCCCTTGCTCTTGAAGAACGGCGGTCAGCAGGAGCCACGGCGGTGACCGGTGCGGGCGTCCTGACCACTACAGGCTTGCCGGGGACAGTGCCGGTGGCCAGACACACCTTCTATGGCGCGTAGACACCTCTCGCCTCCCGTACTGAGCATGCCTTGTCAGATCGCACGGATGCGTGAGCACTTTCCGGGAATCCGCTTGGAATCTTGGCGGAACGGGCGTGCTCGGTGGGTCGGGGAGATTCAACCCGGCGAAGTATGTTCGGTGTACGAAGTGCGAGTCGACTACCGCCTGCGAAGGGCGCCCAAGGTCCATGTACTCAAGCCCGAGTTGGAACGGAATTCCCGGGACGAAACTGTGCCTCACCGATACTCCGACGGGAGTCTCTGCCTCTACTACCCCCGGCACCGTGAGTGGGGCCCCGAGTCGGCTATCGCCGAGACGATAGTGCCTTGGACGTGTGAGTGGCTCTACTACTACGAACTTTGGCAGGCGACTGGTGAATGGCTGGGCGGGGGCATCCACCCGGAGCCTGCCAAGCCAGGAGCCCCACGGTCTACCGGCGTGCCGGTCGCGAGGCCGGTGACCAGTACATGAGGCGCATCCTTACAATCGATGGCGGTGGAATCCGCGGTGCCTTCTCTGCCTCGTTCCTCGCCGCGGTGGAAGACTCCCTAGGTCGCCCGGTACGGGAGTTCTTCGATCTAATCGTGGGGACGTCCACAGGAGGGATCATCGCCCTGGGGCTTGGCCTAGGTGTTCGGCCGAAGGAGATTCTCGAGTTCTACGAGAAGCAGGGCCCGAGCGTCTTCGCGGGCAACCGGCTACTCCGGCGCCTCCGCCATTTCGGTCTTTCGAAGTACGACTCGAACTCCCTTGAGAGTGCTCTGAGCGTGGTCTTCGGGGAGCGCCGCCTGGGCGAGAGCCGGAATCGACTGGTGATTCCCTCGTGCAACCTGGTTAGTGGTGAGGTGCACGTCTGGAAGACAGCTCATCATCCTCGGCTGGAGCGAGACTATCGAGCGCCGGCGGTCGAGGTGGCGCTGTCAACCGCCGCTGCCCCGACGTACTTCCCTGCCTACCGGTCGGCGAGCGGGCTCCCCCTCGTTGATGGAGGTGTTTGGGCGAACAACCCGACAGGTGTAGCCGTGGTCGAGGCGGTCGGAGTGCTTGGTTGGCGTCCCGACTCCCTCCGTGTGCTGAGCATTGGTTGCACCTCCGCACTACCGAACATACGCCAAGGGCGTAAACATGGACTCGGTCTTGCGTACTGGGGTCCCCGCATCGCGGAGGTGTTCATGGCAGCCCAGTCCTCGGCTTCGATGGGCACGGCTATCCACCTAGTCTCTGATCGCAGGAACATCGTTCGCGTTGCCCCCACGCTTCCGGGAGACTTCAAGATTGACTCCATCGACGAGATCTCTACGTTGGTGGGATTTGGCGACTCCGAAGCCCGGAAAGCAATGCCGGTTGTTCGTGGAGTGTTCTTCGGGACGCCAGCTCGCGATTTCACGCCCTGCTATGAGCTTCCTCGAGACCGGAACGGCCAACCGGCTGCCAAGGGCACTTCGATGCAGAGCGCCTAAAGCGGCCCTCCCCGACCTTCCTCCTTCCGGATGGCAGCTGTTCTGAACGAACACAGAATCGATACTCTGAGTGAGTACGGTGGCGTTCGCGATGGGGCGCAGGTGAACAGCTCTAAGGGACGCGGAGCCGTTGGCGACTCGATGGAGTTCTCCTGCTGGCTGGACGAGTGAGGTTGCCTCTAGACTCTCCGTCATGCGCACCCAACTCGGCCTTGTCGCCGCCGCCCTCGCCGCGGTCGTCCTGTCCTGCTCCGAGCCCGCCGAGCAGGAGGAGCGTCCCCGCGTCGAGGCCGACGGCACCGTTCACGTCCCGGCCTTCGACCTGCCGGAGACGTCCTACCTCAGCGAGGAATCGCGGGCCGCGATGAAGCACTTCCGCGAGGTCTACGGACCGGAGTTCGGCACCTTCTCCCAGGGCTGCGCGAGCCTGAACGACGTCGCCGACGACCCCGAGGCGATTCGGGCCGCGCGCCAGTGCGTCGCCGATGGTTACTACAAGACGGCCATCTACCGGGACACCGTCGCCAAGCACCCGGTGAAGATCACCGCGGAGACGATCGCCGGCGTCTACACCGAGGTGTTCGTCCCCGAGGTGGGCGTCGCCGAGCAGAAGGAAGACCGGCTGCTGATCAGCATCCACGGCGGCGGCTTCCGCGTCGGCGCCCGCTACTTCAGCCAGACGGAGGCGATGCAGGTCGCCGACATGGGCGGCTACAAGGTGATCAGCCCCGACTACCGGATGGCGCCGGAGGCCACCCATCCGGCCGGCGTCGAGGACGTCATCGCCGTCTACAAGGCGATGCTGGAGGACTACGAGGCGGCGAAGATCGGCATCTACGGCTGCTCGGCCGGCGCCATGCTCACGGCGCAGACCGTCGCGTACATCCTCGAAAACGACCTGCCGCTGCCTGGCGCGATCGGTCTCTTCTGCGCCGGGATCCCCATGACCGACGGCGACACTCCCGGCGTCTTCAAGATGGGCCGCAGCGAAAGCGCTTTTCTCGTGTCCGCGATCAACGGTTTCCCGCGCCCGGTCGAGCCGGCCGAGCCGCCCCAGCCGAGCGGCTACTTCCGCGGCGTGGAAGCCGGCGATCCCGTCGTCGCTCCCGGCGACCACGACGACCTGCTCGCCCGCTTCCCGCCGACGCTACTGATCAGCGGCACCCGCGACTTCGCGCTCGGCGGCGTACTGGCCAGCCACAACAAGCTGGTCAGCCTCGGCGTCGAGGCCGACCTGCACGTCTGGGAAGGTCTCGGGCACGCGACCTTCGCGTTCAACCCCCGCCTGCCCGAGTCGGACGAAGTGCACAACGTGATCGTGCGCTTCTTCGACCGGCATCTGTCCCGCTGAGACGTGCGTTCCTCTCAGGTCGAGCAGTTGCCGGGCTGGAACGGTGAAGCGCAGATCTTCGCGATCCGATCGGCGCGCACGCGGTTTCTGAGCCTCCGCGAGTTGTTCGCGTGATCCGTGATGGCTCTGGTCTTCTGGAACTCTGGCGAAGAGGAGACCATCGGCGGCCTCGATGTCCTCGGTTATCGGAAGATCGACCAGGACTTGGAGCGTCAGTGGGTGGCCGGGATCACGACGATTTCCTTCCGCGCTCGCTACCTCTCCCTCGTTCCATGGCTCCTTCAGGAGATCTTCGAACGAGACCTCGCTGCGGGTGAGGGGCGCGGGCACTTCGATCCGGACCGCTTGGAGGCCGCGCTGCGACGTCTTGAACTCGTTGTCTTCCTGGCATCGAAGCTGGGGGAGCGGTGGGGAGAGTCGGGCAACACCTACGGTGTTCTCGGCTCCGACCTGTTCACCGAGAAGTTGGACGAGTTTCTTCGACAGGGGCGGACCAGCGCCGACAGCGCCAGGGGAGGTGCGTCGCTCGGTACTTACATCATGCCGTGCCGATCCTTGGGGCTTCTTGGGACCGCTGCTCCGGGTTCGCCGCTGCCGGTCTCACTGACGGAAAGAGGAGAGGGCCTTAGCCAAGCACGTCGAGAAGCCTCCGGCATCGGTTCCTTGGCCGAGGTAGTTCTGGAAGGCGGCCAGATCACCTCCCGCGATGTGGAGGAGGCAGGGCGCTACTTCTCGGTGAACGGAATCGAGTCGCTATCCGAGGAGGCGCAGCTCTTGCGGGCGGCGTTCCTCGTCGTCTGCGACGATGTGGATGCAGAAGCGTTCGAGAGGTTCCAGGCGACTATCACCTGGGCGTTGGCGAAGGTGGGCAAGCTCGGAACCGCCGGCTCGGCCGATGTCATTCGGCACGAGTACTCCAGGGTCTCCAGACAGACCGAGCCCGAACTCAGGCCCGTCGAGAGAGCCTGGTTCGAGTACGACCTACGACGCCGCGTGCACTTCGCGCTCGAGCTTCTTCTTCGTGCGTTCACACTGACTCTTGAGCGGCGTGAGAAGTCGACGATCAGCGGAGTCCTGGCAGAGTGGCGGAGAGAGCGCTCGCTGGCCCCGTTCGCGGCCGAGCGACTTTGTTGGCGGGACGAAGTCTGGACACGTCCGCTTGCTGAGTTGAGTGAGCAACTGCCTGCCGATGCGTTTCTCGACGGAGGAGTCCCCTACGAGTCGGCGCGCAAGCTGGACGCTCCGAACGCGGCGGCTTTCTCGGTCGGAGTGCTACTAGCTTGCTCACGACAGAGCGCCGTCGTTCGGGAAGATCGTGGGCTTCTGGCTAGGCGGAGCGTCTTGGAGCAGGTCAACGACTTGTTCGAGGATCTGGCGGAAACTGAGTTGACCGAAGTTCTCCGACGTCTCCTACGAGACTGCATTGTCGGTCCACACCTGCAGAATGCGCTTCGCAAGATGGCCGACCAGCCGCTGGCGAAATGTACTTTGCGGTTCTACCCGGAGGGCGAAGTTCTCTGGACGACGGGTACTGGCGTGAAGGCAGGTAGGAGCGGCGAACGGCTCGGCAACGTCATTGGGTTGCTTGCGGACCTGGGGTACTTGGAACGGGCCACGAACACTACGTTCCGTCTCACGCCCCTCGGTGCTTCCTGGGTCGAACAGCAGGGGGCAGTCTGAAATGCGATTCGACATCCTCAAACGAGTGGCTGGGGAGTCCGAGATCACGAACGCCATCGTTCTAACTCAGAACATCGACTTCGTGTTCGTCCAGAACCTGGTTCTCAACTCGTTGGCTCGGTGCGGCTCGCCGTCGCTGACGATCTTCGCCGACGCCAGTTGCGCGTCCGAGACGTTCTCGCTTCAGGCGCCCTTGCTCTCGAACCTCGGGAAACGGTATCGGGTGGTTCCAGTGAGGGTGTCTCAAGGGTTCCGCTTCCACCCAAAGGCCGTCTTTCTTTCCGGCCGAAGCGGCGCCCGCCTGTTCGTCGGGAGTGGGAATCTGACGTTCCCGGGCTGGCGTGAGAACGGGGAGATCTGGGTGGAGTTCGACTCGAAGGCCGGTACCGCTGAGATATCAGCCTTCAAGTCGTACCTTGACGACCTTGTAGACGGACTGGTGATCAACGACACCCTGAAGAGCCAGGTCGCGGAGGCATTCGACCCAGCGACCAGAGAGTGGGCGCGTAGTCTCGATGAGCCTGGGGGAAACATGGTGGGGCGTATCGGCCGGGGCCCGGCCATGTTCGAGTCCTTCATCAGGCAGTTGGGAAGTGCTCCGTGTGAGCGTCTCGTGGTCGCGTCGCCCTACTTCGGCGAGAAGGCCGTGGTCTTGTGTCAGCTCCATGAGCGACTCGGGTCTCCTCCCACAGAGGTCTACGTGGATCCCAGGCACTCGAATCTTCGCCCGGCTGCCGTGGATGACCTTCCTCAGAGCATCGTGCTCCGCCCCGCTTGGCTAGAGCGCTCAGACGGTCCTGGCTCTCGGCGGAGCTTTCTCCACGCCAAGCTCTATGCGGCGGAGCGGGGGGACGAGGTGGTCGTGCTGGTCGGGAGCGCGAATTGCTCACGCGCTGCGCTGACTATTGAGGGCAATGCTGGCAACGCCGAGCTCATGGCGGCTGTTCGGATGGACCGCGACGAGTTCAGGGCCGTCGAGTCGGAACTCAGCGTCGGATCGCGGGAGGACCTACACCTCAACGGGCCTGAGGACGACTCACACGAAGAAGCCGACCGGGCGGCTCCCTCCCTCTTGGCTGCCAGGGCTAGGGACAACGTAGTGACGTTCGCTCTATCGCACCCGGAGAGCTTTGGCGCTCGGAGGGCCTTCCTGGATGACGTGGGCTGCGATGTGCGTGAACTTGGGGATGGCATCTATGAGTGCCTGTCCCCGCACGGTTCGATGCCGCGCGCCGCTTCACTTGAGGGGAGATGGCGAGGTCGCCGCTACGTGACGCCGCCGATCTGGGTCGACCATGAGAAGCACCTTCTTTCTACCTCGTACCGTCGGTTGCTGGACGACACCATTCGCCAAAAGGTGAGAAAGACCGAGTGGGATATCGGGGACTGGTTTCAGGTTCTGGAAGTCCTTTGCCAGGACCTTGAGTACACGACAGCAGGACGTACTGTGTTCAATGGTGGTAGGAAACCCGAGCCCGAGGCGGAGTTGGTCTTTTCGAGAGAAGACCTGTTCTCGCGCGGCCACACTCTACGCATGCCCGATCGCACTCGGACCTCCAGACTCCCTTCGGGCGCCACAAGCCTCCAAGCGTTGCTCATGCGCTGGTTCGACTTTGAGTCCCCCGTTGATTCTCTGCCGGCATCCGGCGACTCAGATGGTGTTGGCGCGCCTGACTCGGGCCTGGAAGACGAACGTGAAGAACCGGTCGACCGGGTGGAGAGCCTTGTTCAAGAGAAGCACCTACCCGGGGAAGAGGAAGATCGTGCCAAGAAAGAGGAGAAGGACCGAGCCAAGGCTCGGAGAATCGTGGAGCGTTTGACGGCCTCGATGACTTGCGACGACCGCCTTTCAGGACGGCGTCTGGAGGATCTCGGTCGTGACCTGCAGTTAGCGTCCGTTCTGATCCGGCTGGGGTCGGCCAAAGGGTGGCTCGAGCAATGTGATGTGTTAGCCGCGACACATGCTGTCTGGACGTCGCTCTTCTTGTGCGCAGGGGAGAAAGCCAAGGAAGGGTGGATCGAACGGCGCCGGTCGGAGGATCCGGGTCTGGCCCAGGCTGTGCTGGCCACGCCTTCCGTAACGGCCGCGCTCTTCGTTTGGAGTCTAGAGATTCCCTCAGAACCACGGACGCCGCGTCAGGTCCAGATGTTGCTCGCCTTGGCGCTCTCCGTAGCGCGCCATCCGTGGCTTTGGCGTGCTGGTGACCCGGCGACCGTTGCCGAGGAGGTCGAAGGAGTCCTCATGGCTGCCACTGGGTCTTGGAGCGCCGAGTCGATTGCGGGTCGATGGGAGCAACTGCAGTTGCTTGGTCGTGACCTCGGCCGCCTGGAAGACTCTGTAAGGAAGGAGAGCATGCAGAAGCTCCGCGAACTCAACTCGCAGGAGACGCTACGGGTCGCGGAACTCCTCTGGCAGGGCAGGCTGGGCTACTGCGTCCTGGAGGAGCCGGCGCTCCGCACCGAAGAGAAGAAAGTCGAGGTCTTACTCCTGCAGACTGGCAGCGGCGAACCCGAGACGAAGGTGTTGCGGTCCGATCTTCTGAATCCTGTCAGGGGCCTCCTAGGTACCGAAGCGCGGGGAGAAGACACGGCGCTTCTCGGCGGATTCCTTGAGTCCCTCAGGGCAGGATGATCTGGACTTGGGCAGCTTCAGGATCGCTGGTTTAGCACTCGATCCGGTGACACCCCGGCTATAGAGCCGGTCCCGATTCGTTGGGCAGTCCGGGGTTCGGCTTACGGCTGCTTTGGACGGGTTCGGCTACGGCGGCGTCGACATAGGCGTACGGGCGTGCAAGAACGTCCAGGAGTGTCTTTCTGACTTGCTTCGTGAGCCGGCGCAGACCGAACTCTGCGAGCACCGCGCGAAAGTGCTCCTCTGAACCGAAGTCGAGTTCCTCCGCGCGCTGGCGATGCACGAGACGGGCGACGAGTTGTAGCTCGCTCGGAGGTAGCTCGGCGAACTCGCGAGGCCCCCGTTCACGGGCAACGACGGGTACACCGTCTACTAGTCTGACGATGGAACGAACGAGCTTGCCTTCACCCCATTCGTCTTCCGTCACTACTTGCCCATGCTGCTGAGCACGCCAGAGTGCCTGGTTCAGCTTGCTCTTCAAAACACGGCCCAGCTTGCTCATGCCGCAGCCATGCAGATACACGCGATAGGCGCGCTCCACCAGAATCGGTCCTTCGGTCTGGATGATTCTGCACAGCCCATTGGCAACCAAGTCGGCCTGAGCGTGTCTCGGGTCCGGTCCGGCTTCGCCATCGAATCTTGGGTATGGAGCGATGCTGATTGAGCCGGTCCGCTGAAGCTCCCGCGGTTCGTCTTCTTGGACGGCACTTGGGGGTGATGCTGCGAGGGTCGCTGGCGATAGCTGCGTTGCGTGCCCGTCCTCTGCGGGTTCTGTAGGCGTCGATTGCCCAGCTTGCAACCGATCGGTGGTGTCCGATGCCGCAGGGTCTGTGTCATCCGGAACTCCGGCAGGCTGATCGCTCTCCTCTGGAGGGCTCTCTTCCAGGATTTCGCGGAGTGCGCCGTCGAGCCTTGCAAGTGATCCGGCCTTGTCGGTCCACCAATCAGTGGACCAGATGCGGAGGATTCTCCAGCCCAAGTCCTCGAGCACCGCCTGACGGATCTTGTCCCTTTCGCGCGCGAAGACCGAGCTGTGGTACGTGGCGCCATCACACTCGATGCCGGCGAGATAGCGTCCGGGAGCATCGGGATGGACGATTCCAAGGTCGATTCGGTACGCCGACTCGCCCACTTGGGGATGGACTGTCCAGCGCCTTGACTCGAGGGCGCGCGCGACTGCCTTCTCGAACGGCGAGTCGAAGTCACCTCGGAACCCCTGTGACGGGGCGCTGAGCGTTCCGTTCTCCGCGTAGACCAGGAAATCGCGCAGGTCGCTGACCGCTCGTGCTCGAGTGCGGGAGAGATCGATCTGGTCCGAGTGGAGTGTCGAGAACACGATCAACTCCTGTCGTGCTCGCGTGAGGGCGACGTTGAGCCGTCGTTCACCTCCCTCTCGGTTCAGCGGACCGAAGTTCATCGTCACACGCCCGGTCCGGTCGGGGCCATACGTGACACTGAAGAGGATGACGTCGCGTTCGTCGCCCTGAACGGTCTCAAGGTTCTTGACGAACACCGGTTCGGATCTCTCAGTCGAGAACGCAGCCTCCATTGCGGGGTGTTCCCGGCGCGCGTGGTCGAGGAGGTTCTCGATCAACGTCTGTTGTTCGGAGTTGAAGGTCACCACGCCGATGGACCTCTCGGGAGCCAGCGAGTCGAGATTGGTCGTCCGGCGTACGATTTCGTCGACGATCGCCCACGCCTCTCCCTGGTTGGTACGGGCGCCACCTCGGGCATAGAACGCGGATTCGTTGCTTGGGCGCTCGAGGCGAACGGCAGAGTCACTCACTTGTGGGGAGGGGAATGTGACGAGTTCGTTCTCGTAGTAGCGGTCGTTGGAGAACGTGATCAGGCTCTCGTGACGCGATCGGTAATGAAGACGCAGGGTTCTCGACGGGATGCTCGCTGCCAGCATCTGTTCGAGGATGCTCTCAAGGTCGCCTTCCATTTCGATGTCGCCATCGGGATCGTCGTCCGCACGGTTGAAGAAGTTGCTTGGCGGCATCTGTTTCGGATCCCCGACGACGATCACCTGTCTTCCCCGCGCTATCGAGCCCACGGCATCCCAGACCGTGATTTGGGAGGCCTCGTCGAAGATGACGACGTCAAAGAGTGCCTGATTGACTGGTAGGTACTGTGCCACCGAGAGGGGCGACATCATGAAACAGGGCGTCAACCGTGTGAGCACGTCGGGCGCTGACTTGACCAACCTCCTCACTGGCAAGTGCCGCCTCTGCTTCCTGAGCTCACGCTGCACGACGCCCCACTGACGATTGCCGGCGTCGTGATCGGACATGGCAGATCTCCCGCACGTCTTCGCGACGATGTAGCGGGAAGTGAGTTGCCGGTACTCGTCGTCCAGTCGACGGAAGTTGTGGATCGCGGCTTCATGTTCGGGTCTCGAGAACGTGCGCAACACCGCGTCCTCTTCGAGGAGGGCTCTCGACCACCAGGCGCAATAGGACGCCCAGAACGTCTCCTGAATCTCGTCCAGTGGAACGCGTCCTTCCTCGACTGCTTCGACCAGCGGCCGAAGGTCGGCGTCGATCGCCTCGCCGCGGCGCCTCCGCCATTGGCACCAGTCGCGGAGTTCCGGACTACGAGCCTCGATCTGTTCGGCCGTGGTCCGAATCTCCTCGGGCGCATGGGCCACATCATCGAGTCGCTCACGCACGGCTGCCCCGGCTGCCTCCTCGAACGCGCCTATCGAATCCTCCAGACGGTCGAGGGCCCGGAGATAGTTGGTTGCGACACGACCAACGCTCCCGTCCGGGGCCAGCAGATCGTTGCCGTCGTGGAGCAGGCGACGTACTTTGGCGCGCAGCTCCACCAGTTCCTGCGGGGCGTCGTTCAGGTTCGCAGCCGCAGTCCTGACTCGCTGGCCGAGCTTGCGAAGCGATGCCGCCGTTGCCGCGGGCGTCGCATGTGCGGACCAGTCCTTGATCCCGGAGAGCTGTCGGTCAAGCCGGTCGATTGCCTCACCCTCTCGGCGCATTTCAGTCAGGAGCGGTGCGTCGGTCGATGGATCCGGAGTAGTCTGTGCGCCCTTCGCGCGCAGCTCCTTGACGATCTGTCGTTTCGCAAGCGCGTTCATGGGCCAGTACTTCCGGCCCGCCTCTGCCCAGCGCCGTCCGATCGCTTCTCCGTCGATCTCCCTCCAGGCGAAGGGCTCGTAAGGGCCGCTAAGCGCCGTCTCGGCCCTCTGATAGGCCGTCAACCTGTGCTCCGCCTCCTCGAAGGCGTCGATGCGCTCGACGCCGTCGGGTTCGAGAGCGTAGGAAGTCGGCTTACGAAACGAGTCGAGCAGTACGGACGCGAGTTCGCCCAGTGCTTCGAGGCGCGGGAGCGAGTGATCGGGTAAATCCACTCCGAGTGAGCCGCACAGGGAGGCGCAGAGACTTTCGACAGACCTCGCGGCAGCGGCTAGCTCGCGACATCTCGCGACGACTCGCTCCTGCCAACTCGGTGTCCACTCTTCCGCTTCGATCGGCTGGAATGGGCTCTGTGAAATGTCCCCAAGGGCACTGGCCTGAATCGACAGGTTCCTGACAACCCTGCGCACGGCACGCAGATCGTCTTCGTTGTGATGGTCTGCGGAGGGCCACGACAGCGCGACCCGGTGCGATAGTTCCTCGTCGCGGACCTTGACGCCCATTGCATGGAATGCCGTCAGACCGTTTCTTCGCTTTCGATGCAGGTGGTCTACGAGGCGGTTCAGGTCGTGACGCAGCGACGATAGCTCGTCGGTCTTGCGGTTCCACTCCTCGGGCACGCTCTCGGCAGAGGGCTGGGCTCTTTCTAGCTGTTTCAGGACATCGATCTTGCGCGCCTTGTTGGAGTGCAGTTCGAGGCAGAAGCGGCCGAGCCCGACTTCGTCCAGGCGCCGATAGACGACGTCCAACGCAGCCGTCTTTTCAGACAGAAAGAGCACCGTCTTGCCTTTGCCCAGGAGATGGCCGATGAGGTTTGAGATGGTCTGGCTCTTCCCGGTTCCCGGTGGCCCGATGATTACGAAGTCCTTCCCTCGATCGGCAGCCGCTATCGCAGCCATTTGCGACGAGTCCGCCGGCAGCGCGGTTAGCAGATCGGAAGGTCGGTAGTCGTGGTCGAGCCGCTGCGGTTCAACGAAGGCCACGCTCGAGCCGTAGGGAGCACCGGGTGAGTCCATCAGGTGGCGGACGACACCGTTGTTTCGTAGCGCTTCGGTCCGGTCCACGAGGTCCTTCCACATGAGGTACTTCACGAAGGAGAAGTGGCCGAGTTCCACGTCCTCGACGACCTCGAAGCCAGGCACGTCCTTCACGGCCTGACGGACCCGGTTCCAGATGAGTCCGACATCGATGCCGCTCTCGTCTCGCGGCAGATCTCCATCCAGGCCGTGGATGTCGGCTCCGAAGTCCCTGCGGAGCATCTCCAGCAAGGTCGTGTTGAAGCGCGGCTCGTCGTCGTGCTGCATCATCGTAATGCCGCTACGCACCGACTTGCGTTGCAGTGTGACGGGAAGCAGGATCAGCGGAGCCCTGAATGTGCGCTCGTCGTTGCCTTGGCGCTTCCAGCGCAGAAAGCCGATTGCCAGATAGAGCGTATTGGCGCCGCCTTCCTCTAGGGCTGTCCGTGCCTTGCGGAAGATCCTGACGGCCCGGTCGTCCAACTCCTTGCGTGGAAGATCGACGAGCAGGCGACCGCGGTCGAGTTCGTCTTGAGCGTAGTCCTGTGTGATGAGCTGCCCGGTCCGTTGATTGTGAATCTCCTCGTCCTGTTGCTGCGCGGAGGACCACACGGGTTGGATGCGGAGTCGGGCGCCAGCAGCGAGCCGGTCTTCAAGTCGTGCCGGGTCCGGACAGATGACCCTCAGGCTGGTCTTCGTTGAACGGTGATTCAACAGTGGATTGCGAAGCGTCAAGTCCAACAGCTTCCGTTGCCAGCGTTCCAGAGGACTCTCGGGCTTGCCATCTCGGGAGCGTCCGTCTTCGTCACGAGCGCCGGCATCGTCGAAGTCGGGCAATGGGGGCGCATGCTCGAGGGGCAGTTCGGCGGTCGTGCCGCCGCTCCCGACTTCTGCTGCGGCCTTGCCGGACTTCAGCGCGAGCGGCGTGATCTGGTGAGCGCGCGCTCGCCCGATGTCGACGGCCGCCACAAAGGTGCTGTCTAGGTCCGGTTCGACCATGCGCCGGGCCGCCTCCAACGCTCGGGAGAAACTCGGAGCGGAGTGCGTTGTCACGCAGGTCGTTTCGATGAGCAACAGCTCCTGGAGATCGACGCGCTTTCGGAGTGTCTCGGCGTCGTCGATCGCGATCGTCGAAAGACTCTCCGGCTGCAGCCAAACACCGACGAGCGCGTGATCCTTCGGGAGTGCCACGATCGGATTAAGCCCGGCCTGCTCGAAGGCCGCGGCAAAGAGCAGGGCCGTATCCAGGCAGGTCGCTACACGCGTATCGAGAATGCGGTGGGGCCGACGGACCTTCTGGCCGTTGCGTTCGAAACTTGACGGAGGAAGGGCGTAGGTGAGGCCGAGGTTGGCGATCGCGGAGTAGATGGAACTGACGACTTCCCATACACGTTGGCGGCGCCGCGACTTGTACCCATCGATCTGATCCGGCTTTCCCGCCTTCCGTAACACGTCGCTGGCGTGATGGAGTAACGCGTCCACAGCCGGGTCGTTGGGCGTACAGAACGCAGCCAGGAGTTCCGGCATGAAGTCGGTGCCACCCCACTCGTTGTAGGCGAGCAACTCGACCGGCTTGCGGAGTTCAGCCAGAAGGACTCCATCCTTCTCAAGGCGGAACCCAAGCGTGCCCGTCATCTTCTCGGCGCGTTCCAGCAGGAATGCGCTACTCAGGTCGAGGTCGCGATTCCTGATGCGAATTCGGCCTCCTGGGTCAATCCGATCTAACGGCCATTCCTTCGTCCTGAGGAACGCGGGGTCTGACTCGAGTGTCAGCACGAGGTCCTCGAAGAACGTTGTGCCGTCGGGATTCTCGACCTCAAGGCTGTGGAGCACGGGAAAGGCGCACTGGTGGGCCGCGAAGTTCAGCTTCGCGGCCGTATCGGCGTGAACCGTCAGTGCATGTTTCTGCACTGAGTCTTGGCGCTCGGCTGCCTCTCCCATGTCAGTCACTCTGCTCCATCGCCCGTCTCCCATGCCTCTAGTACAGCTCCCAGAGCCAGGCTGGACTTGGAACTCCTTGTAGTTGAAGGTCGCCGATCCTCACAGACGAAGCTCTCCGTAGCAAGGCGCCGTGGTGATTCAGGGAGCCATGAGACCCGAAGGCCTTGAACTCACGCATCCGGCGGGCGTCGAGGACGTCATCGCCGTCTACAAGGTGATGCTGGAGGACTACGAGGCGGCGAGGATCGGCATCTACGGCTGTTTGGCCGGCGCCATGCTCACCGCGTAGACGGTCCCCTACATCCTCGAGAACGACCTGTCGCTGCCGGGTGCGATCGGTCTCTTGTGCGCCGGGATTCCGACGACCGATGGCGACACCGCGGCGTCTTCAAGATGGGCCGCAGCGAGAGCGCATTCCCGGTGTCCGCGATCAACGGCTTCCCGCGCCCGGTCGAGCCGGCGGAGCCGCCCCAGCCGAGCGGCTACTTCCGTGGCGTGGAGGCCGGCGACCCCGTCGTTGCTCCCGGCGACCACAACGACGTGTTGGCCCGCTTCCCGCCGGCACTACTCATCAGCGGCACGCGCGACCTCGCGCTCGGCGGCGTACTGGCCAGCCAGAACAAGCTGGTCAGCCTCGGCGTCGAGGCCGACCTGCACGTTTGGGAAGGTCTCGGGCACGCGACGTTCGCGTTCAACCCGCGTCTCCCTGAGTCGGATGAAGTGCACAACGTGATCGTGCGCTTCTTCGACCGGCACGTGTCGTGGCAGTAGCTTCCGCGGCGGTCAGCTTCGGAGGCTCACCAGGGACGCTCCCGGGAACGACCGAGGCCGTAGAATCAAGGCTCACGGAGATCGGAGGGAGGGAGCATGAACACGACGTTGACCGCAGTCATCGAACGAGAAGATGACCTCTACGTTGCCCTCTGCCCAGAGTTCGACGTAGTCAGCCAAGGAGCCACCGTACGTGAAGCGCGAGAGAACCTGCGGGAGGCGCTGGAGCTGTTCTTCGAGCAGGCGTCTCCCGAAGAGCAGGAGCGGCGGTACCGACGCGAGGTCTATGTCACGAACCTGAACATCGCGGTTGGCTAGGCTGCGGCGGCTCTCTGGCGCTGAAGTCCGGCGCATTCTGGAACGCCACGGGTTTCGGCAGGTGCGGAGGAAGGGCAGTCACGTCGTGATGCAGAAGCGCAGCGGCGGGGGGACCGTGACCGTTCCGGTCCCGGACCATCGTGAGCTCGCGGTCGGAACGCTACGGGCGGTCATCCGTCAGTCCGGCCTTCCGCGGGAGGACTTCGAAGTGGAGTCGCCGCGCCGAGTGTGACCGCCCTCGCCCGTTGGCCGAAACCCCCCGGGGAGTCGACCGTTCACACGCTTCGTTCGACAGTGTTGGGCTTGACCTCCTGATATCCGGGTCGGTGACTAGGGCCTTACCGAGGAGCAACGATCAGCCGCAGCCACCTGTGGAACTGACAGATCAAGGAGGGACCGGACGGTGACACGCAACTCAGCAGGACCCTCGAAGGGCAGGCAAGCGCTCGCGCTGCGCGACTGGTCGGATGGCATGCCGTGGGTCGAGGTGCGGCGCTTGGGCTACAGCCCCTGTGTGCACGTCGCTCTGATGCGTTTATCCCGCAAGCCTTACCGAGAGGTGCTCGACACGCTTCGGGACATACGCCGGGGCTTGGGCGATTCGGGATTGATGCGGTGGCGCTTCGGGGTTCCGCTCGTGGCGCTCGACCGCTTCCCCGGCATCCGGCGTGTGCCGAATCCCCCGTCCCGGCCGACGAACTGTGTGGACTTAGCGCCATGTATTGTCGGCTGGCCGGGCCACGTCGCCACGATCACGCCGTGGGCCGAGTGGCCGGACGATCCGCCGCGCCGATGGTGGCGGCGCAAGCCGATCTACGGCTCGCCAGTCCTGTGGGACTGCCCCGACTGGGATCGCCGAACCTGGGCTATCTCTGACCTGTGGGTTTGGCGCGGGCCGGGGGGCCGTCGCCTGACGTCGTAGTCGCTCTGGGCGATCGCAGCCGTCCTCAACGGCCGGCGAGGACGCCGGCGCACCCAGTCTCACCCGCAACAGCGACGCGGCGGCCGGCCTCAGTTGTACCAGTAGATGTGCTCGTCATCCGGCGCGTCCGGCTCGAGCAGCGTCTTGTCGATGTTGATCGGGCTCCGGGTGGCCCACGGCCAGATCGGCGGCGCCTGCTCCTCGTTGTGTGCGGCGAGGAGCCTCTTCAGGGCCGCGACCCGCTCCGGCTCCTTGTCGGCGAGGTTGTGCTGCTCGGTCGGGTCCTTCGCCATGTTGAAGAGCCATACCTTCCCGGGCGGCTCGCTGATCTGGAGTTTCCAGCCGTCGGCGAGGACGACCTCGTAGCCGCCGGTGCGCCAGAAGAGACGATCGTGCGGCGGACCCTCGACCTCGCCCAGGACGTACGGCACCACGTCGACGCCGTCGATCTCCCGGTCGCCGGGCAGATCGACTCCGGCCGCGGCCGCCGCGGTCGCGAAGATGTCGAAGCCGTGGACCGGCGCTTCGTAGGTCTGGCCGCCGCCGAGACGAGCCGGCCACTTCAGGAGGAAGGGCACGTGGATGCCTCCCTCGAAGAAGCTGATCTTCCAGCCGCGGAACGGCTCGTTTACCCGCGGCAGTCCGATGTAGGCCGGCGCCCCGTTGTCGGAGGTGAAGAAGACGAGCGTGTTCTCTTCGAGGCCGTTCTCGCGCAGCGCCTCGAGCACCCGGCCGACGCTGCGGTCCAGCGAGCGGACCATCGCGGCGTAGACCCGCAGGCGATGCTCCTCGATGTGGGACAGCGCCTCGTAGTCGGCGCGCAGCGCCTGGAGCGGCGTATGCACGGCCCAGTGCGCCAGGTAGAGCAGGAAGGGCCGGTCCCTGTTGGCCTCGATGACCTGGACCGCCTGGTCGGTGTAGTAGTCGGTCAGGTATCCACCGGGCTCGAAGGAGGGACTGTTGTTGAACGACGCCTCGAAGCGCACGAAGCGCCACAGGAAGCGGTCGATCCCGTCGAACTCCTGCTTCGAGTTGACGACGTTCGGGTCGTCCTCGGGCAGGTACAGGCCGCTCCTCATCAGCAGGCTCTCGTCGAAGCCCTGCTCGTGGGCTCGCATGCCGTCGCCCACACCAAGGTGCCACTTGCCGATGTGGACGGTGTGGTAGCCGGCCGGCTTGAGCAGCTCGGCGAGCGTGATCTCGGACGGCGGCACGCCCTTCTCGTCGATGGGAAGCGAAGCCCCTTCCGTGTTGCCGCTCGTCTGCCGGAGTCTGCCTTCCGTGCTCGAGAGCCGGGGCACCATCGTGGCGAACCCCGGCGGCGTCGGCGTGAACTCGAAACCGAAGCGGGTGCCGTAGCGGCCGGTCATCAGCGCGGCCCGCGACGGCGCGCAGGTGCCGTTGGCCGAGTAGCCGTTGGCGAAGTGAACGCCGTCACGGGCCAGGGAGTCGATGTGCGGGGTCGGGACCGTGCCGCCCGCGACGCCGCCCCCGAGCCAGGACAGGTCGTTCCAGCCCAGGTCGTCGGCGAGGATGACGACGATGTTGGGCGGCCGCTCCCCGGCGGGCCGTCCTTCGGGATCGGCGCCGGACTGCCAGTCGATCGTCCGGGTCGGACCGATCTCGGCGGGTTGAAACTGTGCTGCCGCGCCCTTGGCGCCGGCCGCGAAGGCCGCGGCGAGCCCGAGGGCGACCAGGCCGCGTCGCGCGCCGCATCGATTCATCATTCTTGTCCTTTCGAGTGGTTGGGGCGATAGCCTACGAGATCAACGCGATGGGTCCCGTTCTCTTCATCTGCCTTCTGTTTGCCGTCACGACCGCAACACATGTGCAGCCAGCGGCGGCACAGAACAACTCCTCCAGGATCGCCTTCGTGTCCGATCAGGACGGCAACCCGGAGATCTACGTCATGAACGAAGGTGGCTCCGACCTGACGCGGCTGACCAACAATCCGGGCTTCGATGGTGCCCCGACGTGGTCGCCCGACGGCACCCGGATCGCATTCGCATCATCTCGCAACGACAACGCCGACATCTACATCATGAACGCCGACGGCTCCAACGTCGTCCGTCTCACCAGCCACGCGGCCAACGACGGCGGCCCCTCCTGGTCGCCCGACGGCTCGATGATCGCCTTCGATTCGAACCGCAGCGGCAGCTCTCAGGTGTGGCGTACCAACGTCGACGCCGGAAACTGGGGGTACAACCTCACGCAGCTCACCGAAGACCATCCTCTGGGGCGCGTAAACAACTTCGTCGCCTGGTCGCCCGACGGTTTGTGGATCGCCTTCGAAGCCGACCGTGACCGCGACGACCCGGAGATCTATCTGGCCAACGCCGTCGATGGCACCAACCAGCAGCGATTGACGTTCACTCGTGCTCTTGAAGATCTATGTCATGAACCTGGATGGCTCCAATCCGATTCGACTGACGGGCACAGGATCCAACAGCAACCCCGCCTGGTCACCGTTCTAGGCGGGCTCAGAGAGAGGGAGTGTTCGACCCATGAAGAGAGGCCGATTTGCGTTGCTCGCCCTCGTCCCGATGTTCCTGGCCGTTCCGGCGTTTTCCCAGGACGGCGACGAGAACGAGAACGAGAGAGTGAAGGGCGCGCACGAGAACCAGTCGCCGGAGGCGCGGCAGGACGATCTCGGCATCACGGTTCCCGTGCCGACGAGCCACCCGGGCCGGCGCTACCCGGCGGAACACGAGTTCCCGACCGGCCCGGCCATCGGCGAGCGCCTGCCGGAGTTCGAGCTACCGAACCAGGACGGCGAGCTGATCGACTTCCACGCGGACCGGGGGAACTCGAAGGCGGTCGTCGTCTTCTATCGCTCCGCCGTCTGGTGACCGTACTGCCGCACGCAGCTGGTCGAGCTGCAAGACAACCTGGAACTCTTCGACGCCGAGGACATCAAGGTCTACGGCATCAGCTACGACACGCAGGAGCAGTTGAAGACGTTTGCCGAGGATCGCGACGTCACGTACGACCTGCTCTCCGACGCCGACTCGGCGGTCATCAAGCGCTTCGGCATCCTGAACACGACGATCGATCCGGACGCGGACGTGCTCAACCGGGCGACCCAGAAGGGGTTCTACGGGATCCCCTTCCCGGGCGTCTACGTCACGGACCGCGACGGCCGGGTGACGGAGAAGTTCTTCCACCGCCACTACGCGACGCGCACGTCGGCCGGCACGATTCGCGACAGCGCGATCGGCCGCATCCTCGCCAAGCACGAGGTTCCGGCCGCCGAACTGGGCGACGAGCACGTCGAGGTTTCCGTCTTCCTTGCCGACGAGGCGCTCAAGTTCGAGTACACGAGCACTCTTCACGTGCGGTTCGAGGTCGCCGACGGCTACCACATCTACGCGGAACCCCTGCCCGACGGCTTCATCGCGTCCACGGCGACCGTCGTACCGACCAGGGGGGTGAGGCTCGGCGAGCCGATCTACCCAAGGCACGACCGACATCGCCATCCCGATCGCCCTGAACGCCGAGATTCTCAACTGGCCGATTCAGGACAAGCCGACCGAGATCGAGATCCCGGTCGACGTCGTCTACCAGGCCTGCAGCGAGACGGTCTGCTACGTGCCCAAGGAAGAGACCGTCGTGCTCAAGGCGCCGATCGAACCGCTGGTGATGCCGGGTCGGCGTAGATAGCGCCGCCGGACTCGCCACCTCCGACTCGACATCGGACAGTCAAG
The DNA here is from genome assembly GCA_027493375.1 of Candidatus Multivorans thiocomprendens. Taxonomy (GTDB): domain Bacteria; phylum Acidobacteriota; class Thermoanaerobaculia; order Multivoradales; family Multivoraceae; genus Multivorans; species Multivorans thiocomprendens. Next base: position 11,280 of record JAPVWO010000038.1, on the reverse strand, counting down.
ATGAGCCTGATCCTCTACGGAGCCCACCTCTCTCCCTTCGTTCGGAAGGCGGATGCCCTGTTGCGTGAGAAGGGGGCGCCCTTCGAGCTCGAGAGCGTCAACATCATGCCGATGCCCGACTGGTTCAAGGAGATCAGTCCGGCGCGTCGCATTCCGGTGTTGCGCGATACGGAGATCGGAGAGGAAGGCCCGGCGGGCACGATTCCCGATTCATCCGCGATCTGCGCCTACATCGAGCAGAAGTTCCCGGAGCCCGCGTTCTATCCGGCGGATCCCTACGAGCGCGGCCGCGCGGTCTGGCTGGAGGAGTACTGCGACACTGAACTGGCGATGGCGATCGGCCTCGGGATCTTCCGCCCGATCCAGTTCAAACGGTTCATGGGCGAGGAGCCCGACGTGGACACGGCCAGGAAGACGTATGAGGAACGGCTTCCGCGGCGTCTGGACTATCTCGAGGGCGAAGTCGGTGACGGGCCGTTCCTGGTCGGCGACGCGCTCACCATCGCGGACGTCTCGCTCGCGTGCCAGATCGCTCAGTTCGAGTTCGTCGCCGGGCCGCTCGACGCCTCGCGGTGGCCCGGAGTGGCCGGCCTCGTCGAGCGCTTGGCGGGGCGGGACAGCTTCCAGCCCTGCCTCACGATCTGCCGGAAGATCGTGAAGCAGGAGCCCATCGATCTGAGCGCGGCTTGATCGGCGAGTAGCTAGAATCCCTGTAGCCGAAGTACGGCGAGAGAGAGCGCTCGACCCATGACGGGACGCCGGATCGTCCAGGCCGAAACCCCCTGCGGGACGACACCGGGCTACATGCCCGGGTTCGGCAACGACTTCGAGACCGAAGCGCTGCCGGGCGCGCTGCCGCAGGGCCAGAACAGCCCGCAGCGCTGCGCGTACGGCCTGTATGCCGAGCAGCTCTCGGGGACGCCGTTCACGGCGCCCCAGGGCGAGAACGAGCGGACCTGGTGCTACCGGATCCGCCCTTCGGTCAGGCACACGTCGCGCTTTCGGAGCATCGACGTGCCGTACTGGCGGTCGGCGCCCCACATCGTCGACGACGTTGTCTCGCTCGGTCAGTACCGCTGGGACCCGGTGCCCCACACGGCGGAGGCGCTGACCTTCCTGACCGGCATGCGGACGATGACGACCGCCGGCGACGTGAACACCCAGGTGGGGATGGCCGCCCACGTCTACCTCGCCACCGAGAGCATGGTCGACGAGTATCTCTACTCGGCCGACTCGGAGATGCTCGTTGTTCCCCAGGACGGCCGGCTCGTCTTCTGGACGGAACTCGGGCGGATCGACCTCGAGCCTCGGGAGATCGCGATCCTGCCCCGCGGCATGGTCTTTCGCGTGGAGGTCGCGGACGGCCCCGCCCGGGGCTTCGTGTGCGAGAACTACGGCGCGAAGTTCCGCCTGCCCGACCGCGGGCCGATCGGCGCCAACTGCCTCGCCAACCCCCGCGACTTCAAGACCCCCGTGGCGGCGTTCGAGGACCGCGAAGTGCCGTCACGGCTGGTGATCAAGTGGTGCGGCCGCTTCCACGCGTCGGACATCGGGCAGTCGCCGCTCGACATCGTCGCCTGGCACGGCAACTACGCGCCCTCGAAGTACGACCTGGAGGCCTTCGCGCCGGTCGGCGCGATCCTCTTCGACCACCCCGACCCGTCGATCTTCACGGTCCTGACCGCGCCGTCGGGCGTGCCCGGTACCGCCAACATCGACTTCGTGCTCTTCCGCGATCGCTGGAGCGTTGCCGAGCACACCTTCCGGCCGCCCTGGTACCACAAGAACATCATGTCGGAGCTCATGGGCAACATCTACGGCATCTACGACGCCAAGCCGGAGGGCTTCGTGCCGGGCGGCCTGTCGCTGCACAACATGATGCTGCCCCACGGCCCCGACGCCGACGCCTTCGAGGCCGCGACGTCCGCCGAACTCGCGCCGAAGAAGCTCGAGAACACGATGAGCTTCATGTTCGAGACCCGCTTCCCGCAGCACCTGACCGAGTTCGCGGCCCGCGAGGCGCCGCTCCAGGACGACTACACGGACTGCTGGACCGGGCTCGAGAAGCGCTTCGATCCGGGCGACGGCGAGTGACGGCGCCTGGACGCTCGTTCCGGCTGCGCGAGATGACGAAGCACGGAATCCTGCTCACCGCCATCGTCCTGGTGGGCTGCGCGGTGGGCGAGGAGGTCGAGGCGCCGCGGGCGCAGCGACCGCCCAACGTCGTGCTCATCGTCGCCGACGACCTCGGCTGGCGCGATGTCAGCTTCAACGGTGGCGACATCGCCACCCCCCACATCGACCGCATCGCCGCGGAGGGCGTCAGGCTCGATCGCTTCTACGTGGCGCCGATCTGCTCGCCGACTCGCGCCGGCCTGATGACCGGCCGGCATCCGATCCGGTACGGCATGATGCGCGGCGTCGTCATGGGGTACCACGACTACGGTCTCGATCCCGAGGCGACTCTCATCCCGGAGGTGCTTGCCGAGGCGGGCTACGAGCAGCGCGGACTCGTTGGCAAGTGGCATCTGGGTCTGTCGCGCAGGGCGTACCACCCCCTGGAGCGCGGCTTCAGGCGCTTCGTCGGCCACCTGGGCTGGGGCTTCGACTACTTCACCCACGAGCGCTACGGCGAGGTCGACTGGTTCCACGACGAGGAGTCGGTGGACGAGCCGGGCTACAGCACCGATCTGATCTCCGAGCACGCGGTCCGCTTCGTCCGCGAGCACGTCGGCGGTGACGCGCCCTTCTTCCTGTTCGTGCCGTACAACGCGCCGCACTCGCCCTTCCAGGCGAAGGAAGAGGATCTGCCGCAGTATGCGGACCTCGAGCCGGTGCCGATCGAGGCGGTCGTCGGTCCGGGCGTGCCGCCGGAGAAGTACGAGTGGTTCGGCGGTCACGCGATGAGCCGGGCGCGCCTTGAGGACGTGGAAGGCCGTCTCCGCAACCGCAGGATCACCGGCGCGATGGTCCACGCGATGGACGCCGGCATCGGCCGCATCCTCGATGCCCTCGACGAGGCCGGCGTGGCGGACGACACCCTGGTGTGGTTCTTCTCGGACAACGGCGGCGACACCGGCATCGGCGACAACCGGCCGTTCCGCGGTTCCAAGGGCAACGTCTTCGAAGGCGGCATCCGGGTCGCGGCGGCGGCGCGCTGGCCCGCTGGCGGGGTGAGCGGGGGCGGTTCGATCGCCGCGCCGCTCAACTATCTCGACGTCATGCCGACGCTGATGGAGGCCGCGGCCGCCTCCGACCGTCCCGATCTCGGGCTGGACGGCCGCGATGCCCTGCCGGCGTTGCGAGGAGGCGACGTCGCCGGCGACCGCGACTTCTACTCCTGGTGCGCCCAGTTGAGCAACGAGCGCGAGCAGCTCATGGCGATGGAAGGCGACTGGAAGCTGATCGTCATCGGCCCCGAACCGCTCGACCGCGCGGCGCTCGCCGAATCGCAGACCATGCTCTTTCACCTCGGAGACGATCCCGGCGAGCAGAATGACCTGTCGGCCGAGCACCCGAAGATCGCCGCGCGCCTGACCGGGAAGGCGCTTGCGTTTCGCGCCCTGCAGCCGGAGGAGCATGTGCCGATCTTTTGGGAGGGTCGTGACGGTTTCGTGGCGCCGCAGAGGTGGCGGCTCGCGGAGTGACGACCACGTCTCGCCGGAACATCCAGGGAGAAGCCGAAGTGAATGATCGATCCTTGTTGATTGCCGCGATGGCCGCGGGAGTGCTCGCTGCCGCAGCCGGTGCCGCGGTCGCGCAGAACGCATCGCGGACCGAGCCGGGCGCGCAGGCTGCGAACGGCGAAACGCCGCGCCCGCTGTCGGCCTTTTTCGGGTTGGACAACGCCTTGCCGGGCGTGGCGAACGTCCTCTGCCAGGGCGCATCCGGGCAGGACGGCATGCCGATCGTGCTGTCCCATACCGTGGACGCGGACACCCTGCAGGCCGAGGACTTCCGGATTGTCACGCGGTCCGGGTCTGAACACACTCCCCTCTGTTCAACCCTCCGGCCGGCCAGCGATCCAGGCGAACTCAGGACCGTGCTCCTCATCGGTGAGTTCGGCGACGCCGCCGGCGACCCGCCGATGAGAGTGCTCGTTGTCGGTGACCTGTTCTCGGATGGAGTAGCGGGTGATCCGGTGAACTTCCGCGGAACGGAGACGAACGTCACGCCGCTCGATGCCGGGCCCTCTCTCGTGCTCGCGGAGGTGGTACCCGAGGACGGATGGTCCACGGAGAGCCGGGGGTCGGCGTGTCCGGAAGGCATCCAACAGGTGGTCCGGGCGACCTGGGCCGGAGGCGTACGACTGCCGAATGGCGCCGACGCTGGCGACGCCGAGCGCGCCCTCTATCGCGTGACCGTGAAGCGCCCGGACGGCTCGACTGACGAGATCGTCCCGGCGGCGCTCGCGGATCTGGGCGACAACGACAACAACCACCTTCTGTGCCTCGACACGTCCGCCCCGGCGGTCTCGGTCAGCTTCCCGGGTGGTCATTTCGTCGACCCCAATCAGGACCTGAATCCTGACACGCAGGTTGCCGTCAGCAGTGCTTCGTCCGAGGCGCCCTGACCACGGGCACGCTGTGCTAAATTGCGCGGCCCTGCGCACGCGTGGCCCGTTCGTCTAGGGGTCTAGGACGCTGGCCTCTCACGCCAGTAACACGGGTTCGAATCCCGTACGGGCTACCAGCGCGCGTATGGGTGGTTCGCCCCGGCGGGCCCGGAATCAGGGCTTCCCGTGGTGGTGTTAGGTTGCCGTAGTGTCTCTCCGACGCGGCATCTTCTGGTGTGCCTCAGGATTGCCGGCCGTGGCCCTGGGGCTCCTGCCGCTCGCGCCGGCTTCGGCGCAGAGAGACGACGAGCCGGAGACGGAGATCCTCTCCCACGAGGAGGGGATGATCGTCGTCGGCCGTGACTCCGCGCCCCTGCCGTGGGCCCGCTCTTCCTCCGGGCCACTCGTCGCGCTGGGTCCCGTGGTCGAGGTGCTTGGAGGGGACCTCGAGAGGGGACCGCTCGGCGAGGCGCACACGCTGCGCGTGGCGGGGCGGGAGGTCGTTCTCGGACCCCTGAGCAGGACGGTGACGGTCGACGGCGAGGTCCACAACCTGTCGATCAGGCCGTGGATCGAGCCGGAACCGGTGTACCCCGACGAAGAAGAGGAGGACGACGGGGAAGCGGCGGAGTCGGAAGCGGATGCCGAAGAGGAAGAGCCCGAGTTGCCCCCTGAGCCGATCGAGCCGCGCAAGCTGTTCGTGCCGGTCGACGCGCTGGCGCGGGCGTATCCGGAGACGCTCGGCTACCGCTTCGACTTCGACCGGCGGCGGGGCCTGCTTCGTGTCGACAGGACGGGCGAGCGCCGCCTCGACGTGGACGTGGACCGCGTTCACGACCTCGGCGCCACGACGCTCGTCGTGACCTTCTCCAACCGGCCTCGCTTCCAGGTCGATCGCTACCGCGCGGGCGTGCGGCTGCGGCTGCTGAGCGGGGTCCTGGAGCCGCGCCGCCGGGTGCGGTTGAACGATCCCCTCGTGCGCTGGACCGAAGTGCGTGAGCGTTCGGTCGACATCGGTCTGGCGCCTCTCGCCGAGGCGTCCGAGCCGTACCTCCTGGGCCGTCCCCCGCGGGTCCAGCTCGTCTTCGACATCACGCGGGGACGGCCGGGACTTCAGCCGCGCGCGACGTCGCGGCCGGAGGAGGAACGGCGCGAGTTCCGGATCGTCCTCGATCCGGGCCATGGCGGGACGGACAACGGCGTCCGGGCGCCGTTCGGCGAGAGCGAGAAGAACCTCGCGCTCAGGATCGCCGAGGCGCTCGGGTCGCACCTGGAATCCGAGCTGGGGGCGCGCGTGGTGCTGACCCGCAACGGCGACAGCACGGTCACGCTCGAGAATCGCACGTCTCTGGCCAACCAGTACGAGGCCGACCTCTTCGTGTCGCTGCACGTGACCGGCGCCGAGGCGCTCCTGCCGGGAAGCGCGTTCCAGACGTGGGTTCTCGATCCGCCTCCGGCGTCGCTCGAACCGGAGGAGGCTGAATCGGCAGCGAACCTGGAAGTGGACCCGGAGGCCGACCCGGCTTCCGAGGCCGGGGAGGACGCACCCGAGCCCGAGGCCTTCGAGGACGAGGTGTTCGACGACCTGGAGTCGGAACCGGAGGAGGAAGAGCCTCCGGTCGTGATCCCGCCGCTCGAACCCTGGGACCGGGTGCAGGACGGCCAGCTTGAGCGCAGCGCGCTGCTCGCCCGACTGATCCAGACCCAGGTCGGCGACGCGCTCGACCTGCCGAATCGGGGCTTCCGGCGCGCGCCCCTGCGGGTGCTGACCGGAGCGTCGATGCCGGCGGTCCTGATCGAGTTCGGGTACGAGGCGGTCGTGGACAGCGAGGGCGAGAAGACTCCGGTCTTCGACGGCCCGCGCGGCCGCGAGGTGTTCGAGGCGATCGGCCGGGCGATCCGGCTCTACCGGGGCGTCATGACGGGCGCCGCGGAGACGACGGCCGACGGGACGCGATCGTGAAGCGGCCGCGTTCGAGCCTCTGGTCCCTCGCCGGGTTCATGCTGCCCGTGCTGCTCTTGGTGCTTGGGGCATGCGGCGACGGCGACGTGGACGGCGCGGTCGACGGCGAGGTGGAACTCGTCGCGGAGGGCGAGGACTTCTTCGCGACCCTCTGCTTCCCGGCGTCCGACGGACTGCTCCGCTGCGAGGCGCGCGCGATCCCGGCCGCGGGAAGCGTTGAGGAGACGGCGGCGGTGATCGTCCAGGCGCTGATCGACGGTCCCGGTCCGACCGCTCGGACGCACGCCGGCGACGACCCGCCGCATCCGGACGAGGAGATGTTCCCCGTCCTGCCGCCCGAAGTCGGCTTGCAGGCGTTCGACCTGGTCAACGGCGTCGCCTACGTCGACCTGACCGTGGCGCGGACCGGCGCCGCGCTGCGCTTCGAGCGGCCGGCGATGGCCTTGCGCGAGGAACTGCTCGCCGTCTACAGCCTGGTGAACAGCCTGACCGCGAGCAACCTGGGCATCGAGCGCGTGGTGCTGATGTGGAACGGCGAGCAGCGCCTGACCTTCGCCGGCCACGTCGACACGAGCCGGCCGCTGCTGCCCGATCTCGACCGGAACGCGGAGCCTTCCGCGGACCTCTGAGCGATGCCCGGAGCGCAGCCTCTGATCGGCGTCTTCGACTCGGGCGTCGGCGGCCTGACCGTGGTCGCCGCGCTTCGGCGCCGGCTGCCCGGCGCCTCCATTCTCTACCTCGGCGACACCGCCCGCCTGCCCTACGGCACGAAGTCGCGGCGGACCGTGCTCCGTTACTCGCAGGCGAACGTCGACTTCCTGGAGCGACGGCGGGTCGACGCCCTGGTCGTGGCCTGCAACACGGCCTCCGCCATGGCGCTCGACGACCTGGTCGTGCGCGCGCCGCACTGGGGCGTGCTGGAGCCGGGCGCCTCGGCGGCGGTGGCGTCGGCGCGCCGGCATGTCGGCGTCATCGCCACCGAGTCGACGGTGCGGTCGGGCGCCTACGAAGAAGCGATCCGCCGCCTCGACCCGCGGCTCCGCGTCAGTCAGCAGGCCTGCCCGCTGCTCGTTCCGCTCGTCGAGGAGGGCTGGGAGGAGGACGAGATCACCGGGCGGATCGTGGCGCGGTATCTCGAACCGCTGCTGGCCGAGGGGATCGACACGCTGCTGCTCGGCTGCACCCACTACCCGATGCTGCGCGGCGTGCTGGAGCGGGTCTGCGGCCCGGAGGTCACCCTCGTCGACTCGGCCGAGTCGACCGGCGCCCTGGTGGAACAGGCGCTCCGCGGCAGGGGCTGGACGGACGGCGCTGGTCCCGAATCGGCGAGTGTGAGACTCTTCGCCACCGACGCCGGTCCACGGTTTGCCAGACTGGCCGAGCGGATCCTCGGCGAGCCGGCAACGCTCGAGTGGATCGACGTGGACGAGTCGGGAACCGGAGGAACCCTGAGAATAGGGGAGGAGGTCGGGACATCGTGAAGAATCGAGGTGGCGGCTTCTCCCGGAGCGGCGGCAGGTCGCCTTCCGCCCTGCGGCCGGTGACGATCGAACTCGACGCGATGAAGTTCGCGGAGGGTTCGGCGCTGATCGAGTGCGGCGACACCCGCGTGCTCTGCTCCGCCAGCGTGGAGCGGCGCGTGCCGCCCTTCCTGGTGGGCAAGGGGCAGGGCTGGCTGACCGCCGAGTACGCCATGCTGCCGCGGGCGACCCTGACCCGTTCGCGGCGGGAGGTGTCGCGCGGCCGGCCCTCGGGGCGGACGGCGGAGATCCAGCGGCTGATCGGCCGTTCGCTCCGGTCGGCGGTCAACCTGAAGAAGCTCCCGGAAGTCACGGTCGCGGTCGACTGCGACGTCATCCAGGCCGACGGCGGCACCCGCACCGCTTCGATCACCGGCGCCTACGTGGCGACCGTCGCGGCGCTGGCCCGGATGCTGCTCGAGGGCGACCTGAAGAGGTGGCCCGTCGTCCATTCCGTGGCCGCTGTCTCGGTCGGGATCTGCCAGGACGAGTTGCTGCTCGACCTGGAGTACGTCGAGGACCGGGACGCCCAGGTCGACCTGAACGTCGTGGCGACCGGCGAGGGCAACCTGATCGAGGTCCAGGGCACGGCCGAGGGCCGGGTGTTCACGCGCCCCGAGTTCGACGGCCTTCTCGACCTGGCGCTGGCCGGGATGCTCGTAGCCGCTCCCTTGAACATCCACCTGATCGCGGTCGGCGGCACCGGCATGGCGCCGCTCGCCTGCCTGCTGCGCGATCTCGGCCATGACGTGCGCGGGTCGGACGGGCCCCTCTACCCGCCGACCAGCGACATGCTGGCCGACGCGGGAATCGAACCGCTGTTCGGCTACGACCCGGCTCACCTGGAGCCGCGGCCGGACCTCGTGATCGTCGGCAACGCGGTGCCGCGGACGAACCCGGAGGCGGTGGCGATGGAGGAACTCGGCTTGCCGCGGCTGTCGATGCCCGAAGCGCTCGACCGCTTCGTGCTCCGGGATCGGAAGCCGCTGGTCGTCGCCGGCAGCCACGGCAAGACGACGACGACGGCGATGGCGGCCTGGGTCTACTCCCGCGCCGGCGCCGATCCCGGCTATCTCATCGGCGGTGCGCCGATCGGTCTGGCCTCGGGGTTCGCGCTCGGCGGCGGACCGCGCTTCGCGATCGAGGGCGACGAGTACAACGCCTCCTACTTCGACCGCGGCCCCAAGTTCTGGCACTACCGGCCGGAGACCGTGATCCTGACCAGCCTGGAGCACGACCACGTCGACCTCTATCCCGACTTTGAAGGGCTGGAGCGCGCCTTTCTCGGTCTGGTGGAGCGGCTGCCGCGGGGCGGACTGCTGATTGCCTGCGCCGACTATCCGACGGTCGAGCGGCTGTTGCCGGCGAGCCCGTGCCGCGTCGTGACCTACGGCGCCGGGTCGGGCGATATCCGGCTTGAAGGCCCCGTCGAGAGCAGCGAGCGCGGGATCTCGTTCGAGCTGGAGGAAGAAGGCCGGCGACAGCGGGTCCACCTCGGCGTATGGGGCGAGCACAACGCGCTGAACGCGATGGCGGTGTGGGCGGCGGCCCGCGCCGACGGGCTGGGGCAGGACGCCGTGCTGGAGGCGCTCGCCACCTTCCGGGGCGTCAAACGGCGGCTCGAGGTCGTCGGCGAGGCGGCGGGAGTGGTCGTGATCGACGACTTCGCCCACCATGCGTCGGAGGTCGGGGCGTCGCTCGCGGCGCTCCGGCAGCGCTTCCCCGGCCGGCGGCTGGTCGCCCTGTTCGAGCCGCGCAGCCTGAGCGCGGGCAGGCTGCAGTTCGCCGCCGACCTGGCGGCGTCGCTGGCCTCCGCCGACCGTGTCTTCCTGGCTCCCGTGTTCCACCGCGAGCGACTGGGCGAGGAGGGGTTCGACCCGGAGGAGGTGGCTGTGGAGATCGAACGACTCGGCGCGGCGGCTACCGCCTGCGGTTCGAACGAAGAACTGGCCGAGGCGGTCCTCGCCGAGGCCCGGGCCGGCGACGTCCTGGTCACGATGTCGTCGGGGTCGTTCGACGGCATGCCCCGCCGCCTACAGATGGCTCTCCAAGATCTGACGCTCCGAGAGCCCCGGCAGCCTTAACGCTTCAGCGCCGCCCTCCGGCACGACACGGCGCGGCGCCAGCCCGACGAGTTCCGTCTCGACGACACGCACGCCAGCCGCCGCCAGTTCGTCTGCACGGTGGACCACGTCCAGCAGCGACGTCCGGTCACAGTCGGTCAGGTTCACGCTGACCTGGGCCTGTTGGCGGCTCTCCAGGAAGAACCCGAGCGCGCGCACGCCAGGCAAACCGCCGCCAGATTCGCGTAGTGCCGACGCGATCCGTTTCGCCGCAACGAGTTGATCCGTGTCGAGCAGCAGGTTGAAGGCGACCAGTGGCTTCCGCGCCCCAATACAGACGACACCACCAGTGGTGTGCGGCCGGGACAGCCCGCGGTCCGGCGGCCACTCGCCGCTCGCCATCCGTTCGCCGAGCCGAGCGAGACCGCCGCGGCGATGGTCGGCAAGGGCGGCACGTCCTGCATTCGAGGCGGCCTCGCCGTAGAGAAACACCGGCAGGCCGAGCGCGGCCAACTCGTCCGCGGCGCGCAGCGCGGCGTCGACCGCCGCGGGCATTTGCTGCGCCTCCAGCGGCACGAATGGAGCGACGTCGAGGGCGCCGAGAAACGGGTGCACGCCGGAGTGCCCGGCCACGTCTATGCGCTCGATCGCCGCTCCCGCCAAGGCCGTCACGGCCCGCACCAGATCGCCGCCCGCACCCAGCAACGTCAACACCGTCCGGTTGTGGTCCGGGTCCGAAGACACGTCGAGCACCCGCACGCCGGGCGTCGAAGCCGCCTCCACACAGGCGTCGATGACATCGCGGCGCCGGCCCTCGCTGATGTTCGGGACGCACTCCAGGCGGACCATGCGGTCAGGCTAACGCGGCCTGACCTTGACGAAGGTGGCCACCGGAAGCTACATTTCTGCGCCATGAGATCTGTGGGACTCAAGACGCTGAACAACCGGCTCAGCCGGTATGTGCGAATGGCTGCAGCGGGCGAGACGATCCTGGTTACGGATAGAGACCGCGTAGTCGCCGAGATCGTGCCGCCGCGCGAAGAGCGCAGTCCCTTCATTGCCGACGCGCTGCTGGCCGATGCCGTGCGCAAGGGCCTGTTGACGCCGCCGGCCATGAAGGGAGCAGGGCCGCCGGTGAAGCCGCCACCCATCATGTCGTTGGATGAGCTGCTGCAGGAT
>JAPVWO010000037.1 GCA_027493375.1 Candidatus Multivorans thiocomprendens | reverse complement strand
GGACGCCGCGATGGCCGCCTCGGGCGGCGAACGGGTCCAGGAAGCCTCCGTCGGCGATGCCGCGATGCTGCTCTCCGGCGCCGGTTCCGTCATCGTCTGTCCGGGATACGGCATGGCGGTGGCCCAGGCCCAGCACGTCGTCGGTGACCTGGCCGAGATCCTGGAAGCGAACGGCACGCAGGTCCGCTACGCCATCCACCCCGTCGCCGGCCGCATGCCCGGCCACATGAACGTCCTGCTCGCCGAAGCGAAGATCCCGTACACATCGCTGATGGAACTCGAGGAGATCAACGAGGACTTCAAGAACACCGACGTCGCTCTCGTCGTCGGCGCCAACGACGTCGTCAACCCCGCCGCCAAGCACAACCCGGCGAGTTCGATCTACGGCATGCCGGTGCTCAACGCGGACCTCGCCCGCTCGTGCATCGTGCTGAAACGGTCGATGAGGCCTGGCTTCGCCGGCATCGAGAACGAACTGTTCTTCGCACCGAACACGGTGCTGACCTTCGGTGACGCGAAGGACACGTTGGAGAAGGTGGTCGAGGCGCTGGGTTAGGGAGCCCAGCTGGAGAGTGAACAAACATGAGTAGCATCGTTTGGGACGGAGACAACCTGATCCAGCGGCTCGGCCGGAATTCAGCCGAGCTGGGGCACGTCAAGTTCGACCAAGATTCATCAAAGGTAGTCCTTTGGCTGCGAGACATAAGAAACGTCTTCGGAGTCAACGGTGGCTACGTTCGCGGAGACGAGTTCGCGTCGATGAGCGAGGCCAAGAAGCTCGCGGCTGTTTTCATCTTCCGCCAGGCTCCTGCACCACCTCTGGCTCGCTGGCTTGAAAGGGCTCTGAAGCCGCCGAGGCCAAGATCCGCCAAGCGCTAGTCGACGCTCAAACCGGCAAGCCGCTACGAGAATCCACGTTCAAGGAAGTGATGGCGGAAAGCAACAGGAAGGCCAAGCGCTGGGCGATTCTGAATCTCATATGGTCGATTCTCCTTGCAGTAGTCAGCTCTTTCCTCGCGAGCTAGGCCAACTCCGCGCGGCCCTACGGCGACCACGTCCCGGAAACGCAGAACTCGACCAGCTCCTTCTTCGAGTTGCGCTTGCGGATGGGACGCACTTCGACGTTCTCGAAGCCGGCCCGGCGCATGAGCGTGGCGTAGACCTCCTCGATGGCTACCAAAACGCCGTAGAAGACCGAGTTCCCGACGATGTAGTGGGCGCGAGCGCCGGGCCTGAGCACACAGCCCACGCTCGCCAAGTGCCGCGCCACATCCTCGCCGTACTTTTCCACATAGGCGGCGAGAACCGATCCGTTTGATCGTCCGCTCCCGGCGATCCGTCCTACTGCATCAAGCAGTTGGTCCGGCAGGCGAACATCGGCCGCACGCTGCCACTTCCCGAGCCTGCTCGTGGCTACGCCCCATGTGCCGCCGATCGCCTGCCAATCGAGTTCCCCGGCTTCTCGGCCGTTCTGGAGGTAGCCCAGCCAGTACATGTACGGCCGCAGCTCTCGAATGTAGGACATGCGATTCGCGTAGGGAGGCGAGGTCACGACCACGTCGAAGGACTCATCGAAGCACTGTTGAACGGCGCGGGAGTCGCCCAGAACCACGGACACTCTAGCCGCGGGGTTGTACGAAGCGCCCTCGGTCACGAAGCGAAGTTCCTGTCGAAACAGATCGTTCTCGTCCACGGCAAGGTCCAGTTTGCTCTGGGCCGCATCCTTGAACGACATGGACTGATGGTTGAACGCCGCGGCGGACAGCCGGATCACGAGCCGGCAGAACGCCACGTTCAACAGATCCCGAACTTGGTCACTCTGCGAAACGTCCTCGACAGCGGCTTTCAGATAGCGAAGGTACATGCGATCCGAACTCGGCCACCACCGTTCGATCCGGTGCATGGGCGGCTCCTCGACGGGACCGATCTTCCGCCGGTGGACCTTCTGCAACGCCGCTTCGCCAGCCGCCTCGGTTTCGACGATCTCTCGTGAGCCGTACGTCGCCGTCTTGGCGCGAGTGAACCACACGAGGAACGGGTTGATATCCACGGTACCCGCCTCGTGCCCGCGGTTGGCCGCGGCCAACGCCGTCGTGCCGGCGCCGCAGAATGGATCCAGCACGCGAAGATGCGGACCGCAGCCGGCCAGCAACTCCTCGACGACTCTCAACGAGTACGCCGGCGTCAGTCGCAGCCAGCCGTGCCGGCCCAACCGCGTGTTGTAACGATGCGTGTACTCCGCTCGCTGCCGGAGCTTGGGCGTCGTGGTCACGCTCATTCGTCGCTCCCCAAGAGTGTGCTCAGGACGTTACCTACCTCGGAGCGAAGCGTGTCGGAGTGACGGGCGAAGAAACCAGCCAAGTCGTAGCCGATGATCCCGGCCATGAACTCATAGGTCGACGCCAGAGGGCTACCGCTGCTGAACTCGCCAGTCAACGCAACCCACCGGGCAGCCCGGTAACGGAGGAGCACGTCGCTATCGATCTGGTGAGACAAGACCAGGAGGCAGGGAAGATAGCCGCTGGTGTACGCGGCTACCGCGTTCGCCAAGTCCGCTTGCTGGCGTTTACTGTCCTTGCTCTTGTACCCCTGCCGGACCTCGAAGACGACTCCCTTCAAGGAACCGACGATTGAAGCGTCTACATCGACAGAGTCAGCAGCGTCGCGGATCCACCGCCGCAACCGATCTCTTGAGGGCTCCTGTTGCACTTCGTCAAGAGCCACTCGACCGTCCAGTGAGAGACGCCTTCGCTTTCCGTCTGAGAGCGGGGCCTCGTACGACCAAACCACTTGATCCGCGGACAGGCCGAGCGTGTCCTGGAGAATCTCCCGGAACACAGAGCTATGGTCAAATTTCGTGTACGGTGGGTTGATCATCAGGCGGCGTTCCTGTTCTGATCGTCGTTCTCTGTTTGTTCGATGCCGTCAACGAAACGGA
>JAPVWO010000036.1 GCA_027493375.1 Candidatus Multivorans thiocomprendens | reverse complement strand
GAAGAAGAACGAAGCAGTCCAGCTACGAGACGAGAGGCTGACGGAGATCGACAAAGGCCTGGCTGAGCTTGACCACCCGCTGCTTCCTGGTGCGTTGGAGAGTGTTACGCAACAGGCGCTGGCCGAGTTCGGGGATGTCGAGCAGAGGCACTCCGACGATCTACGGAACGACCTCCAGGAATGGCGAAAGAGACGGGAGGACTTTCTCGACTTCAAGGAAGAGAACGGCATCAGTCGCGAACCCGACTACCACTCGACAATCAGGCGTTGGGTCGGCGGCGGCGGCCTCTTCGTACTTCTGTTGGTGGAGAGCTTCCTGAACGCCGGTTTCCTGGCCGAGGGCAGCGAGGCGGGCCTCTTCGGGGGTTGGGCTGTCGCGATCGGTTTCAGCGCGGTGAACATCCTGGCGCCCTTCGGCCTCTTCGGTCCGCTGAGCCGCTACGTTCGTCACGTGAGACTCAGTCTCAAGGTCGCGGGCTGGGCGTGCCTGTCGGCCTGGGTCGGGTTGGCCCTCCTGCTGAACCTCGGGCTCGCCCACTATCGGGAGGCTTCCGAGGCACTAGTGGATGATCCGGACGCCGAAATGGTGACCCGCCTGTTGGCACAGCCTCTCGGGATGGAAACGGCTGCCTCGTGGCTTCTGTTCGTTCTGGGTTTGGGCTTCTCGGTGCTTGCCTTCTACGAAGGGTGGAAGTTCTGGGGCGATTCGTACCCGGGCTACCGGGGTGTTCATGTCCGGATGTCGGAAGCCAGGGAACAGCACGAGGACCTCAGGGCCGAGGCCGCGGATGAGCTGAAGGAGGTTCGGCTCAAATGGCTTGCCAAGGCGGAAGAGACGCTGGATCGCGCACGGATGCAACCCGCCGAGACGCGTCGGCTGCTGAAGAGCGAGGGGGATTTGGTCTCCGCGTTCGATGACCACATGGAGCAGTTACGGAACTTCGGCGTCGCACTGATCGAGGAGTACCGCGTCGCCAACCATGCCGTGCGCAGTGACCGCGCCGTGCCCGCATCCCACGCCGAGCCCTGGGAGTTCGTTCCCCCTTCTCCTCATCGGGTGCGCGGGTCGGAACCGCGTCTGGTGGACGAATCCTCGCTTGCGCGGCTGCAGGGGGAGCACTTGGAGGCCGTTCGCGCGCTGAACGCCCAGTGGGAGGCGGCGCAAAAGCGGCTGGGGCTCGCCGGTCAGAATCCCGGCGGCGAGAATGCCGCGTAGCAGACGCCGCGGCTCCCGCCACCGGCGGCGCTCGGATCGACTCACGATTCGGCAGAAGATCGCCGTTGCGTGCGGCCTGTTCGTGGCCGCTGGGGTCTTGGCCTTGTTCGGCCGCTTCGTCGTGTTCGCCCCCGGCCCGCCGGAGCGCGACCCCGACACCGGCTGTCCCGAGACCGGCCCAAGTGCGCTGACCGCGATCATGATCGACGCGACGGATCGGATCGGAGCGATCAGTCGCGCCGACGTGTTGGCGCGTCTGGAGGAGTCCGTCGCGGCGAGCCGCGAGGATGAGATGGTCATCGGATTCGAAGCCAGGCCGGTTGGCGAGGAGATCGACGAGCCATTGTTAACGGTCTGTCATCCAGGCGACCCGGAGAAGGCGAGCGAATGGACGCAGAATCCGCGGCGCATACGGGAGCGGCTCGAGGAGCGGTTCCGGCAACCGCTTGAGGCTCTGTTTCGCGATCTTCTTGGTCGTGAAGAGGCGCCCACCTCGCCGCTCATGGAGAGCGTCCAGAGTGTCGCCGTTTCCTATCTCGGCCGCGAGGAGTACATGGACATCCCGAAGCGGTTGACCCTTGTGTCCGATCTGATGCAGCACAGCGAGTACCTGTCCTTCTTTCGCCAGCCGGTCGACTACGACGCGTTCGCTAGGAGTCATGGCGCGGACGCGTTGAGCACGGATCTGCGGGGAACCGCGGTCGAGATTCTCTTCGTGCAACGGAGGGCTCACGGCCGCCTCTCGGACGCGCGGAGTCTCATCGACTTCTGGCAACGGTGGGTTGAGGGCCAGGGCGGTTTCGTGGAGCGGGTGGTCCGCATCGACGGGATGAACTGATGGCGCCGGGCCGTCGTCGCGGCCGCGATCGGGAACTGAATCCCCGCGCGGCCTTCCTGTGGTTCGCGGGCGGTGGCGGGCTGCTTCTCCTTCTTCTGAAGCTCGCGACCAGCCACTGGTTTCCCCCGGTCGCGCTCTCGTTGGTCCTGATCGTCGCTTACGGCTTCGTCCTTTGGGACCGGGAGTTGAAAGGCCCGAAGTTCGAGCACGCGGGCGACAACCTCTACTACGTCGGCTTCCTCTACACCCTGATTTCCCTGGCGGCATCGCTGTACCAGTTCACCAGCGACGGGTACGCGCGGGAAATCGTCCAGGGCTTCGGCGTCGCCCTGAGCAGCACCGTCTTCGGCCTGATCGGCCGCGTGTACGTCAACCAATCGTCCGTCGCGGAACCGGCCCAAGTGGAGGCTGCTGCACGCCGGAGTCTGGTGGACGCGCACCGCGCGCTCCGGCGCGAGATGGACTACTCGATCGAGGACTACAAGCGGTTCCGAGATGAACTGCGAGAGCTTTGGAAATCGAGCGAGGCTGCGAATGTTGCCGCGTCGGAGAAGCTCCAGGCTCTGGCGGGCGCGGCGGGCAGGCTGGATGAGATCCACGGTCTGGGCTCGCGGCTGGAAGAGGCCGCCGCAGGCGCGTTGGAGAGGATTGCCGAGCGGCAGGAGGAAGTGGTGGTCCAGATCAGGGAGGAGACGGTGGCGATGCTGCGGAACATTGCCTCTCAGCAGGAGACCCTTGGCGAAGGCATGGCCAAGGCACAGCAGGAGACCTTCGAGAGAGCCGCGGCGCGCCTGGGCGATGCGGCGGCCTCGATGGCGCGAACGATCAGAACTGCGGAACAGGAGATCGAAGCCGAAGCGGGGCCACTGCGGAAGGCGGTGGGTCGGTCGCTGGAGAGCTTCCGCGCTGCGGACTTCGAGCGCGAGGTCGCCACGCGCGTTCTGGAACCCGCGGAGATTCGCCTGCGTGAGTTGATCGACGGGTTCCAGCCGCTGGTCGAGAGCCTGGGGAGCACGCAGGCGGGGCAGGAACGGGCCGTCGCGGAGAACCAGCGAGTTCTTCAGCAGTTGTCGCGAACGGCAGCCCAGAATGAGGACCTGGCGGGTCGCTACCAGGAGGCCGCCGACTCTTTGGCCAGAGCGGCGAGCACTCTGTCGTCCCTTCCCGAGCAGCTTGAGCGGCAATCGGCGCGGTCGGAAACTGTTGCTCGCGAGGCGGCGGCCACAGGCGAACGCTTGCGGCAGATCAGCGGTGCACTTGAGGGGGCAAGTGCTTCCTTGGCTGCGGCGTCTCGGCCGACATCCAGGCCCAATCGCGGCCTCTTCGGGTTCTTTCGTCGTACCTGAACCGGATGGCGTTCGACGACAGTCCGTCGGAAACGGGCCGCGCTTTCCCGCGCGGCCTCGTCCTCGGCTTCACCATGGCCGAGATCGCGATCCTGATCATCTTCGTTCTGCTGCTCGTGTTGGCGGCGATGCTGGCGCGCGAATCGGACAAGCGTGAGCAGGCCGAGTCGGACCTGGAACGGCACGAGGAAGTGCGAGAGATCTTCGAGGAGGAGGAGTTGCCGGAGGATCCGGCTGTCCTGCGGTCGGTTCTCGTGGAGCGGGTGGAACGTCACTACGCGGCCGACAACTGGCGGGAGCTCGTTCGCGAACTGGCGCCCGCTGCTCCTGAGCCTTCCCCGCAAGAGCTCGTCGAGCAGATCCAGGAGTCTGAGATCGGACGCATGTCGCCGGGCGAGGCGGAGAGGCTGCTCGAGGCGCATCGTGAGGTCGAGAAGGCGGACGCCCACGCCGAACTCGAACAGGCGCTACAGGAGGCCGGAGTCTCATCGCCTGGGGGAATCCGGGACATGGCCGCCGCGACGCGTGCGGCGGACGAGCAGGGGATGACGCCCGGGGAGATCCGGGAGACCATCGAGAACCGCGCTGCCTGGGACGAGGCGGTTGACGACGCAGGTAGGGCGGCCGAGCCGGAAGAACTGAGGGAACTGGTGGGAGCGGTCAGGGCAGCCGCCGAACGGGGGCTGTCGCCCGAGCAGGTGGCCGAAGCCGTCGAGACGCAGCGGGAGTTCGCGGAGGCACTGGCCGGCGAAGGGCGAGAACCGACCGAGGAGGCGGTCAGGGAGACTATCCAGGACGCACATCTCTGGCGAGAGATGGGCGGCGAGGATGCGGCGCCTCTGAAGGACCGACTTGAAGAGGTTCTCGATGAGCGCGACCAGGAGCGGGAGAAGGTCGAGAGTCTGCGCGAGCGACTTCGTTCGCTAGGCGGCGGCACGGATCACCCGAGCTGCTGGTATCAGCCTGACGGCATCACGACTGCGTATCTCTTCGATGTCGCTCTTACCGCTCGCGGCCGCTTGGTAGTGGATTTCGCCGCCATCTCGCCGGCGTACGTGCTCGGCGCATCCGGCCGCCGGCTGGGTACGACCGAGGAAGCGCGTGCTTTCCTGCCGGTAGGCAGCGTTCGGCTTCAGGAACTCCTCAGTCCCGGAGAGTTTCTTCGACAGACGAAACCGGTCCACGACTGGAGCAAGGACAACGAGCCCGAGTGCCGGTTCTTCGTGCGTGTCTTCGACCGCACGGCTGCGAGGCAGAAGCAGCTCTACAAGGACCAGTTACAGGTGGTCGAGCAGCCCTTCTACAAGCTTCTCGTGGAGAGTTCCGGGCTACCGCCCGGTCTGGCCCGGACCGTGGGGCAGTAACAGCGGCCGGTACGTTGCACCTCGTTGCCCGCTAGCCGGAGAGAGCCACCACCCTCTCCTTCGCGAGTTCTGCGGCGTAGCACATGGCCGCTCGCACTGAATCCGTCGTGATCGAGGGGTAGCTCCGGACGATTTCCTGCGGCGTAAGGCCTGCCGCCGCGTTGTCGAGTATCACGGTAACGAGTACTCGGGTACCGGCGATACAGGCCTGTCCGTGGCAGACCTCCGGATCGACAGTGATGTGGTCACGCCAGTTCATGAACACATGCTAGCGCGTCAGCACGTAGGCCCCTCCGGTCGAGTCCTCTCGCTCCGGCGTCAACTAGGGCCAGCGACCCGTGGCGGGTCTTCGCGCGACGCGCTGGCGCGGCGTTCCCGCGCCGCTTTTCGTCTTTGTCAGGAGAGGGACGGGCGCGTCCCGCCGAGGTCGCCGCTGGCCACGCGGCAGCGTTCGCGCGCCCCTGCAGACCGGACGTATGATCGCGTGAGGAGTCGCCCATGAGCAGCGAGCAAACCGAACAGTCTCCAGCCACGCCGGAGGAGATCTGGGAGATCCTCCGCCAGGTGGCCATGAGCCAGAAGGAAGGCGAGAGAGAGTGGCAAGAACTCCGCGCGCAGATGGCGGAGACGGCCCGGCAGATGCGGGAGACGGACCGTCGCCTCAGGAAGGCGGAGGATCTGATCACGACGCAATGGGGCAAGCTGATGGAGAGCCTGGTCAAGGGCGACCTCGTGAAGCTGCTGGCTGGCCGGAATGTCGGCGTGCACGGTCTCGCGCGGGATACGGAGAAGCGGCGTGGCGGAGAGAGCTACGAGGTGGACATCATCGCGGTGAACGGCGAGGAGATCGTCGTGGTCGAGGTCAAGACGACGCTCCGGTCGGAGGACGTCGGGCGGTTCCGGTCCAAGCTGGGCCGCTTCAAGGAGTGGTGGCCAGAGTACCGCGATCGCAAGGTCTACGGCGCGATGGCGTACCTCAAGACGTGGGACGACGTGGCGCGCGAGGCCGAACGGCGGGGCTTCTTCGTCATCCGGGCCACCGGCGACAACGCCTCCATCGTCAACGCCGAGGACTTCGAGCCGCGCGTCTTCGCCTGACGGCGGAGATTCTCCCTTGGGCGCCGCGTGCGCGGCTCAGCCGAAGGAGCGCGGTTTGAAGCCGGGGCCGTTCTCGATGCGTGCGCGACCGTCGACGACCCGGATGAGGAACAACCCCACTCGCTCCGCGTACCGCCTCGCATCGTCCTCGCAATCCAGATAGGCCAGCGCGCCGTGGATCTTCCGGTCTCGGTAGGTGGGCAGCCAGTCGAGGAGCTCGGGCAAGACGGTCAGGAAGCTCGGAATCCACTCGAGCCGCATGGTCGTTTCGAAGGAGACGGCCACGACTTCGTTGCCGGTCACCGCCACGGGTCCCGTCTCGAACACCTTGCCGTCGCGCTCGACGTGCCAACCCCCGCAGGTCCACTGTACTTCCATGCCGCGAGCCTCCAGCGCGTCCGCTAGTCCGCCCCGGACCAGAGCGTCCTCAAGCTCCCAGAACTCCAACAGGCCGTCGCGCGTGGCTCCCTCCAGCCGACGATTCGCATGCGTCCGCGCGTCGGCCTTCCGGCCGGCTAGTGCCGCGTCGTCAATCAGTACGCGAGCGACCACGCTCGTAGAGTTCCTCCCGAGTCCACCCCCGGTCGCCTTCGCTGCGCCCTCGCGGCGCACGATCTCGACGGTCTCCGCGGAGGGCTCGGTCTCGTTCAGCGCCCGGTGGATCTCCTCGGCGGTCCAGCCCGGGAACGCCCGACTCGGCGGCGCGGGGCGGGGGAGGACCGTCGGGTACTCGTCGCGCGAGCCTGGAGACCGGTTCAGCCATGCGTCGAGTCTATGCGCGAAGGCGGTTCAGTCCGGTTCGCGGACGCCGCGGGGTTCGCACATCCGGTACGGCACCGGCGTGACGGCGCCCGTACCGGCCAGTGCGTCGTCGGCGTAACGCCGGAGGCTCGGGCGGACGGGGCGGCTTGCGGTTGCCCGACCCTTGCGTTTGTGCCTACAATGGTCACATGGTGACCGTCGGAGCGAGAGAACTCAAGACGAGGCTGGGCACGTACCTCCGAAGAGTGCGCGAGGGATCGGTGATTCTGGTGACCGAACGTGGACGACCGGTGGCCGAGCTCAGGCCGCTGCCGAAAGCCGCGTCGAACGAGGAGGAGAAGCTCCTCGACCTTGCGGCCAAGGGACTCGTGACCTTGGGGACCACGCGGCGTGCGCGGTCGATCGAACCGATCCAGGTGCGCGGCGAATCGGTCGCGGACACCATCGTCGAGGAACGGGACGACCGGTTCTGATGCTGTTTCTCGACGCGAGCGCGCTGGTGAAGCGGTACATCGAGGAAGAGGGTTCGGAGGTCGTCGCCGAAGCCACGGCCGGGCAGCCGGTAGCCATCAGTCGGCTGTCGCCGACCGAGGTCGTGTCGGCGATCTGCCGGCGCTGCAGGGAAGGCGACATGGGAGTCGAACAGCGCGAAGCCGCCCTGCTCACCCTCGACGCGGAACGCTCCTCGTTCCATGTGGTGGAGTTCACGGAAGAGATCACGACGAGGGCCGCGGCGCTGCTGCGCCGGCATTCGTTGCGGGCGAGCGATTCGGTGCAGCTTGCCTCCTGCCTGCTGCTGGCCGATGAACTGGGGACGCCTGCGCGCCTCGTCGCGTTCGACGATCGATTAGCGGACGCTGCTCAGGCAGAAGGCGTCGAGTGTCTGGCCGGTGGACGGTTCTCGCTACGGCTCGCGCGGTAACCGCGTGGCGCAGACGCTGCACTACTCATAGCGCTGCACCGCTTCGTTGGTCGGCATCGGGATCCGGCTCCTGCTCAGGAAGCGGCAGCCGTCCAGGTGGTACTTCCTGCCGGTCTTCGTTACGTAGACGGTACCGGGAAGGTCCGCCGGTACGTCCTGAGAGGCGCCGGCGGACGAGCGGTGGTCCCTGTCGGAAGCGTCATCGCGACCGCCGACCACGTCGCCCCAAAGACCCCTCCGATTGTCCCGGGCCTCTCGCTCGAACTGCCGGAACGCTTCCATGTGCCGGAAGGGGAAACGCGTGTAGGCGTGCCCGTAGCCGCGGCGGATGATCTCGGCG
>JAPVWO010000035.1 GCA_027493375.1 Candidatus Multivorans thiocomprendens | reverse complement strand
GACGTTGTCTACGAACTCGGCTTCGATGACATCAGGATGCCGCTTGGAGACCAACTTGTAGAGGATGTTGGAACCCTCCCCGCCAAGGGCCAGGGAGACTTGGCGTTGTAGATCCTCGTAGCTCCACGAGGCGAGGTCCTTCGCGTAGTCGAGGATCTGGCCGATCACCTCTCGCCGCGCTTGCGGGTTGCGCCACAGCTTGAATTCGCACAGCGTCAACCGGCCCAGGGCATTGACGTACAGCGCGTCGATGCTGCCGGCGGGCACCGAGAGTTCTCGGCAGATCGGAACCGCGTCGCCGTAGGCCGAGTCGATAGCGGCGATCGGGAGACACTCTGGATGGTCAAAGAGGAGCTTCTGAAGAGTCGCCTCGTCAACACCCCCATCCGCAGCTCGCAACCCCAAACGAACCCGCTGCAAGACCTCGGAACTTCCGGCCCCGAGGTCAACGCGAATGAGTTCTCCGTAGCGAGATTCCCTGCTCATGGCTTTCCTCGGCCACTGAAGGAGCTCTTCCGCTTCCTCCGCGGCCGACCGCGGGGAGCCGTGCTCCATGCACCGGCCTCCTTCCCTTCCCGGTGACGCCTTGTCTCCTCAAGCGCGAGGGCCACAGCCTGGTCGGAGTCGAGCCCCGAGTTCGCGCGAGCCTCGATCACGAGATCTCGCGCCGTTTCGTGAGGCTGAAGGCCCCGTGGTTTCAAGGTCTCTTCAACAATCCCCGCCCTCGAGCGATCTTGACGGGCTGCCTCTTCCTGGAGAGCTTGGCGCATCTGGCCCGCACGGTTTGCGGTGCGTCCGGTCATCGGATGGATCCTCCTACTGCAACGGACCGAGGTCAATCTGGCGACGCGATGGTACAAGCTCACCGCAGCGCCAAGGCGACGGGAGCGACTCACCCGCGCCGATACGCGCGTGGCTTCGATGCGCGACGCGTGTAATCACGATGGCCTGCTGCCGAGCATCGTACGCGAAGAGGACGCGCCAATCTCCGGCGCGAAGCCGCCAGTCGCCGCGACGCGGCCCCTTGAGCCGCTTGACGTCGCCGCCGCCGGCAAGGGCGTGTCGCTCGATCTCCTCGACCACCCGGCGGCGCGCCGTCGGGTCAAGCCGCTTCAGGTCACGAAGTGCCCGTGCGGCGTACGAGACGCTCCGTTCCGCTCAGAGACCGAGTTCCCTCTTGACCTCTTCCGCGCTATGCACCCGGTCTGCCCGGATGTCGTCCCACGCCTCTTGCAGGCCTCGCTCGCATTCCTCGCTCAACTCATGGTCCACTTCGGGCACGCAAAGCAGAGACTGGAGGTAGGGATCCGCCCTGTCCGTCAGGTACTCAAGGTAGTGCACCGCAGCCAGAACTTCTTCGTCCGACACACCCTGCGCCAAGCGAACAAGCTGCTCCCGGTCGCCAGTCTTCGCCGTGTGTGAGTCCATTCTTCGCCTTCAGCCAACTTGGGTAGAGGAGGCTAACACGGCGGGCTCGGTGTAGATGCGTTCGACCATCTCGGGAATGGTGGCCACGCCGGCGGCGATGGCTTCAAGGGCCTGGTCGGTGCGTTGCCGGCGGTGGCGGTGGATCTCGCGGACCCGGTCGAGCGGGGGTTTGATCGACTCGCCGTGGCCCGGGTGCAGGACGTCGATGCCGCCTCCCTGACCGAGTTCGATGAGCCGCTCGAGGGAGGCCATGTACTGGTTCAGGTTGCCGTCGGGTGGAGCGATGATCGAGGTTGACCAGCCCATCACCAGGTCGGCGGTGAAGACGGCCCGCTCTTCCTCCAGCAGGAAGCAGAGGTGGTCGCTGGCGTGGCCCGGAGTGTGGAGAGCTACCAGGGTGGCTCCGCCCGAGGACAGGCAGTCGCCGTCCTTGAGCCGGGGGCCCGCGGCGAACGGTGGATCCTCGTTGAAGGCACGGATCTCGGCACCTGTGTGTTCGGCGAGGCGAGGCGCCAGGGGCCAGTGGTCCCGGTGGGTGTGGCTGATCAGGACGTCGGCGACCTCACGGCCGCCCACGGCGCGCAGGATGGCCTCGAAGTGGGCGTCGTCCTCTTCCCCGGGGTCGAGCACGAAGGCCGGGCTGCCGGCGCCGCCGATGACGTAGGTGTTCGTGCCCGGACCGGTGAACATGCCCGGGTTGTCCTGCGTGACCCGCAGCACGCGGTCGGAGAGACGCACCGGCGTGCCCTTCCGGAGAGTGTCCAACGTCGGGCGCCCTAGCGGCTGAAGGCCCGCTGCCAGTCCTTGACGTTCGTCGCCGAAGGGCGAATCGCGGCTTGTTCGTAGCCCTCGTCGCCGGGCAGGACGGCACGCGCTCGTTCGTCCGGGGTCCGGCCCAGCAGCACGCGGGGCTGCATGACGGGGAACTCGTCCTGCGCGTCGACGGCCGCGACCGCTTCGTCCGCCGTCCTGAACGCGGCCAGCTTCTGCAGATTGCGGATGGTGGGGAAGATGATCATCCACTCCTTGCGGCGCCCGTGTTCGAGCGCTTCCTCTGCTGTCACCCAGGCGGAGCTCGTCAACTCATGGTCGTCGTGGCCGGCGGTCTGGTTCCCCGGCGCCCGCGTGACGAAGAAGCGGGTGTCGTAGCGTCTCGGCTGTCCCTCCGGGGTGATCCAGTGCGCCCAGTAGCTGATCCGGTCGGTAGCGAGCGTCAGGCTCTCGGCGGCGGCGATGTCGAGCAGGGACTGCCTGCCGGCGTTCAACTCGCCTCGCAGGCGTTCGAAGTGCTCCTCGACGGCCCGGTCCGAGAAGTCGAGGATCCGGCCGTCCCGGTCATAGGCCAGCAACACGCCAGCCTCCTCGAAGCACTCGCGGATCGCGGCGACGTAGAAGGTCAGGCCGCCCTCTTCAAGCGCGAGCCGGGCGCTCGCCTCGCGGTCGGTGAGACCTTGGCAGAGCGCCTCGTCGACCCGGTCTTCGGGGTCGACGCGGCCACCCGGAAAGACGTAGGCGCCACCGACGAAGTCGGACTGGATGTGGCGGCGCTCCATGAACACCTCGACCCCGCGGTCGCTGTCCCGCAACAGGAGGACGGTCGAGGCGTGCCGGGCCGCCACCGGGGATGTCGCCTGATCAGCCATTCTCACCGCCGTCCAGTTCTTCGATCAGGTCGTCGGCCGGAGGCTCCGTGGCCTGCAGGCGTCGGGCCGTGGCCTCCGCCGCGCGCATGGCGCGCAGAAAACTGCGGCCCGCGATGTCCTTCAGTTCGTCGTCGCTGTAGCCGCGTCGAACGAGTTCCACGAACAGATCGGGGAACGTCGAGGCGTCCTCCAGGCCGACCGGCACGGTGGGGATGCCGTCGTAGTCGGAGCCGATGCCCAGATGCGCGGCGCCGATCAAGGCCCGGATGTGGTCGATGTGGTCGGCCACGTCGCTGAGGACTGCCTGGGCAACCGGGTTCTCGCTTCGCCAGGCCATCAGCCGGCCGCGGATCTCCTCCGGCGCGGTTCCCGCGGCCATCAGTCGCCGGCGTTCGGCGTCCAGGCGCTGGAAGGACTCCCGCACGTTCTCGTTGACGAAGGACGGGACGAAAGTGACCATGATCACGCCACCCGCCGGCCGAACGCGGTCAGCCCTCCGTGCGCCGGCTGGTCTGTCGCCGAGTCGGCCCAGGCGACGTTGCTGTTGTGGGTCAGGGTCATGTAGCGAACGCCGACCTCGTAGAGCTGCCGCAGAACCCCGAGGGACGACTCGATCGAATGCCCGCCCTCGGCGCCGAGCAGGGACGCGATCCTGCCTTCGGCGTGGACGCGCTCGATGTCGTCCGCGCTGAGGGCCAGTTGCAGGTCGTCCGGGTACCGCTCGATCAGTCGCCTGGTCAGGTCGACCTGCTCGAACACGACCCGGGCCGCTCCGGCGCCGGTGTAGGAGGTCGGGATGTAGACCGACCAGAACTGGGCGCCCACTCCCCCCTGCCGCAGGCGCCGCAGGTCGGTGTGCATCGGCGGATCGAGCGCCGTGGTGTCCTCGAAGTCGATCCGGTCGAGGTGGTTCGAAACCCGCGTCCGGTACTGCCACGGGACGTCGTTGTGCCCGTCGATCAGCGGCACCTCCCGGAGCAGGCGAAGCACGTGCTCCCGGCTGGCGCGGTCCTCCTGGGCGTCGGTCACGGGCGGTGAACCATAGCTCACCGCCGCGGCCACGACGGCACCCAGTACGGCGCCTGTTCTTCCTCTCATCCTGGCTCCCCTCCTTGCAGGGCCGCGATTGTAGGGCAACCGCCGCGGCCGGCGAGCCGGCGCCGGTGCTAGGCTGCGCCCGGTGCAGGGCTGCTGGGCAAGGACGGTCGGCATCGTCGGTCTCGGCAGCTTCGGCCGCTTCCTTGTCCGGCACCTGGTCTCCCGCTTCGACGTGCAGGTCTGGGACCGCCGCGACCTGAGCGAACGGGCCGCCGCGCTCGGTGCGCGCTGGACCGACCTCGAAGGCTGTGCCGGCTGCGACATCGTGATCCCGGCGGTACCCGTCCAGGATCTGGACGGGCTGGTCGTCGACCTGGCCCCGCGCTTGGCAGCGGACGCGCTGGTCCTCGACGTCGCCTCGGTCAAGGTGAAACCGCTCCGGATCCTCGAGCAGCGCCTGCCCCGGCAGGTCCAGTACATCGGCACCCACCCGATGTTCGGCCCCCAGAGCGGCCGCGGCGGGATCCGCGGCCTGAAGGTGGTGCTCTGCCTTCCCGAGCGCCCGGTCGACAGCGACCGGGTAGAGGCGGTGAGGACCTTCCTGGAGTCGGACCTGGAGCTCCAGGTCATCGAGATGTCAGCCGAGAAACACGACTCCGAGATGGCCTACATCCAGGGCCTGACCCACTGGATGGCCAAGGCTCTCCGGGAGATTCACGTCCCGGACCCGGCCCTCGGCACGGTCGCCTACCGGCACATGATGAAGATCGAGGAGAACCTCCGCGACGACTCGGACGATCTGTTTCTGACGATCGCCCGCGAGAACCCGTTCGCGGCCGAGGCCCGCAAGGAACTCCGCGAGAGGCTGCGGGAGATCGAAGAGGCGATCGAGGGGGACTGAGCCGCCAAAGCGGAGCCGGCCTCGCGGCCGGCGCGCACTCCAGGCCGCCTACGGCGGCA
The DNA here is from genome assembly GCA_027493375.1 of Candidatus Multivorans thiocomprendens. Lineage (GTDB taxonomy): Bacteria > Acidobacteriota > Thermoanaerobaculia > Multivoradales > Multivoraceae > Multivorans > Multivorans thiocomprendens. Next base: position 4,709 of record JAPVWO010000035.1, on the reverse strand, counting down.
GTGGGTCAGGACAGCCAGCGCTTGCGGCGCCGGTAGTGCTTGACGTCGCGGTAGCTCTTTCGCTGGCCGACCTGGGTCAGGCCGAGGTAGAACTCCTTGACGTCGGCGTTGTCCTGGAGCTCCGCCGGCGTCCCCTCGAGAACGACGCGGCCTCCCTCCATGATGTAGCCGTAGTGGGCGATCCCGAGGGCGCGGCTGGCGTTCTGCTCGACCAGCAGGATCGTCGTGCCCTCGTCGCGGTTGATGCGCTGGATGATCTCGAAGATCTCCTGGACGAGGAGCGGCGCCAGGCCCAGGGACGGCTCGTCGAGCAGCATCAACTTCGGCCGCGCCATCATGGCCCGACCGATGGCCAGCATCTGCTGCTCGCCGCCGGAGAGGAAACCGGCCATCGAGTTGCCCCGTTCCTTGAGACGCGGGAAGTAGCCGTAGACGCGGTCCAGCGCCTCGTCCGTGCCGCCCTTGTCCCGCGCCGTGTAGGCCCCCGCCAGCAGGTTCTCCTGCGGCGTCAGGTGCTCGAAGACCCGGCGCCCCTCCATCACCTGGAAGATGCCCCGGCGCACGATGTCCTCGGCGGGCAGCTTGTCGATCTGGATGCCTTCGAACTCGACGTTGCCGTCCGTGACTTCGCCGTCCTCGGGATGAAGCAGTCCCGATATCGCCTTGAGCGTGGTCGATTTGCCGGCGCCGTTCGTGCCCAGCAGCGCCGCGATCTGGCCCTGCTCCACCTTGAGCGAGAGCCCCTTGAGCACGAGGATGACGTCGTTGTAGATGACCTCGACGTTGTTCAGGGACAGCATGGCGTCGATGCCTGCCCTACTCGGCCGCCTCCAGGCTGGAGGCCATCCGCATCTCGGTCACGGGCTGGAAGCTGCCTTCCCTGATCTCGAAGATCCTCATGCCCTTGATGCCGCGATGGTCGGTGCCCGTGAAGGTGACCGGCGCCGTCACGCCTCCCGTGTCCCAGCCGTCGAAGGTCTCCCGACGTGTTCTGGAACACGACCGTGTTGGCGCCGGATTCGGCGATCCGGGTCAGCGTGGCGCTGAAGTCCGTGTTGCCCCGCGCCATCTCGTGCGGCGCCATCTCGATGCCGCGTTGTATCGCGTACTCCTCGCCTCCCTGGCGCCACGGGGAGAGACCGAACGGACTCGGATGGTGCATCAGCGCGACGTTGGGCTTCTCGGCCCCCGCGGCCTCCGCCTCTTCGATCAGGTAGTCGAGCAGGATGAAGAGCTGGTCGCTGTAGGTGGTGCCGACCAGGAAGTTGAAGGGCGCCTCGGCCGGATCTCCCAACACGTGCGAGAACGACGCGGAGACGAAGGGAATGCGGTCGGCCGCGATCCGGCCCCGCAGGGCCTCGGTGTCGCCCGTGCCCCAGCCCATGAACATGACCGATCCGGCCTGGACGTACTCGGAGTAAAGCTGCTCGGCCTTCGCGACGTCGTAGCCGTAGTCGTTCCACAGCAGTTCGACCGGACGGCCGGCGATGCCGCCCAGGTCGTTCAGCCGGGCGTAGTAGTCGCGGATCGCTTCGGAGTACATTGTGCCGACGTCCGAGGTCGCACCCGTCAGGTCGAATATCGCGCCGATCGTGATCGGGGCGTCCGCTTCGGAGACCGGATCGCCGCCTCCGCAGCCGGCGAGAAGGAGCAGAGCCAGAACGGCAAGGGAAACGGGACGGGTCATGGTGAGGTCTCCTCGGAGCGGGCGCCGGGCGCCCGGGGATCGCCGGTCGGTAACCGGCGGATCATACCCCCCGAGCCGGCCCTCAGTAGGAGAACGGCCAGACGGGTGTCCTGGAAGAACGCCATGCTCTGCCTCCCCGAGCCGGCCCTCAGTAGGAGAACGGCCAGACGCGGAAGTAGTCCTTGACGTTGCGCCAGAGCTTCGCGAGCCCTTCCGGCTCGAGAACCAGGAAGAGGATGATCACGAGTCCGAAGACGCCCTGCTGCACGTACGGCAGGACCGTCGCCGCCCACGGCGCCGTGTCCTGCAGCGAGCGCCCCAGAGTGTTGATCATCGCTGGCAACAGAACGATGAGGGCCGCCCCGAAGAACGAACCGGAGATCGTCCCCAGGCCGCCGATGATGATCATCGCCAGGTAGGAAATCGAGACTTCGATCGTGAACCGCTCCCAGGTCACGATCGACCGGTAGTGGGCGAGCAAAGCGCCGGAGAGGCCGACCAGGAAGGACGAGGTGGCGAAGGCGAGCAGCTTGTAGCCGAACACGTTGACGCCGATCGCCGAAGCCGCGATGTCCTGGTCCCGGATCGCCACCCAGGCCCGGCCCACGCGGGAGCGGAACAGGTTCGCGGCGAACAGCGCGACCGCGAGCGCCACGACGACCAGGATCCAGTAGAACCGGCCGTCGGTGTTCATCCGGGCGCCGAAGAGCTCGGGCGCCGGCACGACGAGCGCTTCCGTTCCGCCGGTGAGGCCGTCCCAGTGCGTGACGACAAACTCGACGATCTGCTGCGCCGCCAGCGTCGCGACGGCCAGGTAGAGGCCCTTGAGCCGCAGGGAAGGCAGTCCGACCACCAGACCGGCGACGGCGGTGATCAGGGCCGCAGCCGGAATGCTCAGGTAGAAGGGAACGTCGAGCCGGACAGTCAGCAGGCCCGATCCATAGGCGCCGACCGCCATGAAGGCGCCCTGGCCGAGGGAGATCTGGCCGGTGTAGCCAACCAGGATGTTGAGGCCGATCGCACCGATCGTGGCGATGGCGATCTGATTGGCCAGGTTGAGCCAGTAGGGGTTGGCCAGGAGCGGGAACACGACGAGGCCGACCAGGAGCAGGCCTGTGCGCACCTTCTGCAACGGCATGCGCCGCAGCGCCATGTCGGAGCGGTAGTCGCTGAAGAAGATTCCGGATTCCATGCCCTACACCCGCTCGATGATCTCCTTGCCGAACAGGCCGTACGGACGAACCATCAGGACCAGGATCAGCACGATGTACGGGACGATGAGCTCCAGGCCCGAAGTCGTGTAGCCGGCCGTGTACGACTCCAGCAGCCCGATGACGCCGCCGCCGACGATCGCGCCGGGCACCGAGTCGAGACCGCCGAGGATGACGACGGGGAACACGCGCAGTCCGATGAAGATGATGTCGTGGCTGACGCCGACCGTGTTCGCCAGCATGATGCCGGCGACCGCCGCGGTGATCGCCGCCATCGCCCAGGCGACAGCGAGGACGCGCTTGATGCTGATGCCCATCGACAGCGCCGCCTGCTGGTCGTCGGCGATGGCGCGCATCGCGATGCCGTCCCGGGTGTAACGGAAGAACAGCGTCAGAACCGTCAGCAGGATCGCAGCGATCGCGATCACGAGCAAACGGTCGAAACCGACGATCGCGCCCAGGAACTCGACTTCTCCCGAGGGGATGAAGTTCGGGAAGGCCTTGGGTCGCACTCCCCAGATGCCGTTCACCACCGCTCGCAGCAGGCTCGAGAGGCCGATCGTGACCATGATCATCGAGATCACCGGCTCGCCGATCAGTGGCCGGAGAACGAGACGCTCCACGATCAAGCCGATCATGGCCGCGGTGAGCAGCGTCGCCAGCACACCCAGACTCCAGGGCAACCCGAACTGGGCAATGAAAGCGAAGGCCAGGTAAGCGCCGAAGAGCAGGAACTCGCCCTGCGCGAAATTGATCACGTCGCTCGCCTTGAAGATCACGACGAAGCCGACCGCCACCAGGGCATAGACCATGCCGTTCGAGAGCCCGGAAACGGTGAGTTGAAGGAAGACGTCGGAGTCCATCGTCCGCTCCTCAGGCGGTGGCGGGCTGAGCGATGCGCAGCCGGGTCTGCAGGACCGCGGTCGTGCCGTCCTGGTAGGTGATCTCGTTCTCGATCTCGACCGCCTCGTCCCCGCCGTAGAGCGCGTTGACGAGCAGGCAGTACCGATCGGCGATGAACCGGCGCCGCACTTTCCGCGTACGCGTCAACTCCTCGTCATCCGCGTCGAGTTCCTTGTGCAGCAGCAGCAGGCGCTGGATCCGGGCCGACTCCGGCAGATCGCCGTTGATGCCGGCCGTATGTTCCAGCACGAGTTCGTAGATCTCCGGCTTCTGGGCGAGGTCCGTGAACGTGGTGTACGGGATCTGGCGCCGTTCGGCCCACTTGCCCGCGTTGGCGAAGTCGATCGTGATCAGCGACGTGACGAACGCGTAGTCGCCGCCGCCGAACACGACCGCCTCCTTGACGTAGGGGCTGAACTTCAGCTTGTTCTCGATGAACTGCGGCGAGAACTGGGTGCCATCGTGCAGCTCCATCACGTCCTTCTTGCGATCGATGACGATCAGGTGCCCGTCGTCGTCCATGTAACCGGCGTCGCCGGAGTAGAGCCAGCCGTCGCGAAGTGCCTCCTCCGTCGCCTCCTCGTTGTTGTAGTAGCCGAGGAAGACGGACGGACTCCTGGTCAGGATCTCGCCGCCTTCGCCGAGCCTGACCTCCGCCCCGGGCACCGGCGTGCCGACCGTCTGGAACTTGATGTCGTCGTCGCGGTGCGCCACCGAAATCCCGGATACCTCGGTCTGGCCGTAGATCTGCTTCAGGTTCACGCCGATGGCGTGGAAGAAGCGGAAGATGTCGGGCCCGAGCGCCGCGCCGCCCGTGTAGGCGCGCCGGATTCGCCGCACCCCGAGCTTGTCGCGCAACCAGAAGAAGCAGCAGGCGTTCGCGATCCAGTTCTGCACGGCCAGCAGCC
>JAPVWO010000034.1 GCA_027493375.1 Candidatus Multivorans thiocomprendens | reverse complement strand
TGGGCTCATCGCGTCCAGCGCCATCCAGGGCGCCGAGAACGCGGTCGCCGGGATGGAGTTGATCGAGGAGATGTCCGACGCGGATGTGGCCGAAGTGCGTGAGTCAGCGAGGCTCTTCGAGGGCGTGGACCAGGCCACCGCGGAGTTGCGCCGCGTGCTCGACTTCCTGCAGAGCCTTCGCTGGCTGACCGCGGGCATGAAGAAGAGCCAGCGCGCCGAGTTCGAGACGCGCGGACTGCTTGAAGTGATCGGCGCCTATCCGGCCAAGGCGTACTCGCTCCTTGCGGATGGACCGGAGGCCATCGGTGCGACCTCCGCCCAATCGGATGACGCCGGCCTGTCGAGGTACGCGGAGATTTGGCGCGACGCCCGCGCCCTGGCCGAGCGCGAGGGCTTCCTGCACTGGGAGGTGGCATTCCCGGGCGTGTGGCGGCACTGGCAACGGCGTCGCCCGGAGGGTGGGTTCGACGCGGTCATCGGCAACCCTCCTTGGGACCGGATCAAGCTTCAGGAGGTGGAGTGGTTTGCGACGCGTGATCCAGAGTTGGCGCGTGCACCGACCGCGGCTTTGCGGCGAGAAGGCATCAAGGATCTCCGGGACCGCGGTGCACCACTGGCCACGGCGTTCGACGAGGCGAAGGAGCGCGCCGACAGCCTCCTGACGATGTTCCGGGAATCGGATCAGTATCCGTTGCTTGGCAGGGGCGACATCAATCTCTATTCGCTATTCGTCGAGCGGGCGCTGGACGTGCTCAAGCCCGGCGGTTTGGTCGGGTTGCTCGTGCCGTCCGGCATCTGCGCTGACAGGACGGCTGCCCCCTTCTTTCGGTCGATGTCCACCAGTGGTCGAGTTGCGGGGCTGTTCGACTTCGAGAATCGGCGGCTGGTTACCGGACTGCCGCCGTTCTTCCCCGATGTGGACACACGGTTCAAGTTCTGTGCGCTGATCGTCGGTGGCGCCGACCGTACGTTTGCGGAGACGCCGTGTGGCTTCTTCCTCAAGAGTTCGGCGGATCTGAGCGACTCGGAACGCTGCTTCCCGTTGAGCCCGGCCGACTTCGGGCGGGTCAATCCGAACACAGGCACCGCGCCTCCGGTGGCGGGCAATCGGTGGAAGCGAGGCGAGGAAGAGTGGCTGCCGCTGTACGAAGGGAAGATGGTCCAGGCCTTCGACCACCGGGCGGCGAGCGTAGTAGTCAACCCGGAGAATCTGAACCGGCCAGCGCAGCCGCGAGAGCCGACGTTGGAGGAGCATGCCGATCCCCGCTGGTCGCCTGATCCGCAGTTCTGGGTTGCGGAAGATGAGGTGGAGTGGCCGGACGGCCTCGACTGGGCGCTCGCCTTCAAGGACGTCACCTCACCGACGAACGTCCGAACCATGATCGCGGCTCTTGTGCCTCGCTCTGGCGTTGGCAACACGCTTCCCTTGCTCCTGCCCGACAATGCTGGCTCGACCGTGGCCGGTGCCGAGGCGCTGTGGCTGCTCGCCGCCAACTTCAACTCATTCGTGTTCGACTTCGTGGCTCGACAAAAGTGCAGGGCCAGCACCTGAACTGGTTCATCGTCGAGCAGTTGCCGGTCATCGCGGTCGAGAGCTACGGACAGCGTTTCGGGGAACGAACAGCCCGCGAACTCGTCCGTGACCACCTGCTGCGCCTGACCTACACGGCGCACGACATGGAACCGTTCGCGCGCGACTTCAGCTGTGATGGACCGCCGTTCCTCTGGAACGACGAGGAACGGCGACACTTGCGGGCCAAGCTGGATGCCTTGTACTTCCTGCTCTACGGGTTGTCCCGCGATGAAGCGGAGTACGTGCTGCGGACATTCCCGATCGTTCGTCGACAGGAAGAAGCCGAGTTCGGGCGGTATCGAACCCGCGACTTGGTCTTGGCGTACATGAGCGCCCTGGCGGCAGGGGACTCGGACAGCCGGGTCAACCTCTGATTCTGTTGCTGGGCGCATCGCTTCGCGAACGTGCTCATGGAACGCCGGGCGCGTCGCGCAGACTGTTAGCCTCGGCTCCACGTGGGGGAGTAGCGCATCGGCGCGCCACCGGCCTTCAGACCACCCTAGCGAACGAGGCGGATCAATCAGGGAGAGAGAGTGACTCACTTGGACGACTTTCCGAAACATGACGAGAAACGTGAACTCGAAGAGAAATCCAAGAGTCGCTTCAGGGAGGCAATCTCCGGCAGCGATCAGTTCCTCGTTCAATCCGAGGACGATTCCGACTACGGTGTCGATTTCTGGATCGAGGCTCGAGACGGACAGCAGATGAAGAACGTAAGGGTTGCTGTGCAACTCAAGGGGACTCGGAGCGAATCCAATACCGACGGATCCGTAAGCCGTTCCGTCAAGAGGACGACCCTCAACTACTTGGCCATGAATCCAGCTTCCGTGTTCGTGTGCTACCACGCACCGACAGACGGACTGCTGGTGCGCCGAGTCGACGACGTGTTGGACGAGTATGAGAATTGCCCTGGGTGGGGCGATCAATCGACTATAACCGTGAGGTTCAAGGAAGCCTTCACTCCCGACTTCCAGAAAAAGCTGAACGAGTATGCGGTCACCTCAGCAAAGGGTGCGCGAGACCGTCGACTCCTCTACGCCACTTCACCGCCGGAGCGCCTAGGCGACTTGTCTGAGGGACGTGGCGTGGACTTGCCTGTACCCGCCGACGCTGCGAAGGCCGAGGCGCTGTTGGAAGAACTCTATAGTCGAGGTCAGGATCGTAGCATCAGTGATAATTTCGAGAAGTTCCGGGCCGTGCTCGGTCCCTCGGACGGGAGGCTGGTGCGGGCGTACATGGCCGAGGTCAACCTCGGGATCAATGGGCCGGCGTTTGACCGTGATCGGATTGCGCATGGCATAGGGGTCTTGCAGGATGCGGTCACGGGCGGAGTGTTCTCCCCGGGATCTCTGCTCTACAGCGTTGGCAATGGCTACCTTGCTTTGGGGGACTATCGGAAAGCAGCGGACACCTACGAGGCGGCCCTGGAGGCGTTGGAGGAGTCGGACGGCGGCCATTTGGCGGCGCGGTGCTGTAAGAACCTGGGTACTGCCAAGGGGAGGTTGGGGGACGTTGAAGGGGCGCACGTCCTGTACCTGAGGTCGCTCGAGCTGGACGGTGACCTCGCTGAGGCGCACTTCGCACTTGCCTTGAGCTACATGCGAGGGCCTGAGGAGCTCGGGGGGCTTGAGCTGGCGTTGGAGCACCTTGACGCGATTATGTACTTGGGAGAGTCGGCAATCACTCCAACGTCCGTGCAGGGCTGGCGTGCTGAGATTCTGTTCAAGCTGGGCAGAACTGCTGAGGCGTTCCGGGACGTTCAGGCGCTGCAGGGGCGTGCGCGTGAGGCGCAGTGGGTGTTGCCGTGGTGTGCGAGGCTCGTGGCGACCTACGGTAGGGCTTCGGCTGAAGCGGCCCGGCGTTCGCTGCGATTCTGGGGCGCTTGCGCGGAGGAGTTTCGAGGCACCTTTGCGCTTGAGGCCGAGCGGGAGAGGCTGCTCTGCGCGTTCCGAATCCAGATGAACGGCGAGCAGACGCCATATCGCTACGAGGAGGTCAAGCGGAACGTAGAGCGGTTAGTCGAACAGGGCGTGGTCGACCCCGCGTTCCTCTGGGATCGGTGTGGCCACTGGGCCCAGGACGACGGGGACTGGGTCGAGGCGGAGGACTGCTATCGGCGGGCTGTCGATCTCTCGCCGGACGAGTACGGCTACTGTCTGGGCACAGCTCTGAACTTCCTGGGCAGGTACGAGGAGGCGCTACCCATTCTCTTGCCCCAGGCGAAGCAACACCAGCCCGACGCTCTGAGTTGGTTTCAGGTTGCCGTTGCCAGCGAGGGCACGGGGGATGTGGAGGGTGCAGTCGATGCGTACCGTCGCGCTCTGAAGTTGGACGAGGCCTACGATCGGGCTTGGTTCAATCTGGGAGGTGTCTACTGGAACTCTGGGAGAGTCACGGAGGCCGAGGCGACTTGGAAGGAAGCAGTGCGCCGTTTCCCGGCACATGAGTTCGCAGCGGAGATCGAGAAGAACGTGCCTGGACTACTGACGGACTCGTACACTCAAGGCCTCGCACGACTATCGAAAGGGTGCGCCTCCCCAGGCACCTCGCGGAACCGTTCGAGGCGTTCCTGAGCCAGACGCGCCCGTTGGTGCCGCTTTGCTACAAGGTGCCACGCTTGCCCCAAGGCATGACGAGGACTCCGTCCGAGCACCGCTTGCAGTCAGTCCGCCAGGAAGCTACGGTGACAAGCTGCTTGGATTCGGCAGATTGCCGCGCACGACCACCACTCCAAGTAGTATCGGTAGCCCGTCCCCATTCGCTGGCTTCTTCCTGCACAGTCCCACATCGTTTACGACGGAGTGCGACGGCTCCGCCTTGGGTGCCATGTCGAGAATACAGATCACACCCACACGCGAATCGCTACCCGCAACGTACTGGCTAGCCTGACCAGCGTATCGGTCAGCGCTCGCCGCCGACACCGTCCCCTTTCGCACAACCTTCAACTCGATCCGTAGACCCCGCAAGGACAGGTCCGTGATACCGCCAGACGCGTGAGGATGGGCCTCCAGTGCCGACCCTATCCTAGGGTTACGACGAAGCTCCCTAGTAACGTACTTCTGGAATCTCCTCTCGTTCCAATCGCCCGTGAACTCCGCGTCATGAAGCGCCCTCGCCGCCATGGCACTCAAGCTGACCATCACCTCCAGGAAATCCCCGATCTTCGACTCACTGATCCCTCCACTTCGCCGCAGGTCGTCGCGCAGGCTCACGAGTTCCTGGTCGAGTTCTTCATACCCGGTGACTGGGCTGAGTCTGGCACTGTAGCCGCGTAGCTCGAACTGGCGCTCACCTTCAACCGCAATCGGGTACTCCTCTCGTCCCTCCCGAAAACAGGCCCGGTATCTCACTTCCAACGGTCGCGACGCTATGGTCTGGGGCACATCCAGCCGCAGGAAGTCCGCCTGAACCATCGGCTTTCCAGCAACGTGGTCTTCGTCCCTGCGGAAAACGAACGTGGGAAAGCGGCACGCGCCCGGATCATGGGTCGTCAACGCATCTAACACCAACTCCTCCGCAGACTCGTGCCAACGCGAGAGCTCTAGCGAAACCTGCAGCTCGTGATTGACGCGTGGCTCCACGGTTGCGACGCCGTCAATGCGCTCACCGTCCAACTGGAAGGCCACAACAGCGACGCTCTCTACCTCTTCCTGAGGCGAGCGTCGCTCCGAAACCAAGCCGGTAGCTACCGCCTTGCGTTTCTCGCCGGGCAGCGGCAGCGCGACCCGCAGTGTCGCCGCAAGAACCTCCTTCACTTCACCGACCTCTTCCATCTCAAGGACTTGCAACGCCACTGCCGCTAGCGGTTCGCCAAGCTCTTCCATATTCAAGTCCCGCTGAAGGTCCGCCACAAGTTGCTTGGCCGCCCTGAGATAAGTGTCCGCGTTTGCGTCGGCCTCCCGAACCGCCTTAGCCCACCGCAAGAGCATCGCCCCGCTCTGAGCCAGCGCGGCGTATGCCCAATAGTGAACTGAGGCCGCGCCCGCGAGCTCCTGGGCTTCTTCGCTAAGGCGTTCAGCCGCCTCGCCAAGCTGGTCCGCGGTCACTTCCCCTGCCCCGGCACCCACCAGAGCTTCCAGCACAAGAACCCGAGCCCCGAAGGCCGCCGGAAAATCCGCGCGCCTACTTCCCACCTGGCGCAAGATGCTCCCCCTCGTGAACTCGATGCCACTCCTTTATGCACGTACTGATGGTTTCCATCGTACCTTCTCCGAGCGTCCTCTCTAGCCTCGTGGCCGCAACAAGCCTGTCCGCACGCAACCTCAAATGCAACTCGTGCCAATCGCTCTCAGCGAGTTCCTCCGACCAACGCTGTGCAACTTCTTGCGCCTCCTCCCACGCACCCACACGGCTCAGCACCTCTACCAACTCGTCGGTCGGATCGACCCTGCCCAACCCCCCTCGCACTCCCTTTCGGGCTTCGGTCGCCACAACAGCCAAGCGGTCAGCGACTCTGCGAATCTCCTCTTGCGACAAGTCCACGAGCTGAAGGAGCAAGTTCTCGCTATACACCGAGCTTCTCCTCGGGTCGGAGATCTGCGAAACAAGCGTCTCCGCGTACCCGGGAACGCCTTGAAGTTGTCTGCAATAGCGAAGAGCATCCCAGGCCCAGACCGGCTCGAGCGCCTCAAGAACGGAGAGAATCTCGGCGACCAACGCACGGTGGGGCTTCAACCGATCCGCGAATGTCGAGACCAGACACTTGACGACTTCGCCCGAAAAGCCGCCATCATTCTTCCTAGGCCGCCTGTACACACCCAGCAAGCCCACGACTGCCACCCAAGCGTCATCTTGGAGGTCACTCGGCAAGGTCCCCAGACGCAGGTTGCGTAGTGCACTTTGGTGAACGACAACGTAAGGATCCCGCAACATTGCCACTGCCACTTCATGAACAGAGTGAGGCAGGTCGGAACCGTGTGCCTGGGCCGCTCCCGAGTAGGCTCTCACCGCTGCCGCCCTCACGCGGGCCGAGGCCGCGACCATAGCTCCATAAACGAACGGCAGAGCGATCGCCAATCCCTCGCGGGTTCTACACGTTCTGCCCAACCCCTCAACGATCGCCGCCTTAAGGACATCAGATCCTTCATCGAGCCGATCCAGGACACCCAACAGCACGCTGCCCGCGCTCTTCGGAAACGAGCCGGCCGCCTCCGCGACAGCTTCCACGCAGGCGGCGACCGCCCTCTGCCGGTCCAATTCGGCAAGAAACCCCTCCTTCGGCCGGGCCTCAGCACCGGTGCCTGCGAGAGGAGAAGCCGCTGTCAGTATCGACGCCTGAATGGCTGCACAGCCCAGAAGCGCCTCACTGAAATTCGAAACGGTCACCGGGTGATCCCGCGCAACGAGGCCAACGAGGTCCGCAGCTTCGGCGACACCTTCGATCTCCGAAGATTGTGAGAGGAAGTCAACCGCGTGCTTCATCGCGATCGCACGGACTTCCGGAGAGACCTGATCGGCGTTCGCCGACCGAATACTCCCATCAAGCACATCAAGTAGCCTGCGTTTCTCGGCCACTGTAGCTCTAGCTGCTGCTGCCCGAAGCTCTTCGTCCAGCTCAGACGGGAACTCGCGAAGGACCGTCGCCAGCGCCCGACTAGACGCTGACGTAGATGTCCCAAAAGCCTCACCTGTTACAGGTGACATGGCCGCCTTGATCAACTCGCTAGTAAGCTCTCGTGCCAGTGAGACGTCGATCTCTGCCACGTTGCATATGGCAGCGCCAGCCAGTTCACGCTCGTTCTCGTCGTGAGACAAGAGCAGTCTCCTAAGGTGGGCGCTTACGACGGTCCCAGAGCTCTCGTATGCGAGCTTCAGAGGCTCGGCCAAGGCCGCGGCGTCATGAAGAAACCTCCCGACAGCCAGGCGGACCAAAGGCCCAAGCGCCGCTTCGACGTAACTGGAGTCAACGCCTTCCAGACTCCGCGTGCCAATATCAGCCGCCACCCGAGTTCCGTTGCCACGGGCAACCGCCCCGAGAGCAGCCCGCCCAAGCCGTGGCCGATCCTCTTCGAGAGCATCTAGGGCACATAGGACTGGCTCGACGCGCTCGTCGCCACCTGCCTCAAGTACCTCATATAGAAGCTCTTTCAGATCTCCCTCGAACCTGCTCGGGCTCGCCTTAACGGCACCGACAAACCGTTGGGCAACTTCCGCACTTGGAGTGTCATCGAGCTGGGCGATCAGATCCACCAGACCCTTCCTAGTCGGCCCGACCGCTCCCTTGACCTTCTCGCGGCGCTCCGCGCGGCGCCTCCTTGCCGACTCCTCGCCGTCACGAGCGGCCGCTCGCATCCGATCTTGAAGTCGTCGCTCTTTGTCACGCTCACCTACGAGCTGGGTGAGATTCGGAAAGCGCACAGCTTCCCTCCGATCACATCCGTCGCAGTTGGCATCGTAGAAAGCGAGAACCGTTTCGCGCACATCTGTCGAGACTTGAACACTCTCGCGGGCGTACCGGCACCGAAAGAGACGTCCAGCTATCGGTAGCCCAGTTGCCCTCTCGACAAGTCCGACGCCACCGAACGGTCGCGCCTCCAGATGAGCACACCAGTTTTCGGCGAGCCTCAGAACTTCACGGTTCTCCAGGCCCCCCTTCACCATTGGGTCCCACATGGCCTCGACTACCTCGTCGCCTCTCATGCTTCCAGCCTCATAGATCGCTGACCGCGGATCAACCTCCACTATCGTACCGCCCCTGACCGCCAAAACAGTCGTGCCGTGCTGCCTCGCAGCCTCGTAGGCGCGTTCCACCGCGTGCTTCATCGCAGCGGGCGCCGCTTGACCACCACCAACGCCCACTTTCGCGAACGGGATTCGCCGCTTGGGGCCCTTCGTGGACTGGCATCCTTCCTGAATGACCACCGTATGACCACAGCGTGCATCGACGACTTTCCAGCTATCTACGATTTGCTTGTAGACCTTGCTGAAGTTTCTCTGACTCCTCCGGAAGCGCCTCCTGACGATCTCCTCTGGGATGCTGTGGCCACCCTGTCTCACTCGCTGCTTCACTCGCTTGACCGCCTCGTCGGATGAGGCCAAGGGAAGGTAGATGAGTTCCACCATGTAGCCGACGGCCCGCCATTGCCGAATCCGCTTTGCGTAGCTACGACCAGATAGGGTGGTCTCGAAGGCGAAGCTCCTTCGTTGCCTCGCGTGGTTGTCGATCTCCGCCAGCATCCGGCGGCCGGCCCGAAAGGCGACAGCGCCCCCGCCCACGGAGGCCACGCCGGAAGCGATCTGATCCGCGTTGACGAAGATTCGACAGGCAGGCTCGTACGCCAAGTACTCCAGCGCGAAAGTAGTCTTCCCGGCACCGTTCGGTCCAGCGATGATGATGACCTTGCGGCCGTCGGCGACCTTCTCGCTCATCAGAACTGGAGCCGAAGACCCGCCCGTACGCGGCGGCTGGCCTGAAAGGCGGCGGGAAGCGATTCGCGCAGGTCCGGCCTTGCGCCCTGCGCCGCCGCGGCGGCGAGCAGGTCGGTCCGGCCCGGCGCGGCGAGCACCGGGTCGAGCCAGGGGAGCGGCCAGAGCTGGTTCGCGGCGTCCTGGTCGAAGACGTTGAGGGCCTCGGCGAAGAAGGACAGCCGCCGGTGGTCCGAGCGCAGCGGCACGCGGTAGGTCAGAGAAAGGTCCGCGCGCTTGAGATCGGCGCTCTTGAGCGGCGCGTCACGGCCGCGCGGCAGCGGGGTCAGGCCCGTGCTGAGGATGCGGCCTGCTTCGTCGACCCGGACCGTCAGGGCCCGCGGCACGTAGGCGGCGCCCGTCCGGAAGCGGTAGACCAGAGCCATCAGCCAGCGTTCGCCCGGCGACAGGACGAGCCAGCCGGAGAGTTGGTGCTCGCGATCGAGGCTCAGCCGGCGGCTGTCGTCCGTCACGTCGAACACATCGCAGGGCACGGGCGACGAGCAGAGATCGAGCGCGGCCAGGACCGGATGGGCGCCGGGGAAGGCGCCCGCCTCGAGCCCCAGGCCCCCGGCCTCGTGATTGCCGGTCAGCCGACTCAGGAGGTACGAGAAGTGGATCCTCCAGGACGGGCTGAAGCCGACATTCGCGTTGAACTCGGCGCCCCACCAGTCCTGTTCGAGCTGGGGGAGTTCCCTGCCGGCGCCCCGGCCGGGGGTCAGCAGCGTCGGGGCGATCTCGCCGGCGACCACCAGCGGCATGAGACGGATGCCGTCCCGCAGCCGGCGCCGGGAGACGCGCGCCGAAACCACAACGTCGGGCAGGAACTGATAGCCCGTCCCCAACTGGATCTCGCGCACGCGAGCTGGACGGAGGTCAGGATCCGCCGCTGCCCTCGCGAAGTCGAGGCGTGCGCCGCTGAACCCCCCGGTACCCTCCAGCACCGCGACCGCGTCGAGGTCGGAGCGCCCGGCCCGCGGCCGGAAGACGTCGACGTGCCACCAGGCGGCGCCGCCGTAGACCTTCCATCTGCCGCGGCCGGCGACGTCCCAGACGAACGCGAGCCGCGGCTCCGTGCGGTCCTCGAACTTGAGGTCGAGGGGTCCCGCCTCTTCCTCTTCGGCGCGCAGTCCAGCGTGCAGGGTCAGGTGCCTCTTGAAGGCTCCACCCACGCGCCAGGCGTCCTGCACGTAGAGGGCGCGCTTCTCCTGGCGGAGGCCGGCTGTGCCAAGCGGTCCACCGCTCCAGGCGTCGACCACTCCGCCCGGAAAGCGCAGCATCCGTCCGAAACCCCCTGAGCGGAGGAGTTCGAGGCTGCTCCGGGAATCCTGAATGCCGATTTCCAGCGTATGGTCGAAGAGGAAGAACGACGGCTCGATCGCCCAGTTCCGGCGTTCCGCGGCGCGGCGGACCCGGCCCGCCGGCGCGGCCTCGTACCGACCCGCCGGCCGCCCGAGGGCGGGCGCCCCGAAGTACAGGCCCCTGTCCTGCCATGGCTCGCCGTCCTCGATGAAATCGGATCGACCGCCGAACACGCGCAACCACAGCCGGTCGCTGACTCCCCACTCGACGTTCAGGCTGGTCGTCTGCCTTCGCGACCGGTCGCTCTCGGTTCCGTCCAGCGATGGCAGGACCTCCAGCGCCGGCCGCCGGCCGTCGAGGTCGCCGGACCCGGCATGGTGCTTCAGGGTCAGGTTGCTGGCCGAGCCGGCCCACCAGTCGAGCTTGCCGACCGATTGTTCGATCGTCTCGTCCCAGGTCACCGGCGCGCCCGCGCCGAACAGGCTCTCCGTACCGCGGGTGCGGCTTCTCGAGTAGCCGCCGAACGCCCGGGCGCGCTTGTCCCGCAGCGGGCCGCCGGCGAAAACGGTCGCCTCGTCGCCCTCGACGCGCCTTCGGTCCCTGCCGCCGGCCGCCGATTCACCGGCGGCGAACAGGCGCAGGGCGAGCCGCTCGCCGTTGTCGAGCGGTTCGACCGTCGACCAGCCGCCGTTCACCCGCCAGTCGGTCCCTCCCGAGCGCGTGACCAGGTCGATGTGGGGACCGGCCATCGTCGCCGCCAGTTCCATCGTCCAGACGCGCACCTGATCCACCCAGCGCGGATCGACGGCGGCCGACCCCGGTTCCCGAAGCGCGCTCTCCTGACCGTCGATCCGGTAGGTGGCGAAGCCGGGCGGCCAGCCGTTGACCGCGAAGTCCGGGGCCAGCGCGTCGAGGCCCGAGGCGAGATCCAGGTTGAGCGCAGCCACGGCGCCCGGTAGCTGCCGCAGGTCGTCGCCCCCGAGGACGTTCCCGTCGCTGCCGGTCACCACGTCGAGCAACGGCGAGGAGACGAGGTCGAGCGCCGACTCACTGCCGGCCCTCATGTGGAAGTCGACCCGCAGCACGCCGCCGGCCACCAGGATCAGGTTCTCGACCACGGACGTCGCGTAGCCGTCCACGGTCGCCTCGACGTAGTAGTCGCCCGGAGGCAGGCCCGGCGCCCGGAAACTGCCGCCACGACCGGCGCGAACGATCTGGGCGCTGTGCAACTGGTCGCCGGTGATCCTGATCTCGGCGCCCGGCAGCGGGACATCGGTGGCCGCGTCGCGCACCTGGCCGTTGATCTCGCCGTTCAGCCCCGCCGCGGCGGGGCTCGGAGACAACACGATCAGACCGGCGACCGCCGCGACCAGCACCGCCGTTACCGCCGGCGCGGCCGCCAGACGGGTCGGCTCCCGCTTCGGCAGAAGCAGCGAAGCGAAGGCCGACACCAGGCCGACAATCGCACCGGTCTGCAGCACCGCCGCGAGTTCGAAGCGATCCGCGAGCCCTCCGATACTCCAGGTCGCGATCCCGCCGGTCGCGAACAGGAATCCGAGCGCCGTCCCCGAAGCCAGACCCCGACGCCACGGCAGAAACTCCTGAGCCATGACGATCAGGATGGAGTGCGCTGCTCCCAGCAGCGCTCCGCAGGGGAGTACCACGGCGAAGATCCAGCCCCCGGACCCGGGCAGCACGCCCAGCAGCAGAGCGCCGAGCAGCGTGGTCAGGAAGACGACCGGCCGTCGACCCCAACGATCGGCCCAGGCCCCCGCGAAGACCGCGGTCAGGGCGCCTCCGAGCAGGAACATGCCACTGGCGAGCCCCTGATTGAAGGAGCTGTAGCCCTGCCGGCTCAGCAGGAGGGGCAGGAACGCCATCGTTCCGAACACGGCCCAGGAGCGGCTGGCGAACACCAGGGCCAGGAGGGCGATGACGCCGCCGCGCACCGGTCGCCGGCGGCTGGCGGACGCATCGCCGGCGCCGGCCTGCTTCTCCTCCGGCTGCGAGATTGCGGGCGCCGCGTGAACCCGTCGCGGCCCCATCGCGAAGACCATGAACAGCGGCACGGGCGCCGCGAGGAGCAGGAGCCAGTAGATCCCGTTCAGCCCCGCCCGATCGAGGGCCAGTCCCGCCAGGACCGGTCCGGTCGTCAGCCCGAGCTGTCCGCAGAAGAAGAAGATGGCGGTGAAGGTGGCCGACCGGGCCAGGTTCACCGTACTGGAGTGCATCACGCCCAACGGATGAAAGGCGCCCGACGCAATCGCCGCGAGCGCGAACGGAATGAGAAACAGGACGAATCTCTGGGTCGCGGCCGCGGCCGCGACCGCCAGGCCCATGCAGGCGAAGTTGAAGGCGACGCTGAAGGGACCCAGGAAGCGACTGCCGATCCGGTCGACGAGCCAGCCGAAGGCCGGCTGCGTGGTGCCGGCCAGCACCTGGAACAATCCGACGGCGAGGCCGATCTGGGCCGCGCTGAGACCGAGCGGCGCCTGGAGGAAGGCCAGCAGTACCGGCCCCATGCTGTTGAAGATGTCGATGCCGAGGTGACCTATGGTCACCGCCGCGAAGATCCGTCGCCCGCTCATGGAGAACCGATGCCGCTGTGAGGGTACGTCACCGCCGCGAAAATCCGCCGGCCGTTCATCCGCGGCCCGCTACCCGCCCGCGGGCGCGTCTCCTCTTGGCGCGCTGACGTCGCCGCCCCGGCGCGGATCCGCCACGCCGAGCAGGCCCGACTCCTCTACCAGGATCGCGGACACGTCCCCGCTCAGGCCGCGCTCGACCAGTTCGTGGCCCCTCGCCGCCAGATCCCCGAGCGTCTCGCCGGCAAGACCGCCTTCCTCGTAGAACACCTGGTCCGGCCACGCCTGGTGATGCACCCGCGGGCTCTCGACCGCCTGCCGCAGGCCCATCCCGTGGTCGATGACGTTCGAAATCAGGTGGTAGACCGTGGTGATGATCGTCGGGCCGCCGGGCGTGCCGACGACCATCAGCAGTTCGCCCTCGGGATCGAGCACGATGCTCGGGGTCATGGACGACATCATCCGCTTGCCCGGGACGATGGCGTTGTTCTCGCCCTCGACGAGGCCGAACTGGTTCGGCTGTCCCGGCGAGGCGGCGAAGTCGTCCATCTCGTTGTTGAGCAGGAAGCCGGCGCCGGCAACGGTGACGGCGTTGCCGAAGCCGCTGTTGATCGTCGTCGTGACCGACGCCGCGTTGCCCCAGCGGTCGACCACGGAGTAGTGGGTCGTCTCGGTGCTCTCGGCAGGCGGCGCGACCTCGATCGGCGGTAGCGGCCGCGCCTTCCGGGGATCGATCCGCGCCCTCAACCCGTCGGCGTAGTCCTGCGACTCGAACTGCCCCCGCGGTACGTCCACGAAGTCCGGGTCGCCGAGCAGTGTGTTCCGGTCCCGAAACGCAAGCCGCATGGCCTCGGCCTCGAGGTGGATCAGGTCGGCGCTGCCGAACGGGGGCAGGCGTTCCCAGCCCTCGAGGATGTTGAGGATCAGGCCCAGGGTCAGGCCGCCGGAAGAAACCGGCGGCATCGAGTAGATCGTGTGTCCGCGGTAGGCGACTTCGACCGGCTCGCGCCACACCGGCGCGTAGTCCTCGAGGTCCCGGTGCGAGATGAGTCCCCCGCCCCGCTCCATCTCGGCCACGATCAGGTCGGCCACGCGGCCGCGATAGAACCCGTCCGGACCCTGTTCCGCGATCGCCTGAAGCGTGGCCGCAAGGTCGGGCTGTTCCAGCGTCGCGCCCGGCGCCGGCGCCTCGCCGTCGACCAGGAACTGCATCGCGCTGGCCGGGAACCGGTTGAGCCGCGGCGCCGCCGATTCGAGACTCCGTGATCGCGGCTCATCGATCTCGTGGCCGCGCGCCAACTCGATCGCCGGCTTCACCAGGTCGGCCCAGGGCTGAGTGCCGTACGTCCGGTGCATCTCCCAGAGCCCGGCCACCGAAGCCGGAACCCCGGCCGCGAGGTGGCCGATCACGGCGCTTTCCGCCACTTTGCCCTGGTCGTCCAGGAACATGTCGCGCGTCGCCGCGGCGGGCGCCTTCTCGCGGTAGTCCAGCGTGCGGACTTCGCCGTCGTTCGACCGGTAGACCAGAAACCCGCCGCCGCCGATGTTGCCGGCCGCGGGCAGGACCGCGGCAAGCGCGAAGCCGACGGCCACCGCGGCGTCGACCGCGTTTCCGCCGCCTTCGAGCACCGCGGCGCCGACGTCGGAGGCGAGGCCATGGCCGCTGACGACCATGCCGTGCGCGCCTTCAGCCACCGGCGCCGTACCGGCGAGACCCCAGGGCACCGGTTCCGAACCAGTTTCTCGTGCCGCCTCCGGCCCCACGCAGGAAACGCCAAGCAGGAACGCGGCGACCAGGGCGCCGGCAACCGGGCGGCGAGAGAGCGGACGCGAGGCAATGGTCGCGAGCCGGCTCATCGCGGAAGGGACGGTATCAAAGCAGCCGGATACGCTTGTCCCATCCTTGCCCGCAGACGGCTCCCCACACCGGAGAAGAACCATGCAGACCAAGCTCCCCGAGCTGACGATCGGCATCGAGGAGGAGTACCAGATCATCGACCCCGAAACCCGGGAGTTGAAGCCCTTCATCCAGAAGTTCCTGGAACAGGGTCAGATCGTGCTCCAGGAGCAGATCAAGGCGGAGCAGTTGCAGTGCCAGGTCGAAGTGGGCAGCGAGGTCTGCCGCTCGATCGACGAAGCCCGCCAGGAACTCATCCGGCTTCGACGTTCAATCGGCCATCTGGCATCACGAAACGGACTCAGCATCGCTGCCGCCAGCACCCATCCCTTCTCCTCCTGGCAGGAACAGGACGTCACGGAAGCGGAGCGCTACGTCACGATGCAGGAGACGTTCGGCGACGTCGCCCGGCGACTGCTGATCTTCGGCATGCACGTCCACGTAGGCATTCCCGACCGCAACCTGCGAATGGACATCATGGACCAGTCGCTCTACTTTCTGCCCCATCTGCTGGCCCTGTCGACCAGCTCACCCCTCTGGCAGGGCCGCAACACGGGGCTCAAGTCCTACCGCTCGGTCGTCTTCGAGAGCCTCCCCCGCTCCGGACTGCCACCGTCGCTTCGTTCGTACGCCGAGTACGAGCGTCTGGTGAACGTCCTGGTCGAAACGAAGTGCATCGAGGAACCGACCCAGATCTGGTGGGACGTGCGGCCACATCCCAAGTTCCCGACCATCGAGTTTCGGGTCTGCGATGTCTGCACGAAGATCGAGGAGGCGCTGTGCCTCACCGCGCTCCTGATGGCGATCGTCGGCAAGCTGATCCGGCTGCGGCACAACAACCAGGGCTGGCGGCGCTACCCCCGCCACTTGATCTACGAGAACAAGTGGCGCGCGATCCGCTACGGCATCGACGGCAAGCTGATCGACTTCGGCAAGGGCGAAGAAGTGCCACTGCGCTTCCTCACGCTGGAACTCCTCGACTTCGTCGACGACGTGCTGGACGAGCTGAGGATCCGCAAGGAAGTCGAGTACGTCCACAACATCCTCGCCGAGGGCACCAGCGCCGACCGCCAGATCGCCCGCGCCGAAGGGGGCAACCTCCACGCCGTCGTCGACGGCCTGATCGAAGAGACCCGCGAAGGCTGCGACTGATCGTTGGTGACCCGTCTGCGGCCCGGCCCGGAGGGGAGGGTCCCGGACGGACGCTCACCCCGCTTGGTGATTGGACGGGTGGGGGTTCGCTTCGGTCGACTTCGCTCCGACTCGATGTCGGTTGATGTAGCGACGTGGGCAGTCGCTCGCCTCCAGCCCGCCGGGACCCTCCCCTCCGGACCGGGCCGCAGACTGGACGTCGTCGCACACTGAGGGCGCCAAAGACGCGCCGCTAAGCGGCGACCGCACATGCAGACGTTAGCGGGAGTTTGGGGGTGGGCCGCGCCAAGGCCGAGCCATGAATAGCGGAACGGCTACGAGGATGGAGACAACCAGGAGGACCGGAGCAAGAAGCCTGGGCCAAATCCAGATCCTGTTGCCGCCCGCTGCACTTTCGTAGGTCGGTACGGGGACGGCTCCCTCCTGCTGCAAGCGCTGCGCCCGGTCCGGCGGGAGCGCATGGCGCAGGTCGCCGTCGGGATTCCGAACTTCTTCCAGCACGGCCGGGTAGTAGCGGTTGAGGATCGCCTGTTCGGCTGCGGCGGTCGGCCAGTCTTCCGCGTCGAAGGCTTCGTTGCGGGCCTGGACGTGCCAGGCGGCCTCGGACAGGAAGTGGTCCTCGACCTGCCAGGGCCGGAAGGGCGGCGTCGGCGGTGGTCTCGCGGGCCAGCGTGCGCGGCGGTTCTCGTTCAGGCTCTCGAGCCGGTCGGCGCTGTAGTAGCTGCGGAAGCTCCCGAGGCTGGGGTCGACGATCCGGTGGCCGAGGTTCGTGAGGTCCACGAGGCCGACCGACGCCACGGCGAGCACAACCCACAAGCCAGCAATCGCGCGGCGTTCGGTCGGGCTGGGCGCCTCGGTGTCGAATCCGAACAGTCCCGCCCCGAAGACCACACCGCAACCGGCGGCCGAGGCGTTCAGCACGCAATCGTAGAAGTCGCCCGCGCGGACCCAGACCAGCCACTGGATGACCTCGTCGGCGAGCCCGACGAGCGAGGTCAGAACGGCGGCAGAAGACGCCGCCGCGATGGCCGAGCGGCCGCCCCTGAGGAAGGCCCGGTAGAGCAGCAGAGCGACCACTCCGTAGAGAACCAGGTGCATTCGCTCGAGAGCGGACTCTTCGGGGCGTCCGCGGGCGAGTGCTGTCGCCTGGACGGCCGCCCACAGCAGACCGAGCGCCATCGCGATCCAGTTCTTCCGTCGCAGGCGCCGTGCCGAACGAACCACCCAGACCACAAACGCCGCCGCCGCGACCCAGAACAGGATCGTCGGGACGATCACGAGGAGCGAACGGTCGACCTCCTCCTGAATCCACCGGGTGAGCCGCCCCAGGAAGGGCGCCGAACCGACGATCCACAGGGCGATCAGGGCAGGTGCCGCGAAGCGGCGCATCGGCAGAGCACGCTAGCAGCCTGAGGGCGACACGGGTGTAGGCTCACGGCAGGAGGCAGGAGGGAACACATGGCAGAGCCAGCGCGAATCGACGTCCACGGCACGGACGGAGCCCCGCATCGTCGTCCCGTCTCGGCCAACAGCGGCGGCGACCTGAGGGACGCGCTCGATGACTTTCTCGAGATCAGGGAGTTCGTCGCGACCCAGGAAGACGGAGAGCGCGCCCTCCGCGATCAACCGGCGATGGTGAGTCGTTTCTACGATGTCGTCACCAGCTTCTATGAGTACGGTTGGGGCCAGTCCTTCCACTTCGCGCCTCGTCGGTCCGGCGAAGGGCTCCACGCCGCGCAGCGCCGTCTGCAGGCCGAGGTGGCCGGAATGCTGGGGTTGGAGCCAGGAGCGAGGGTCGCCGACTTCGGGTGCGGCGTCGGCGGACCACTGATCAACATCGCGAAGACCAGCGGCGCCAGCATCACGGGCCTGAATCTGAACGCGCACCAGATCGCGAGAGCCGAACGCGCGGTACGCAGAGCGGGGCTTCAGGACACCTGCGGCTTCCTGCTCGCGAACTTCATGGACGTGCCTCTCGACGACGGCCACTTCGACGCGGCCTACTCGTACGAAGCGATCTGCCATGCACCCCACAAGAACCGCTGCTTCAGGGAGTTCTACCGGCTGCTGAGGCCCGGCGGACAGATCGCCCTGACCGAGTGGTGCCTCACAGAACGCTTCGACGCCAACGATCCCGTCCATCGGGACGTCCGCGACCGCGTCGAACTGACGAACGCGGTGCCCAACCTGCTCACGACTTCTCGGCAGATCGACGCCATGAAGGAGGCCGGTTTCGAGGTTCTCTCGGCGAAGGACAAAGCCGTCGAGAGCGACCCGGGCTGGCCCTGGTACCGGTCGCTCCAGGGGCGCGACCTCTCGCTCGCGTCACTCGGGCGGATTCCCGCGGGTCGATGGTTCACGGCCAAGGCGACCAGTCTGCTGGAGCTGCTGCGCATCGCGCCCGCCGGCACCGGCGAGGCCGCCCGCATCCTCAACGTGGCCGCCGACTCGCTCGTCGAGGCCGGCGCGGCGGGGATCTTCACGCCGTCCTTCCTGATCCACGCACGCAAACCGGGCGGCTCGGTCTCTTCGTAGCGGTTGGAGGTCCATCGTGGGCTTCAGGACTCGCCGTTCAAGGCGCCGGGAACCCCAGACATCGGACGACCTGCGTCTCGCCAGCTACCCCCATCCCTATCCGGACGGCTGGTACCGGCTGATGACCTCGAAGTCGCTCCGGCGCGGGCAGCTCCGCTACTTCGAGTGTCTCGGACGTGCGCTGGTGGTCTGGCGCGGCGAGGACTCGGACGACGTGCACGCGATGCAAGCCTTATGCCCCCACCTCGGCGCGAACCTGCGGCATGGCCGCGTCCGCGAGAACCGCATCGAGTGCCCGTTCCACAACTGGCAGTTCACCGGTGACGGCCGGGCCGCCTGCGTGCCCTACAGCGACAGCGCCCCGAGCCGCGTCGCGGCCGAGAGCTTTCCGGTACAGGACGTGCATGGGCAGATCTTCATGTACCACCGAAGCGGCGGCGCCAGACAGCAGGCGGGCGACGAGGTGCCGTACCCCGTCCCGCGGCTCCCGGAAGTCGACGACGGGAGGTTCGCTTTCCGAGGCCACTACGACGCCGGCCGCGTCCACATGCACATCATCGAGTTCGTCGAGAACGCAGCCGACTTTGCCCACTTCATCTACATCCACGAACGGATGAACGTTCCCTGGACCCAGATCCCGGTCCCCGGCGTGACGATCGAACACATCCCCGGCGTGGAGTTCCCCGAGGACCGGCCGTGGACGATGCACTTCCTCGACGAGGCCGTGCTCAAGTTCCGCGGCCGTCCTCTCGAACGGACACGGACAAGGGCTCGGGCCACGTTCACCGGCGCCGCCAGCATCGTGAACTTCAGGTTCTTCATTCCCGACACCGGCGAGATCGACCTCTGTCAGACCCACCTTCCGATCTCGCCTCTCGAGCAGCAGGTCGACTTCCACTGGTTCGCCGACCGAACGGTCCCGCGGCTGCTGGCCTGGTACGTCGTCGGCAACTGGATCTCCCAGTGGCGCCACGACATCCGGATCTGGGAGAACAAGACCTATCTCGACCACCCGATCCTCTGCCGCGACGACGGACCCGTAGTGCGCATGCGGCGCTGGTACCGGCAGTTCTTCCCGGATCCGCAACCGGCGGGGAAGCGGCCCGGGATGCCGCAGCGGACGCCGAGCGAGCGTACTGAAGGCCGGCTGGTCGGTGCAGTCTCCAACTGACGTGCCGCGCTTTCTGACAGCCGCCTTGTGCGTCCATTTGACCGGCCTGACCGCACCGGCGCCGGCCGCCGACCCGGAGTCGAACCCGGTGGTCCGCATCGAACGCTGGATCGAGGGCGGCGCCCGGGTCGACTGGTCCCGCCAGGGCGACTGGCTGGCCTACGACAAGGCCGGAGAGGACGGCCGCTACGACGTCTACATCACCTCCACCGACCTCCTGGCCGAGCGCTGCCTGACCTGCGACATGTACGCGCTGCGCAAGGACAATGCGATGAACCCGGCGTGGCACCCCTCGGGCGAGCGGCTCGTCGTCCAGGTCCAGAGTCACCCCAAGCGGCTCAAGTTCGTGGCCGATCCGCTGCGGCTCCTGACTCCCGACCGCGGCGTTCACAGCGAGCTCTACGACATCGACCGCAGGGGCAAGCACTTCACCCTGCTCACCCGGTTCGCGGCCAGCGGCTCGGCCGTGCTCGACCCCCACTTCGCCTTCGACAGCGACCGGCTGCTCTGGAGCGAGCGGATCAAGGCGCGCAAGGGGCGCTACGGCGCCTGGCAACTGCGCAGCGCCCAGTTCCAGGTCAACCGCGGCGGCATCCCCAAGCTGCGCAGGGTCCGGACGCACGCCGCGCCGGTCGACGCGCTGATCGTCCCCCAGGGCTACACGCCCGACGATCGCGGCGCCCTGGTCGCGGCGAACCTGGAGCCCGGGCAGTCGCCCGACACGCTCGACCTCTACCGGCTGCGCTTCGACGGCGGCGAGCCCGAGCGCCTCACCCACTCCCGGAGCGGCGCCGACGAGTACGCCCGCCTGTCGCCCATCGGCCGGCACTTCGCTTTCACCTCGAGCGCCGGAATCCGCGGCACCGAGCCCGATCAGACGGTGCCTGCCTCCGCACGTCGCGAACTGTGGCTCATGGACGCGGACGGCTCGAACAAGCGCCGGCTGACCTTCTTCAACGACCCGACCTCGGACCACAGCCTGGGCCACACCTACGTCGGCGATCTGGCCTGGAGTCCAGGCGGCGACCAGATCGCCGTTCACGTCCTCTGGGGCGGCAGCCGCAACGGCGACCGCCCGCGCGAAGCGCTGTACCGTATCCACCTCGACCCGTCGTTCCGGCGCTAAGGAAACGCATATGAGAAAACGTCCCGCCTCGTTCCTGTTGGCCGTCGCGCCGGCGGCACTCCTTGCCGCCATGCCCGCCGCCGCGCAGGACGACCCCCACGTCTTCCGCGGCGCGCGGCTGCTGCCGATCACAGGGGAGCCGATCGAGGACGGCGTCCTCGTGGTCCAGGGCGGCAGGATCACCGAGGTCGGCGGCGCCGACACGCGCACGCCCCGCGGCGCCGTCGAGCACGACGTCAGCGGCAAGGTGCTGATGCCCGGGCTCGTCGACACCCACTCGCACATCGGCTCGGTCTCCGGCGGCGACCGCTCCTCACCGCTGCATCCCGACGTGCGCAATCTGGACTCGATCGACATCGCCTCCGACAGCATCTGGCGCGCCCGCGCCGGCGGCATCACGACGGTCAACATGATGTCGGGATCGGGCCACCTCATGTCCGGGCAGACCGTCTACGTCAAGCTCCGCGACGGCGCCCGAACGATCGAGGACTGGCTCTTCTGCGACGATCCGCTGACGGGTATCTGCGGCGGCCTCAAGATGGCGAACGGCACGAACTCCATCGGCCAGCCGCCCTTCCCCGGCACCCGCGCCAAGTCCGCGGCCCTGGTCCGCAACCTCTACCACGAGGCCGTGGAGTACCGAGAGAAGATGGCCGCCGCCGAGGCCGAGGGGAACGCCGAAGGCGGCGACGGGCCGGCGAAGCGCGACCTGCGGATGGAGGCCCTGGTCGAGGTGCTCGACGGCAGGAGGATCGTCCAGCACCACACCCACCGCCACAACGACATCGCCACCGTCCTGCGACTCAAGGAGGAGTTCGGGTTCCGGGTCGTCGCCCAGCACGGCACGGAGGCCTGGAAGGTCGCCGAGGAACTCGCAGCCGCGGACGTGCCGGTGTCCATCACCTGGATCGACACGCCGGGCGGCAAGGAAGAGACGATGGGCTGGAACATGGAGATGGGAGCGATCCTGGAGCAGGCAGGCGTCGACGTCAGCTTCAACACGGACGACTCGGTGACCGATTCGCGCCTCCTCGCCCGGGGCGCCGCGATCGCGGTGCGCTACGGCATGTCGCGCGAGAAGGCGATCGAGGGACTTACCCTCGCGCCGGCGCGGGCGCTCGGGCTCGAGGACCGGATCGGCTCGCTCGAGGCCGGCAAGGACGCCGACTTCGTCATCCTCTCCGGCGATCCACTGAGCGTCTACACGAAGGTCGAGCAGACCTGGGTCGAGGGGACGATGATCTACGACCGGGCCAACCCGGATCACCGCAAGTACGCCGTCGGCGGCTACAAGGTCTACACAACGACGGCCCACGAAGACGAGATGATGCGCCAGTTGCTGGAGAGGGAGTCGCATTGAAGAACGCAACAGCCCTCGCCGCCCTGCTCGTCGCCGCGACGACGGGCTCCGCAGTCGCCCAGGTCGCGGTCCGGGCCGGCACCCTCCACACCGTGTCCGGCGCGCCGATCGAGAACGCGGTCGTCATCGCCGGCGTCGACGGCAGGATCGAATGGGTCGGCCCAGCGGCCGACGCGAACATTCCGGACGGCGCGGACGTCCTCGAAGCCGCGGTCGTCACGCCCGGACTCGTCGACGCCCGCTCGGTCGTGGGCCTCTCCGGCGCCCTGAACAGCAACGTCGGCCCGGTGCGCGACCAGGACCAGCTCGAACGGTCGTCGCCGCTCCAGCCCGACCTGCGGGCCATCGACGCCTACGACGCGAACGAGACCCTGGTCGAGTGGGTGCGCTCGTACGGCGTCACGACACTCCACACGGGCCACGGCCCGGGGGCCCTGGTCAGCGGCCAGACGATGATCGCGAAGACCAGGGGCCGCAACGTCGAGCAGGCCACCTTGATGCCGGTGCGGATGCTGGCCGCGACGCTCGGCAACGCGGTGTCCTCGAACTTCCAGTCGCCGGGGACGTCGGCCAAGGGGATCGCGATGTTGCGGAACGCGCTGCACGGCGCCCAGGCCTACGTCGACCAGGTGCGCAAGGCGCAGGAGGCCGGCGGCGCCGGGGACGGGGAAAGCAACGGCGACGGGAATGGCGAGGAGGACGTTGACGCGAAGCCGTCACCCCAGCCACCGCCCAGGGACCTCTCCAAGGAAGCGCTCGGCCAGGTGCTCGACGGCGAACTCTCCCTGCTGGTCACCGCGAACACGGTGGCCGAGATGGCCTCGGCGCTCCGCCTGCAGCAGGAGTTCGGGTTCGACCTCGTGCTCGACAGCGCCGCCGAGTCCTACTTGCTGCTCGAGGAGATCCGCGAGGCCGGCGTGCCGGTCCTGCTCCACCCGACGATGAGC
>JAPVWO010000339.1 GCA_027493375.1 Candidatus Multivorans thiocomprendens | reverse complement strand
CTTCGAAGCCCTGCGGCTGGATGAGGCGATGAACGAACTGGCCTTCGTCGCCACCGGTATCTACGGCGAGCCTCTGGTGAAGCAGCACGGTGCGCCGCTGCGCCTCGCGGTGCCGTGGAAGTACGGCTACAAGAGCGCGAAGTCGATCGTCAAGATCGAATTCGTGGCCGAGGAGCCGAAGATCTTCTGGCAGATCCAGCCGCACGAGTATGGCTACCTCTCGAACGTGAACCCGAACATCCCGCACCCGCGCTGGAGCCAGGCGACCTCGCACTGGCTGCACAACAGCCAGCCCTTCGAGACGCCGATCTTCAACGGCTACGGCGAGTACGTCGCCAAGCTCTATCCCGACGAGCCGACGACGATGCAGCGCGCGCTGCGGACGGGGCAGGTCGCCCGGTAGAGCCCTCCACTGAATGCGCCGGCACAGGGTGCCTCTTCACTGGGTGCGCCGGCGCCCCCGCCGGCTCTCGGGGGAACGCACTGGGTGCGCCGGCGTCCCCGCCGGCTGCCGGCGCGAAGCGCCGGCTCCGGGAGCTACTGTTCCGGCCCCGCTGCCAGCGCCGTTCCTGCTCCGTGCCGCGCGGCCTGCACCGCGGCCGCGAACAGGCCGATCGCGGCGCCGAACGCGATCAGGCCGGCCAACTGGATCCAGCCGAACATGTCGGACGGGGTCGCGATCGCGAGCAGCGCGGATCCGAAACCGAAGTCGGCGAACTCGCCGTCGCGTACTGCCTCCAGCGCGGCAAGACCCGTGAGCAGGAGGGCGCCTCCAGCCAGCGTGAGTGCGCCGTAGGTCAGGCCGTGGCCGGCGAGTTGCGCCGGCGATCGCGGAGGCAGGGGCTCCTGCCGGCGCACCTCGAACTCGGGCTCACGCTGGAGGGTGGAGAACAGGGCGTATTGAGTCGCCGAGAAGCGCTTCTGCGTCATGCGCAGCAGGAGTACGGAGAAGGCGCCGGTGCCAAGGCCCTGACATAGTGACTCGAAGCCCATGGCGCCGTAGAGGAGGCTTGGCTGCATCGGCAGGTTGGCGAGCAGGATGTACCCGACGTTCGAGAAGATCTGCAGGAATCCGAAGATCCACAGCGCTCTGCCGAGGCCGATCACGTTGGTCCCCAGACCTCCGGCGATCGAGCCGACGATCGTGGCGGTCGTGCCGACGGTTGCGAGAGCGACGCCGCGGTGGAACTCCGAGTACCCCATGTCGACGAGGAAGGGTCGGAGCAGGCCCTGTGCCAGGTTGTCGCCGAACTTGAAGAGAATGACGAAGGCGAGGATCTCGACGGCCCGGTGGCGGGAGAGAAAGCCCAGGAACGGTTGCCAGAGGGCGTCCCGGAGCGTCTTCGGACCGGGCGGCAGGTCCTTCGGTTCGGGCGCCAGGATCGTGATCGCCAGCATGGGCACGTAGAGAACCGCCAGACCGACACAGACGAGAGGCCAGGAGATGGCTCCGGCAACCGAGATCGCGGTTCCACCGGCGACGAGCATGGCCAGCCGATAGAGGCCGATCCGGGCGCCGACCGCCGCTCCCTGTTCCTCCTTGCGGAGCACGTCCACGGCGTAGGCGTCGACCGCGATGTCCTGGGAGGCGGCCGCCATGGCGATCGCCAGGGTCAGGGCCAGGGCCAGCCAGGGCGTGTCCGGGTGATCGCCGACGCCGGACAGGCCGAGAGTGCCGAGGAGCAGGCCGACCTGGGCGATCGCGGCCCATCCCCGTCGCCGACCGAGGAAGGGCGGCGGGAACCGATCCATGAGGGGCGCCCAGACCACGTTGAACGTCCACGGCGCCTGGGCAAGGGTGAACAGGCCGACGAGCCGGATGTCGATGCCGGCGTCGCGCATCCAGTCCGGTATCGCAATCCAGACCAGGCCCAGCGGCATCCCGGAGGAGAACGAGAGCAGGACAACCGACAGCGTCCGCCAGGAGCGGACGGCCTGTGCCAGGCTGCGCAGTGTTCCGAGCCGTTCCGGAGCCTGCTCTTGCTCGGCCATCGGACTCATCCTATGCGTAACCGGCTATGAATCGGGGACGAAGCTGGCGACCTGGAACCCAAGCCGTCAGAATCCGTAGTTGAACGTGAGCAGTCTCTTAAGGAGGAACCGACCGTGACCGCGACAGCCACCCAGTCCCGACCCCTTCATCGTTCCGCGTCCGACCGCCTGATCGGCGGCGTCTGCGGCGGAATCGCCGCCTGGCTGGGCTGGAACCCGACCGGTGTCCGTCTGCTCTACATCCTGATCTCCATCCTCTCGGTCGCCTTCCCGGGGATCATCGTCTACATCCTGCTCTGGATCGTGATGCCGCTCGGCGACTGAGCCACGCACTGGGTCCGCCGGCGCCCCCGCCGGCATCCGGGCGATGCCGCGAAGCGGCTAGGCCCGAATCACGTTGTAGGCTGATCGTCGACTCATGACGACAACCGACGCAGCCGACTTCCTCGACGCGCTGACACGGCGCCTCGGCCCTGACCGCGTTCTCACCGGCGCCGCCCCGATGGCGGCCTACGAGTCGGACGCTCTGACCGCGTTCCGGGCTCGTCCCCGGGCCGTCGTGCTGGTCGATTCGGCGGAAGAAGTAGTCGACGTGGTACGGCTCTGCGCGGCCGCGGAAGTGCCCTTCCTCGCCCGCGGCAGCGGCACCAGCCTGTCCGGCGGTTCGCTGCCGGTTCACGACGGCGTGGTCATCGCGATGAACCGGCTCAACCGGATCCTCGAAGTGGACCCGGTGCGGCGGACGGCGGTGGTCGAGCCCGGTGTGGTCAACCTGGCCGTGTCCGACGCCGCGGAGGCCTACGGCCTCTACTACTCGCCCGACCCGTCGAGCCAGTCCGTGTGCACGATCGGCGGCAACCTGGCCTTCAACTCCGGCGGCGCCCACTGCCTGAAGTACGGCATGACCAGCAACCACGTGCTCGGTCTCGAGGTGGTGCTGCCGGACGGCGAGGTGATCGAACTCGGCGGGGACAGCCTGGAGGGCGTGGGCCCCGATCTGGTCGGTTTGTTCGTCGGCTCCGAGGGACTGTTCGGGATCGCCACGAAGATCACGCTGCGACTGCTGCCCAAGCCCGAGACGTACTTCACCCTGCTGGCGGCCTACGATTCGCTGGCGGCGGCTGGCGAGGCGGTGGCGGCGGTCGTCGCTTCGGGCCTGCTGCCGGGTGCGATGGAGATCATGGACAACCTGGCGATCGAAGCGGCCGAGGCAGCGGTGGGCGCTGGCTACCCGCTCGATGCCGAGGGGCTGCTGATCGTCGAGCTGGAGGGCGAGAAGCAGCAGGTCGCTGCCGAGAGCGAGCTGCTGCTGGAAGTCGTGCGGAAGTCGAATCCCTACCTGGAACACATCGCCAGCGACCCGGACGACCGGATGCGCATCTGGAAGGGCCGCAAGAGCGCCTTCTCGGCGGTCGGGCGGCTGAGCCCGGACTACATCGTGCAGGATGGCGTCGTACCCCGTTCCCGGCTGGGCGAAGCGCTGACGAAGATCCAGCACTTGGGCGAGGAGCACGGCATTCGCGTCGCGAACGTGTTCCACGCCGGCGACGGCAACCTGCACCCGCTCATCCTCTTCGACGGCCGGGTCGAGGGCGAGCTGGAGCGCGCCGAGGAGCTGGCGGGGGAGATTCTCCGTCTCTGCATCGACCTCGGTGGCTCGATCACGGGCGAGCACGGCGTGGGGATGGAGAAACGGCAGTACCTGGGAGAGATGTTCGACGAGGCCGACCTGGACGCGATGCGTCGCATTCGCATGGCGATCGATCCCGGCGAACTGGCGAACCGGGGCAAGATGTTCCCGGACGCCGAGGCCCCGGCGTTGCTGAGCCACGGTCCGCATCCGCTGGAGGCGGCGGGAGTCATCTCGCGCGAATGAGGCGCGGCGGCGCGGCCAACAACGGAAGGCCGGGAGACTCGTGAACGCCGTTGTCCATCGGCCGGCTTCGGCGGCCGAGGTTGCCGAAGCCGTTCGCGGTGCGGAGTTGGTCGTGCCGCACGGCGGCGGCACGAAGCCTTCGCTGGCCGTCGTTGACGGCGCCGAAGTGCTCGACCTGTCGGCTCTCACGGGCATTACGGAGTACCTGCCGAGCGAGTACACGGTGACGGCTCTGGCCGGCACGCGGCTCGCCGACGTCGCGTCGCGGCTCGCGGCCGAGGGCCAGTACCTGCCGTTCGATCCGTTGCTGGTCGACGCCGGCAGCACAGTCGGCGGCACCGTGGCCGCGGGAGCCAACGGCCCCGGCCGGCTGCGCTACGGCGGCCTGCGGGACTTCCTGCTCGCGGTGACCTTCGTTGACGGCCGGGGCGAGATCGTCCGCGGCGGCGCCAAGGTCGTCAAGAACGCCGCCGGCTTCGACCTGCCGAAGCTCATGGTCGGCAGCCTGGGACGCCTGGGCATTCTCACCGAGTGCACGTTCAAGGTCTTCCCGCATCCCGAAAGCTGCGCCACCGTGCGCGTCGCCGGTATGGCCTTCGACGAGGCCCTCGAAGCCGCCGGCCGCGTCGGGTCCGGCGCCGTCGAGCTCGAGTGCCTCGACCTGATGTACGGCCTGGCCGGTTGGGACCTGGAGATCCGCATCGGAGGCCGCAGCTTCGCCCTGGACGCTCGTCTCAAGCGCGCCGCCGATCTTCTCGACATGGACGTCACCACTCTCTCGAGCGATGCAGACGCGAACCACTGGCGCACCCGCCGCGAGTTCGGCTGGGCTTCGCCGGACGCCTCCGTCCTCAAGCTCCCCCTGACGCCGGCCACGGCCGGCACCCTGGAGCAGGTTCTGGCCGACCTCGCCGCTTCGCAAGTAGCGAGGGTCTACAGCGCCGGCGTTCAGCAGGCTTTCGTCGCCTGGCCCGGGGCGCGCGTAGCCGACCTTCCATCCCTCGACCGCGCCCTCGCACAGTCGAAGCTGACGGCGCTCATGCTGCGGGCACCGACCGCCGCTCCGAACCAGCCGATCCTCGGCTACCGCACCGGCGGCGAGTTGCTACGTCGGGTCGAGCAGGCGCTCGACCCGGCCGGCCGTTTCGGCCGCCTGTAGCGTTTCCGCGCGCTAGAGCGTCGGCGGGTCTAGCCTCCTGACTGGCGTGGCGCCGCCGAATGGCTGACCTCCAGTCAGCCGAGGCTGAAACCTTCAATCTGCCGACGCTGAAACTTGCAATCTGCCGACATGTGCTGCCGGAGCCTAGCGATTCACGACGCCGTCCAGCCCGTGCAGGGCCTGGGGGAAGGGGTCCCAGCGGGCTCGTAGCGAGCGACTTCCAACACCAGTCCGAAAACCGACCACCTACCGAAGCGAGCGGAGTGAAGTGAGCGCAGTCCCTTCATCCTCCTCTGAGCGCGAACGGCCGCTGGGACCCCTTCCCCCAGGCCCTGCACGGGCGGGTCTTGGCAGAGCCGTGCCGCCTCGGCCTCAACTCGCCTTCGGCAATGCTCCCATCACGGCCTTGACCTCGAGGAACTCCTCGAAGCCGAAGTCGCCCCACTCGCGGCCGTTGCCGGACTGCTTGTAGCCCCCGAAGGGGGCGCCGAAGTCGGCGGGGGCGCCGTTGATGTGGACGTTGCCGGCACGGATGCGCGAGGCGACGTTGCGGGCGTGGTCCAGGTCGCCGGACTGGACGTAGCTGGAGAGGCCGTACGGCGTGTCGTTGGCGACCTGGATCGCTTCCTCCTCCGTCTCGTAGGGGAGGATCGAGAGCACGGGGCCGAAGATCTCCTCGCGGGCGATCGTCATGTCGTTGCTGACGCCGCCGAAGACGGTGGGACGGACGTAGTAGCCGCTGTCGAGGCCCTCGGGGCGGTCGGTGCCGCCGGTGACGAGTTCAGCGCCCTCCTCGATGCCCTTGGCGATCAGGCCCTGGATCTTGTCGTACTGGACCTTGCTGACGACGGGGCCGATGGCGACGCCTTCCTGTCCCGGAGGGCCGACCGCGGTCGCTTCGGCCGCTGCCTTGGCGACCTCGAGGGCGCGGGCGTGGCTCTTGGCAGGCACCAGCATCCGCGTCGGCGCGTTGCAGGACTGGCCGCTGTTCAGGAAGCACTGCCGGGTGCCCGCCTTGACCGCCTTGTCGATGTCTGCGTCCTCGAGGACGATGTTGGGCGACTTGCCGCCGAGTTCCTGGGCGACCCGCTTGATCGAGTCGGCGGCGGCCTTGGCCACCGCGCGGCCGGCCCGCGTGGAGCCGGTGAAGGACATCATGTCGATCCCGGGGTGACCCGACAGGGCGGCGCCGACTTCGGGGCCCTCACCGTTGATCAGGTTGAAGACGCC
>JAPVWO010000338.1 GCA_027493375.1 Candidatus Multivorans thiocomprendens | reverse complement strand
GGCCGGAGTGGGTGCCGGGGACTTCGCGGTTCTGTGCCGGGTCGTGAAGCCGGGTGTAGCGCCAAGCGACGACGCCGTCCCGCCGCGTGAAGATGGCGAGTTGCGGCACCTCGTCCGGGAACGTGCTCTGAACCGCGCGAACGAGGTCGCAGCGGCAGTCGCCGGAGAAGCAGGCGGGCTCCCGGGCGTCGTCCTGGTCGACGACGCGGCGGCGAACGGCTTCCGCCATGCGCATCACCAGGGGATGTGAGCGGACGCCGCGGATCGGCGAGCCCATTGTCGTGACGGACGCGATCAGGTCCGGACGCAGGCACGCCACGCCGCGCGACAGCATGCCCCCCAGGCTGTGGCCGACCAGGTGAACCTTGCGACCGGTTTCGCCGGCGGTCTCCTCGAGCGTTCCGATCAGCCTGCCGCCCAGGCGCTCGAGGCAGTCGGCGTTGTGCCCGATGCGGGAGGGACGGGCGCGATAGCCGATACGGCGGAGCCAGCCGCGCATCGGCGCCAGGTAGCCGTCGGTGCCGGTGAAGCCGGGAACGACGATGACCGCGGCGCCATCGCCGCGCGGCGCACCGATGCCGTGAAAGATCGGCGTGAACGGCAGGAAAGAGAACTCCACGGCCGCGAACGCTTCTCGCCACAGCGGCAAAGCCGCCGGCACCGAGTCCCGCAGGAGACGCGGGTTGGCGCTCCAGATCGGACTGGTCGATTGGCGTCGGGCCGGCACCGTCACTACGCGGCGCCTCGCAACGGGTCGTCCGGGCGGGACGTCGCGTCCGGCTCGGAGCCGGCAACGAGTTCAGGCGCGGCAGTCTCTTCGGGAGCCTCGACTGCCGGCGCAGCGGAGGCGAAGCAGCGCGCGCCCAGCGGCTCCTCGTCTTCGACGCCCGCCGCTTCGCGGAGTTCGGCGTAAGACTCTTCCAGGCACTCGGCGAGGCGCCACGGGTCGGGGATCAGCTTGGCGTCCACCGTCATTCCCAGGGTGATGCGCTGGTTGTAGCTCAGGATGGCCACGAACAGGCCGATGTTGTTCGAGACGATGCCCAGCGGCAGCCAGTCGACCAGCTTGTGGCGCCCGAAATAGAGCGGGATCATCGGCCCGGGCACGTTCGTCGACACGGTGTTGAACAGGGTCTGGGAGAAGGGCATCGTCGCGCCGATCGCGGCCATGAGCGGCGGCACCCGTTCGCCGAACTGAGTCATCTGGTAGAAGGCCTTCGCCTGTCCGGCTTTCTTCAGCCTGTTCACCGCGTCCCGTTCCTTGCCGAGGCGTTCGACCGGATCGTCGACGCCGACGAAGAGCGGTGCGATCATGTTCGAGACGAGATTGCCGAGCTGGCCCCGTTCGTCCTCCTGGCGCATGCTGACGGGACACATGGCGCGCAGTTCGAGTCCCTTCGGATCCTGGCCGCGGGCCCGCAGGTAGCGGCCGATGCCGCCGGCGAGCACGGTGAGCACGACGTCGTTCACGGTGCCGCCGAGGGCCGACTTCACCGCGCGCATCGCCGGGAAGGAGAACTGGGCCCAGGCGAAGCCGCGCTCCTTGCTCACCGGCCGGTTGAAGATGGTGCGCGGTGCCGGCGCGGCGGCCGCCAAGGTCGCGGTGCTGGCGGTCACCATCTCCCGCATGCGATCGGCCATCCGGTTGGGCCGCATGGCGTCGAAGGCGCTATCGCTCCAGGACCGGCTCAGCTCGCCGAGACGATGCTGCATGGCCTCCTGGAGCAGGCTCAGGGAGTCGGGCAGCGGCTTCGGCGCCCAGGTCTCGGCCGGAGGTTCCGGCAACTCGTCCGTGGGCGAGAGGTCGCTCAGCACCATCGAGAGATCAACGCCCGAGACGCCGTCGACCATCGCGTGGTGGATCTTCCAGACCACCGCGGTGTGACCGGGAATGCCGCGCAGCAGAATTCCCTTCCAGAGCGGCCGGTTGCGGTCGAGCATGCCGCTGTACGCCTCGGCGGCGGCGCGGGCGAGCAACTGGTGGTCGGCGTCCTCGGGGATCCAGACTTCTTCGACGTGGTTCTCGAGGTCGAAGGCCGGGTCGTCGACCCACACCGGGTGGGAGACGAGGAAGGGCGGGAACAGCACGCGCTGGCGGTAGCGCGGCAGCAGGTGCATGCGGGCGGCAATCTGCTCGACCATGTACTCGCGCGAGAACTCGCCTTCGTAGACCATGCAGCCGCCGATGTGCATCGTCTCGTTGGGGCGTTCGACATAGAGGAAGGTGGCGTCGAGAGGGGTCAGGAATCGGTTCAGTTCCGTGGCCATCGTCGGTCTCCAGAACGGGCGGATCGTGTACGGCAGGGGCTTTGCTGCGTTGCGCACTCGCGCTTGCTGCATCGCAGCAGGAGCATGGTGGCACAGAACCGGCCAGATGGCAAGAGCCGGCGCACGCAGGTTCACTGCCGCGCTAGTGCCGCCACCTGAACACGGTGACGTCGATGACCTCGCGCGCGGGTTGAACCAGGATACGGACCGGCGACCGCGGAGCCTCGAAACGCGGCGTCAGGCACCGGCGTCGTTCCCTGCCTCTCTGCGTGTGTCGGCAGGGCATTGAGCTTCCGGCGACCTCGACCGAGATCCGTACGTCGTCCCGCGTGGGTGTGCGCACCGCGATCTCCAGCGAAACGAGGTGTTGGGCTTCTTCGGGTGCGCCGGCTTGCGGCTGGAGCGCGGCCGGGTCGATGTCGTAGAGCCCCTCGCCCGCCGCGGAGAAGGCAGCGGGTGTGGGCGGTTCGACCGCAGCGAAGGAGTGGCGGACAAGGACGACGGGATCTCCGCGGAGCCGGAACAGACTCGGTTCGAAGCGCCGGACGGTGCCGCCGGGCCGTTCCGCGGTCAGTTCCCGGTAGACGGAGTTCTGGCCGGGCGCGAGGCGCGAAGCCGGGAACAGCAGGACGTCCGCGGCTTGGCGCTCGTACGCGGACTCGGCCGCGATGTTCTCCGTGCGGATCAGCGTGGAGACATAGTTCCCGTCCCAGATCCGGGGGTCGAAGTCCTGGGCCCCGAGCGGCAGTTCGGTGATGAAGGTCCGCCCCCTGAGCGGTTTGGGCCTGCCTGCCGTGCGGGCCGCTTCCGCGGAGGTCAGTGGGACGTTCACGTCGTACACCGTGGCGTGGACGAACCGGGCCTTGTCGAGGCCGGCCAGTCCGGCGACGGTCGCGAGGATGGCGAGGGCGGCGGCCGTGAATCGGGTCTCGGGCAGGGCGCGTGCGGCCCTTGTCAGCCTGCCGATGAACCAGGCGCCGGCCAGGGCCACGACCGGGGCCACGATCAACCAGTTCGGCGGCTTCGGATAGCGGGTGACGATCCACAGCGAGCCGACGTAACCGCCGAAGAAGACGGCCAGGATCCAGGCGTCTCCGGCCGTTGCGTCTCCGCCCGCACCCGGCAGAGGTCGACTGAACCAGCCCCGGGCGCGGATTGCGAGAACGAACATCCAGCCCAGACCGAGGAGCCCGCATGCACCCAGCAGAGGGCTGAAGTAGACGCTGCCGGCGAGGCTGGTCACCGCGTTCAGCGGCTGATCGAAGAGGCCCGCGCCTACCTCGGCGAGCCGCTCCCGGTAGTGACTCACGGTGTTGCCGAGATGGCGCCGATACATCCCGGGCGCCAGGACCAGCCAGGGATTGAGCAGGAGCAGCAAGCCCGCGCCGCCGGCGGCCGCGGCCGCGGTGCGGCGGATCAGCAGACCGAAGTCGCGAACGCCGTCCAGAGCGATCGCAACGAGCAGCGGCAACGCCAGCGCCGCGCCGTTCCACTTGGCGGCGGCGGTGGCGCCGACCATGGCGCCGGCGATCGCGTACGCCCGGAGGCTCTCGCTTCGCCGTGCGGCGAGGATCGCGTAGAGGGTCAGTACGGCGGTCAGGACCAGCATGACGTCGGGCTTGAACACCCCCGACTGGCGCAGGTGCCAGGGGGCGACGGCGAGCAGGGATGCCGCGCCCAGGCCGACCCAGGGGCCGAACAGCCGCCGCCCGATCAGGAACACGACGAACAGCGAGGCGGTGCCCAGCAGGGCCTGAATGATCCGGGAGTACCGCACGGCGGTCCGGGTGAGATAGGGCCGTCCATCCGGCGCGATCCCGAACGTGGTCGGCAGGGAGGAGAGCCACGGCAGCGAGCGCGCCGTCTCGTACACCTTGAGGGTCGCCGCGTGGGGCAGGTAGGAGAGCGTCGGATAGTGCGTGCGCACCGGCCGCCACTGGTTGTGGGCCAGGATCGCGGCGACGTTGCCGGCGTTGTAGCGCTCGTCCCAGAGCCGGTTCATCGTGGGGTCCGGCCAACTGAAGAGCACTCGGGCGGCAAGCGCCCAAAGGAGCAGCAGGCCGAGCAGCCACTTCCGCAGCTTGGTCGTGGAGGGCGAGACCCCTTCCGGGTCCAGGTGGCTCGCCGCCTCTGCCGCGTTCATCGCGTCAACGCAGGATGGGGTAGCCGCTCACGGCGGTCAGCTCGCGGAACAGGCCCTGCAGCCGTTCGAGCACCGGTCGCTCGCTACCGCCGATCGGACGGCCGTCGACGGCCGTGACCGCCACGAGTTCGCCCATCGTGCCGGTGCAGAACGCCTCGTCGGCGCGGTAGAGCTCGGCCTGGGTGTAGTCGGTCACTTCGTGGGGGATGCCGTTCTCCCGGCAGAGGTCGAGCACGGTCGCCCGCGTCACGCCCTCCGGGCACGCGTGGCAGTGGCTGGTCACCACGACGCCGCCGCGCACCAGGAAGACGTGGGTCGCGTTCGTTTCCGCGACGAATCCCTGGCGGTCGAGCATCAGGGCGTCGTCGGCGCCGGCGGCGTTCGCCTCGATCTTGGCCATGATGGACTGGATCAGGTTGTTGTGGTGGATCTTCGGATCCATGCAGTCGGGCGGAAAGCGGCGGATCGACGAGGTCATCAGCCGGATCGGCTGCGAGCCGTACACCGGCGCCTTGTGCTCGGCGAGGACGATCAGGGTGGGGCCGGCGGTGTTGAGCCGCGGGTCCATGCCGGAAGTGATCTTGACGCCGCGGGTCAGGGTCAGGCGGATGTGGACGTTGTCCCGCATCCCGTTCGCCTCCAGGGTGCGGCGGATCTCGTCGATGATCTCCTGGTGTGACGGGATCTCCGCGAAGGCCAGAGCCAGCGCCGAGTGGCGGAGGCGGTCCAGGTGCTGCTCAAGCTTGAAGATGCGGCCGTCGTACAGGCGAAGCCCCTCCCAGACGGCGTCGCCGCCCTGGACGGCGGAATCGAACGGGCTGATGCCCGCCTGGTCACGGTGGATCAGCTCGCCGTTGATGTTGACGAGCAGGTCCCGGTTCCTGGGGTCGGCCTTCTGCAGCATGGGGAGTTCGCTGGCGGTTGGGGACGGGATCAGAAGACGAGGCTCAGAAGCGGAGACGATGCGCGGCGAGGTGATCGTAGTGGTTTTGGCACTCTGCGAGCACGTCGTCCAGGAACTCCGGGACCGGCTCGTTCTTGGGCCGGTAGGGCGCGAAGCCCGTGCTCTTCTCGACCGCACCGTACCAGTGCGGCGCCCAGATGCCGTCCGTCTCGCGGCGGCCGGCCGGCCAGCTCATCATCTCCTCGTCGAACTCCGCGCCGACCGCGCTGCACAGGCTCTGGAGGCCCGCGCGGGGGTTCCGCAGCACGTCGGCCGAGTCGACCACCGCCGGGGCCCGGCCGAGCCGCCCGCATTCCAGGTCGAAGAGCTCCCGCTGCTGGGGCAGGCCGGTATCGGGCAGCTTCGGCCGCGGGAGAATGTGGATCAGCGACGTCAGCATCTCCGCCGGGTCGCGGATCCGGACCACATCGCGATCCTCAGCACCTGTTCTTCGCCCGACATTCCAGCGCTCCCGAACCGAGCATATGGCGTTCTGTCCGGTGATAGCTTGCGCCGATGAGCCGGCGGGCCGAGTTCGAGGCTGAGCACCCGGAAGTTCACGTCCTGTCGGCCGACCAGGCGGGGCGTGTGGACCTGGTGATGGGCGCGGTCGGCTGGTTGGGCGACGAGGAACAGGTCACGACCTGCGCCTCCCTGGGCGGCGAATCGAGCACCGTGATGCGGGTCGAACTCCAGGAACTGCGCGGGGGCTGGCGCACTGCGGTGCTGAAGCAGTCGCTGCCGTGGCTGCGGCGAGACGAGTCGGTCGCCATGCCGGGCGACCGCTGGCGCGGCGAGCACGCGTTCTATTCAGCGGTAGCGCGAGTACCCGAGGCCGCCGCCCTCATGCCGCGGCTGATGGCCGCCAACAAAGCGAGGTTCCTGTTGCTGCTCGAGGACTTCCGAGGCGCTTCGAATCTCGTGTCGCTCTACCTGGGCGGTTCGCTCGGCGAGGGGGCCGCGGAGGCTCTGGGCTTGTTCCTTTGGGCGCTGCGGTGCGGCACGCGGGGAGAGCGGGACGCGGAGTTCGCGCCCGGCGGCATGAACAGGTTGAGCCACCGACTCCTCTTCGAGGCGCCGTTCGGCTCGCCCGGGGAAGGCGGCAACGGCTTCGGCCCGGACGGTCCCGCGCCGGACGAGGGTGCGCTTGACGACATCGAGCCCGGCCTGGGCGCCGCGGCCTCGGCGTTGCGGTCGGACGGCGCCTTCCGGGAGGCGGTGGCGGAACTCGGCCGGCGTTTCCTGGGTGCCGGCGACTGCCTGGTTCACGGTGCGTTCCATCCCGGCAACTGGCTCCGGCTGCCGAATGGCGACGTCCGGGTCGTGGACCCGCAGTACGGCGGCTGGGGCGATGCCGAGTTCGATATCGGCACGGCGGCCGCGCACCTGCTGCTCGCGAGGCAGCCGGGGGAGGTTGTCAAGAGCTTCCTGGCTGCCGCTGCCGGCGTAGACGTGGAGGACGGAGAGGAACCGGGGGAGGCGGAAGGCGGCGGACCCGGCCTCGACCGGGCACTCATCGCCGGCTATGCCGGAGTCGAGATCGTCCGCCGGCTGATCGGCGGCGGCCAACTGCCGCTCGAGGCGGCCCAACTTCCCAAGGCGGAGGGCGGCTTTCGTTGCGACCTGCTGGAGGCGGCGCGGACGGCGGTCGTGTCGGGTCGCCTGGAGGTACTGGAAACATGAAGCGATCCCTTGCGCACGCGTCGGCCGCCGTGGCCATCGTTCTCACGTTCGGGTTGACCCCCGCCTTCGCGCAGACCGCCAACTTCGAGCAGGGCCGCGTGCTCGACGGGCCCGGCCACGTGCTCCCGCACCGGGACCGGGTCGAGCCCTTCAACCGCATGCTCGAGGAACGGCTCGACACGCTGCTGCCGCGGCTGATGCGGGAAACCGGGATCGACATGTGGCTCGTCATCAACCGCGAGTACAACGAGGATCCGGTGTTCTTCAGCTTGGTGCCGCGGCCGGTGTTCGCGGCCCGCCGCACGACGATGCTCGTGTTCTTCGACCGAGGGTCGGACAACGGCGGCGTCGAGCGCCTGACGGTCAACCGCTACCCGTACGGGTCGCTGTACGAGTCGGCGTGGGAGGGCGGCGACCTTGAGGAACAGTGGCGGGGCTTGGGCGAAGTCATCGCGGCGCGCGACCCGAAGCGGATCGGCGTCAATGTCTCGCGTCACTGGCCGGTCGCCGACGGCCTCTCGGAGGCGCTCCACCAACGGTTGATGGAAGTGCTGACGCCCGGACTCAAGGAACGGGTGACCAGCGCCGAGGACCTCGTCGTGCGCTGGATCGAGACCCGCAGCCCGCTGCAACTGGAGGCTTATCCGCGGATCGTCTCGATCGCCCGCGGCGTGATCGCGGAGGCGTTCTCGGAGCGCGTGATCACTCCCGGCGCCACGACGACGGACGATGTCGTCTGGCACATGGCCCAGCGCTTCGAGGACCTGGGGCTCGACATCTGGTTTCTGCCCTCCGTCAACGCGCAACGCCGGGCTGCGGGCGAAGACAGCGGCTGCGGCGCCGACGAGCCCTTCTGCGGCGGCAGCGGCGACTTCGTGATCCAGCGCGGCGACGTGCTGCACACGGACGTGGGCATCTGCTACCTCGGTCTCTGCACCGACACGCAGGAGATGGGCTACGTGCTACGCCTCGGCGAGAGCAAGGCGCCCGCCGAGCTCCGGGAGGCGCTGGCGGCCGGCAACCGCTGGCAGGACATCCTGACCGGCGAGTTCAGGACCGGCCGCGGCGGCAACGAGATCCTGGCGGCGACGATCTCGCTCGCCACGGACGAGGGCCTGCGCTCCAGCACCTACACGCACCCGCTCGGCGTGTTCGGCCACGCTCCGGGGCCGACGATCGGCATGTGGGACAACCAGGGACCGACGCCGATTCGCGGCGACTGGCCGCTGTACCCGGACACCGCCTACGCGATCGAGGGCAACGTGAAGGTCGAGCTCGAGATGTGGGGCGGCCAGGACGTCCAGATCAAACTGGAGCAGAGCGCCGTCTACGACGGCGAGCGGGTGCTCTACTTGGCCGGCCGCCAGACCGCGTGGCACCTGATCCGCTGACTAGCGCCCCGAAACTCTTCGCAGACTCGGGGTTTCGGCCCAGCCCGTCCGCACGGCGGAGCCTGACGCCGCAGAACTTGCTTCGCTGCGTTCTGCAGCGCAGGCCCCTAGAAGATCGCCCCCAGCAAACCAAACCCGGCGCAGACGACCGCCACCAGGCCGCCGACGACCAGCAGCACGACGCCGACGGCGAGCGCAACCGGCAGCGCGATGACCGCGACCGGAATCAGGACGGCGGCCAGCAGGGTCGCGGCGATGAAGCCGATGATCTTGAACGGCAGAATCACCAGCTTGAAGGCGATCTTCGCGACGAAGGCCACGACGGCGAAAACGGCGAGTAGCCCGAGGGCGATCGCCCCGAGAGTCAGGATGGTCAGGACTTCCATGTCGAGTTGTACTCCTCCTGCTGAGTACTACGCGATCCGGTTCGCCGAGGTTTCGCGGGCGCTACACTCCCGGCATCATGAAGACATCGAAGATCGACCGTAGACGTTTCCTTGAAGCCGGCGCCCTGCTGGGCGCCGCGGCCGCTACCGGGTGCATGCCGGGCGATGCTCCCGAAGGGGAGTCCGCTGTCGAGACCGCGGCCGAGCCGCTCTACCGCATCTCCCTGGCGGAGTGGTCCTACTTCCGCGAGCTGTTCGGGCCGGGCCTGAGCGCGTTGGGCGACGGCTCCTTCCGGGACGATCCGAGCGTGCTCTACCAGGGTGAACTCGACCACCTGGACTTCCCGGCGCGCGCCCGCAGTCACGGGATCGAGGCGGTCGAGTACGTCAACACCTTCTTCTTCGACCGCGCGCGCGACGAGGAGTACCTGGCTGAGCTCAAGTCACGCTGCGACGGCGAGGGAGTGACCAGCCTGCTCATCATGTGCGACGCCGAGGGTGACATCGGCGCTCCGGATACGGCGGCGCGCGCGCAGTCGGTGGAGAACCACCACAAGTGGGTCGAGGCGGCGGCGTTCCTCGGCTGCCACGCGGTGCGCGTCAACGCCGCCAGCGCGGGTTCCTTCGAGGAGCAGCAGAAACTGGCCGCGGATGGGCTCCGCCAGTTGTGCGAGTACGCCGACGGCTACGACGTCGATGTCCTGGTGGAGAACCACGGCTACCTCTCCAGCAACGGCCAATGGCTGGCCGGTACGATCGCGATGGTCGATCATTCACGGGTCGGCACGTTGCCCGATTTCGGCAACTTCCGGACTTCGTACGAACCGGAGGAGTGGTACGACCGCTACCAGGGCGTCGCCGAACTCATGCCCTACGCCCGCGCGGTCAGCGCCAAGAGCTACGACTTCGACGAGGACGGCAACGAGACCGCGACCGACTACGAGCGGATGATGCGAATCGTCCTCGACGCGGGCTACCGAGGCTGGGTCGGCATCGAGTTCGAGGGCCGGATGGCGGCCGACGAAGGGATCGTCAAGACGAAGGAGCTGCTGGAGCGCCTGCGCGACGATCTCGAGCCCGAGTACGCCTGAGGTCACACCCACTGCGTGCGCCGGCGCCCTCGCCGGCATGGGACGCGAGCCGCGGAGCGGCGACGCGAACGCTCTACGCTGGCAGCCGCACGCTGGCGTCGGCGTGCGACGCCGTCGGCGGGGCGCCCTCCGCCTCGAACACCCGCCCGGGGTTGAGGATGCCCCTCGGATCGAGCGTCCGCTTGAGCGTCTTCATGAGGGCGATCTCCTCCGGCGTCCGGCTGCGCCCCAGGTGGGCCCGCTTCTCGAAGCCGATACCGTGCTCGGCCGACACCGAACCGCCGATCGGCTCGAGGCGTCCATAGACGATGTCCTCGACCGCGCTCCGAGCCTCCGGCGAGCCGTTCCCCACGCCGACGACCACGTGCAGGTTGCCGTCGCCGAGGTGGCCGAAGACGACGCAGTCGCTTCCGGGCCAGCGTTCGTTCAGGGCGGTCTTGACTTCGCCCACGTAGACCTCCATGTCGGCGATCCGCAGGCTGACGTCGAACGTGAAGATGGGCGCCAGGTGGTTGAGTTGCTCGACGTCGTCGCGCAGCGCCCAGATCTCGTCCCGCTCCGCCTTCGACTTGCCGAGCACGGCGTCGGCGATAAGGCCAGCCTCCATGCAGTCGCCGAGCGCTTCCTCGAACTGGGCGGCGTCCTCCTCCTGACGGGCGCCGAACGCCTCGACCAGCACGTAGTAGGAGTCGCCGTGCGGAATCGGGGGCGCCGTCCTCGCCCGCGGGCCGGTGACCAGCTCGTAGAACTCGCGCCA
This sequence comes from Candidatus Multivorans thiocomprendens, assembly GCA_027493375.1. GTDB lineage: Bacteria > Acidobacteriota > Thermoanaerobaculia > Multivoradales > Multivoraceae > Multivorans > Multivorans thiocomprendens. Next base: position 5,814 of record JAPVWO010000338.1, on the reverse strand, counting down.
CATGACCTCGAACGCGCTCATCGAGCCGCCGAGCTCCTCCTCCAGCTTTCGGAGCAGCGAGGTCACCTCCGTGAAGCCGGGCACGGCCAGCAGCGCGCAGTTGTGGCTGCGGGGACGGCGCTCCAGCCGCAGCACGACCCGGGTGACGATGCCGAGGGTGCCCTCGGAGCCCACGAACAGGTGCTTCAGGTCATAGCCGGCGTTGTTCTTGACCATCTTGTTCAGGCTCGAGAGCACCGTACCGTCGGCCAGCACGGCCTCCAGGCCCAGGACCGAATCGCGGGTCATGCCGTAGCGGATCGTCCGGTTGCCGCCGGCGTTCGTCGCCACGTTGCCGCCGATCGTGCAGGAGCCGCGGGCGCCGAGGTCGAGCGGGAACAGCAGCCCCTCGGCTTCGGCCGCCTCCTGGATGCTCTGCAGCGCCGCGCCGGCCTGAACCGTCATCGTCCGGCCCACCGGATCGATCTCCTCGATGTCGGTCATTCGCTCCAGGGTGACGGCGACTTCGAGATCGCCAGCGACGCCGCCGCCCACCAGGCCGGTCAGTCCGCCCTGCGGCACCACCGGCTGGCTCGCGCCGTGGCAAGCCGCGAGCGCCGCCGAGAGCTGCTCCGTGGTGCGTGGCCGGAGAACCGCCCGGGCCGCGCAGGGAACGGTGCCCGAACCATCGCCGGCCCTCGCCGTCACCTCGTCGCCAACGAGGACGCCATCGTCCCCGAGAGCGTCGCGGAGTGCGGCGACCAGGCCTGCGTTGCTGTTGGGTTCGGAGTCGTTCATGAAGCCGGATGGGACGTGGGTGGGAGCGCGCTGCTGGCGACGGCGGATCATACCGCTCTGGCCGCTCCTCGGATTCAACAGACGGTGTCTGCGAAATCCCATCCCGGCCGTGTCGTTCGGACCCGCAGGCGCTCTGCTGGTTGGCTTCGGGCGGTTAGCGCAGAGTGTCGACTAGTGCGGCCTCGACGATTCTCCGGTCCTGCGTCAGCAATGTTGCGCCGAGCACTCTTGCCGTCGCGACCAGAATCCGGTCGCCGGGGTCGCGGTGGAATGAGTCGGGGAGCGCGGCGACCTGTTCAGCGACCGCTGGCGAGATTCCCTGTCGACGCACCAGCGGTGGAGCTACGGCCTTGTCCAGCCACTCGCGCAGCGGTAGGGACAGGCGTACTCGACCCAGGCTGTGGAGCGTCGCGATCTCCCACAAGGAGATGTCGGATACGAGGAGTGGGGACTGGGGGTCGACGGTCGCGACTGCCTCCTGTTGTGCTGGGGAAAGCCGGCCGGAATCATCGAGCCACCAGATGAGGACGTGGGTATCGAGCAGGAGGGTCAACTGCGCGTACTCTCCCAGTGGTCTGCGGGCAGTGGCGGCTCCACGATGTCGCCGACCTCGGTGACTGTGCCCTTCAGTTCGTACTGCGGGTACGCGACGCCGGACCGAACCGCGGGAGAAAGCTCGGCGACCGGTTTCCCGCGCTTCAGAATCACGACCGGCTCACCGGTGGCCGCTACGCGATCGAGGATGGCCAGACAGCGGGCCTTGAAGTCGGTGGCGTTGATCGTTTCCATCTGACCAGTCTTCAAGACTGGTCAGATAATGTCAACCCGCTTGACCCTCACCCCGCGACGCTGTGCTCCCGCTCCCGCAACCGGATCAGGCACTCCTGGCTTGCCGAGGCGACGAGTTCGCCGTCCCGGTTGAACACGTGGCCGCGTACGAAGCCGCGGGCACGGGCGGCAGTCGGGCTCTCCTTGCTGAACAGGAGCCACTCGTCGGCGCGGAAGGGGCGGTGGAACCAGAGCGCGTGGTCCAGGCTGGCGCCCTGGATTCGGTAGCCCTTCATCGACGGGCCGTGCGGCTGCATCGAGACGGCCATGAAGTCCAGGTCGGACATGTAGGCGAGGAAGGAGAGGTGGACGATGCGGTCCTCCGGCAGGGACTCGCGGCAGCGCAGCCAGGTGTTCTTGCGCGGCTCGGTGGCCGGGCGGTCGCCGCGCGGCAGCATCTGGATTCCCTCGACCTGGCGGCTGTCGATCACCTCGAAGCGGTGCGCGAATCGCTCGTACGAGGGGTCGTCCTTCGCCATCTTCCGGTAGGTGTCTCCGTCGGACGGCAGGTCGTCGGGCGGCGGCACCTCCGGCATGTCGGACTGGTGCTCCAGGCCGCCTTCCTCGACCTGGAAGGACGAGGACATGTTGAAGATGGCCCGGCCGTGCTGAATGCCGACGACGCGGCGCGTGGTGAAGCTCCTGCCGTCGCGGATGCGGTCGACGTCGAAGAGGATCGGACGCTTCGGGTCCCCGCGGCGCAGGAAGTAGGCGTGGATGGAGTGCAGGTGGCGGTCACCGACCGTCTTCGAGGCGGCGACGATGGCCTGGCCCAGCACCTGGCCGCCGAAGACGTGGTTGCCCGGCCCGTTCTGCGCCCGGAACAGGTTCTCCTCGATCTGCTCCATCTGCAGCAGGTCGATCATCTCCTGGACCGCGCCGTTCATCGGAGCGGGATCGTACCCGTTGCACGCCGTCTGCGTCGGGCGGCGTCAGAGCGTTCGGCGCAGCCAGTCGAGCAGTTCTTCGAGGTTCGTGACGACGAGAGCGCCGGCAGCGGCGGCCCTGGCCGACTGGTCGCTGTCGCCCGGTGGATGATCGAAGACCGCCAGCGGCCTGCCGTAGCGCAGGGCCAGCTCGATCTCGCTCCAGGTACCGGCACTGCCGGGGAGAGCGACCACGGCGTCGGCGGAGAGAACGTTGATGTGGTTGCGCGAGAAGGGGCCGGTGCCGGCCGCGCCGGACAGCGGCAGGTGGGTGCGAATGGTGACCTCGACCCACGGGTTCGGGTAGCCGTCGGGCAAGCCGTCGCCGTCCTGCTGGCTCGGAACGACTCCCAGGCACAGTCCTTCCCGGTCATCGGTTTCGGCGAAGGCGCGGCTTGCGGCCGTCATCGTGCCGCGGCCGCCGCCGGTCAGCAGATGCCAGCCGTTCCCGGCGATCGCGCGTCCCAGGGGCGCGGCCAGTTCCTCGTGGCTTTCGGCGCCCGAACCCATCACGCCGACGATCGGGCGGCGCTTGACGGCCCGTGGCGGAAGTGCGCGTCGCACCGAGAACGATCAGGCGTCCGTCCAGCAAGGCGCGACGAGGGAGCGTATCGGGCCATACTCGACCGAGGAGCAACGATGCTGGACGGGATGCATGGTCGTTCGAATGCAGCGCGACTTTCGCCGCGGGCCGTCAGACTACTGGGACTTGCCCCGGGCGCTGATTGGCCACAGTTCCTCCACCCGGCCGTCCCGCACCGGGTAGTACACGTCGTAGAGGTTGACCGTCGGGTCGCAGTGCGGCGTGATGCAACGAATGCGGTCGCCCAGTCGGACCGGTCTGGTCGCGTCGGCAATGCGGAGGATGCCGTGCTCGTCGCCGCCCCAGCCGTAGACGACGCCGCCGATGTCGGCGAGTTGGGGCCGGTCGGCGTCCGACGCGAACGCCTTGTAGCCGCCGTCGGTCGTGATCAGCTCCGGCGCCGGCTGGCTGATCGCCGTTACCTGGACGAAGAGCGAGGTCTCGAAGTCGTCGAAGATCTCGCCGTCGCGGCCGCCGATCCGCAGGTACTGCTCGTCCATGAACAGGTAGGAGCCGACCTGCAGGTCGGTCATCCCGTCGACCTCCGAGTCGATGTTCCAGGTGCCCGTGCCGCCGCCGCTCAACACGCTGACGGAGATGCCGTCGGCTTCGATCAGCCGCCGCGTCTCGACCGCCGCCTCGAGTGTCTCGAGGGACCGGGCCTGCCGCTCGGCGTGGCCGTGGACGTGCATGAGGTGTCCGGCGTACGCCTGAAGGCCCCGCAGGTCGAGATGGGGCAGACCGTCGATCGTCCGCGCCAGTTCGAGCGCCGGTTCGCCGGTGGCGATGCCGGTGCGCCGGGTGCCGACATCCAGATCGACCAGTACCCGCTGCGTGACGCCTTCGGCCATGGCCGCCTGGTGCAGCCGTTCGGCCGCGGCCCGGTGATCGACCACCAGGGTGACTTCCGGGCTTCGCTTCGAGAGAGCGACGACCCGCCCGATCTTGTCGTCGGTGACGACCGGCGACGTGATCAGGACCTCGTCGATGCCCGCCTGGACCATGACCTCCGCCTCGCTGACCTTGGCGCAGCAGACGCCGACCGCGCCGAGTTCCATCTGGCGCTTCGCCAGGAGCGGGCACTTGTGGGTCTTCGTGTGGGGGCGCAGCGAGATGCCCTGTTCCTCGGCGTGGGCGGCCATCTTCGCCAGGTTCAGCTCCATCCGGGCGACGTCGATCAGCAGTGCCGGCGTCGGCACATCCTCCACGGAGAGTGGCGTGTCGAGGGGAATCGGTTCGTGGCTCAACGCGGGCTCCGCGGTACGGACGGTTACACCGGAACTGCAGGCGACGGTTGCGCCGCCGGCCGCTCCGACCGCGCCCAGGAACGCGCGTCGCGTGGTGTGGTGCGCCATTCGAAGCTGCGACTATAGCCTCAGGGTCCATGCCCAGAACCGCCGCAGTCCTGCTGTTCGTCGCCGCGGCAACTGGTCTGCCTGCCCAGCCGCCGCCGGATCGGACGTTCACCGACGCGGTCGAGGTGACGGAGTCGTCGGTCGTCATCGAACTGCCGCGGCTGCGGAACGCAAGGCCGTCCGACTTCGAGTCCGGCGACTTCGTCGTGGAGGTCGCGGGCGAGCGGCGCGGCGTGACCGGCGTGTCTGCGCTGGAGCCGAAGACGAATCCGCGGCCTGTCCTCGTCTACGTCGACGCGGTGCTGGCGAAGCCTGAGACGGTTCGCCTCGGTACGGAGGCGCTGGCGCGGCACGCGAGGCAGTTGGTGGCGTTGGGTCCGGTCGAGATCGTCCTGCACGATGGTGCGGTCGGCGGTTCGGAACAGCGGCTCACGGCGACGACGGCGCCACGAGCCGTCGAGGCGGCGCTGGAGCGGATCGCCGGGGAGCACCTTGGCCGCGACGCCTACTTCGAGTCCGGGAATCGTCCGGTGGACCTGCCGACCTACGTCGACGTGGTGCGTGAATCGGCGGCGCGGCTTCTGGCCGAGACGACTCCGCGCTGCGGCGATCCGCCGTGCTTCCTGTTCTGGCTGAGCGACGGATTTCCCGCTCTGGACGATGCCGGCATTCGAGCCGCCGGCGACCTGGAGGCGGGGCTCGCCGCCCACGGCTGGATCGTGATCGCGATGGCGCTCCACGTGCCCACGCCCGATCCGGACTACGGAGCGCCGCGGCCGATCGGCTACGAACAGTGGAAGGCGCTGACGCCGGGAGTCAAGATGGCGCCGTCGGCGGGCGAAGTCAGCCGGCTGCAAGGGCTCTCCGCCAGCAGCTTCGACCTCTACGTCGAACCGCGCTACGAGCCGCTGCGGCGCGCGGCGAGCGCTTCCTGTGGAGCGGCGCTTCGAGTCGAGCACCAGCTCGCGGCCGAGTTCGGGCGGCTGGAGAGGAGGCTGCTGCTGCGCTTTACGAGCGAGGCGGCCGGGCCGGACCAGGGGGCGCTGGCGGCGATGCGGTTCCTGCCGGTGGAGGTCCGTCTGGCGGAGGTGTCGCGGTTCGCGGACCGACGGAAGTTCAAGCGCTGGCTGGGATTGGTGCCGAGGGAGGAGCGGCTGCACTTCGGCCGGTGGGTGCAGGCTCGCCGCTTCGCGGCATCGCGCTAGGTTGCCGGCCAGACGGCCGGCGCACCGACCCTCGGTTGTCGCCTAGACCGAAGTTCTGAGGCCTTTTGAGCCCCCGGGTGGTCGGAGCGCGTTGTGGCGCTTGGGTTTTCTCGCTTTGGAGGTGCTTATCGGCTTGTCTT
>JAPVWO010000337.1 GCA_027493375.1 Candidatus Multivorans thiocomprendens | reverse complement strand
GTTTCCTGGCCGCCTGCGGCGGCAGCCGGCGGGGACGCCGGCGCATCCAGTGTGTGGCGGCGCTGGTCGTCGTGGCCTGCGTTGGCTCGCCGCCCGCCGAAGAGCACGATCATTCCCACGAAAGCTGGTCGGTCACGGCTCTCGGGGAGCGGTTCGAGGTCTTCCCCGAGATCGACGCTCTGGCGGAAGGCCACACGGCGATGGCCCACACACACGTCACGCGCCTGGCCGATTTCGCACCGCTGTTACGGGGAACGGTCGAGATCGTCCTTGTCGACGGGTCCGGCGAGCAGATCTTCCGCGCGGACCAACCCGCCGCTCCTGGGGTCTTCGACATCGAGCTGACGCCGCAACGTGCAGGCGAAACGGATCTGCTCTTCCGTATCGACGACGGGAATGGGATCGAGGAGATCCCGGGAGGCCGGGTCCTCGTCGGCACGGCGGATCAGCCGGAAGGCCTCTTGCAGGCGCCATCGCTCCCTGCCGGGTCCGATGGCGGCGAACCCGTCTCGTTCGGCAAGGAACAGCAGTGGCAGGGAGGCTTCGCGAGCGTCTGGGTGCGGGAGGGCCGTCTGGCCCGGAGCGTCGCCGGCGTCGCCTCCTTCCGCCCGTCGGCGGGCGGCGAGAGCACGATCACCGCGCAGGTGGACGGAGTCGTGCAGCCTTCCGCGGGCGCCCGCTCCTGGCCGTTCGTCGGCCGCCGTGTCGAACGGAGCGATCCCCTGTTCCGGGTGGTTCCGCTGGTCGCCTCCGAGCGCAGTCTGGCGACGCTGGAAGGGGAGCTCGAGGCGCTGGCGACGGAACTGGAGAGCGCGCGGTCGCGAAGCGCGCGGCTCCGGGAGCTTCTCGCCCTCGAAGCGGTCAGCGAGCGGGAGGTCGAGGAGGCGGGCGTCCGCGCCCGCACGCTCGAGGCGCGGCACCGGGCGGCCGAACGCGACCTCGAGTCGGCCCGTGCCTCGCGGGAGGGCGGATTGGACGGCGCCGGCATCTCGCCGAGGGCGCCGTTCTCCGGCCGGATCGCTGCCGTCACCACGACGCCCGGGGCGACGGTCTCCGCCGGGGACGCCCTCGCCCGGCTCGTGCGGACCGACGTGGTGTGGGTCGAGGTCGCCCTGCCCCCGCAGGACGCGCGGCGGCTCATGGACGCGGGCCTGCGCGGCCTGGTGCTCGACGACCCGGAGAGCGGGCCGGTGCGCGTCGAAGGCGACCTTTCCCTCGTCTCGATCTCGCCGGAACTCTCGCCCCGCACCGGCACCGTGACTGTCCTGCTCGAGGCCCCGGGCATCGCCGGCACCGGCTTCGCCCTTGGCTCGACCGTCGCGGCGCAGGTGCTGATGGCCGGCGAGGAGAGCGGCATCGTCGTGCCCGCGTCGGCCCTGGTCGACGACGGCGGCGTGCCCGTCGTCTTCCTGCAACTGTCCGGCGAGGACTTCCAGCGGCAGACGGTGACCGTGCTCGGCCGGCAGGGGGACCGGGTGCTCGTGGCCGGCTTGACCCCCGGCCAGCGCCTCGTGACGCGCGGCGGGGACGCCATCCGTCGTTCGTCCCTCATGGCGAGCGGCGAAGCTCACGGCCACGTCCACTGAGGCAGCGCAGTGGGACCTCTCGAGCGACTGCTTCGTTTCTCCCTGCGCCACCGTCTGCTGGTGGTCGCGGGGGCAGCTCTCCTCACGGCGGTCGGTGCGGCCTGGATCCTGAACCTGCCGGTTGACATCTTCCCCGACCTCTCGGCGCCCACCGTCACCGTGATCACCGAGGCCCCGGGGATGGCCGCTGAGGAGGTCGAGCTCCTGGTGACCTACGCGGTGGAGTCCGCGATCAACGGATCGCCGGGCGTGCGCCGGCTCCGTTCGATCTCCGCCGACGGGATCTCCGTCGCCTGGGTCGAGTTCGACTGGGGCACGGACATCTACCGCGCCCGCCAGGTCGTCAGCGAGCGGCTGCAGCGCGTCGACCTCCCGGCGCAGGCCGAGAGGCCGGAACTCGGCCCGATCTCCTCGATCATGGGCGAGATCACGTTCATCGCGATGACCTCAGCGCCGGTGGAGGAGGGCGGCGTCAGCGCGATGGAGTTGCGCCGCGTCGCCGAAACGGTCGGCCGCCGGAACCTCCTGTCGATCCCTGGGGTCTCCCAGGTCGTACCCATCGGCGGCGAACGGCGCCAGCTCCAGGTCACGGTGCGGCCGACCGCCCTGGCCCAGAACGGCTTGCCCCTCGCGGACGTCGTCGATGCCGTCGCGAAGTCCAGCCGCGGCCTTGCCGCCGGCTTTCACGTGGAGGCCGGCGAGGAGCACATCGTCCGCGTGCGCAGCCGCGCCCGCACACCGGACGAGGTGGCCGCGGCCGTCGTGCGGGTCGACGGCGGGATCCCCCTGCGGGTCGGCGACGTGGCGGACGTCGAGTGGGGGCCGGCGCCGGCCCGCGGGACCGGCTCCTACCGCAACCGTCCGGCGGTCATCCTGTCGGTGCAGAAGCAGCCGGGCGCCAACACGCTGGACCTGACCCGCGCCATCGATGACACGCTCGCCCGGCTGCAGCCGGTGCTGCCCGAGGGCGTCGTGCTCGAAAGCGAGAACTTCCGCCAGGCCGACTTCATCGAGGTAGCGATCGGCAACGTCGCCGAGGCGCTGCGCGACGGGGCGATCCTCGTCATCGTCATCCTTGCGCTGTTCCTGGGCAGCGTCCGCACCACGTTCATTTCAGCGTTCGCCATCCCGCTCTCCCTGGTCACCGGGATCCTGGTGATCGCGGCCTTCGGGCTGCAGATCGACACGATGACGCTCGGCGGCCTGTCGATCGCCATCGGGCTGCTGGTGGACGACGCGATCATCGCGATCGAGAACATCTTCCGCCGGATGCGGGACGAGCGCAGCCTGCCGGAGGGCGAGCGCCGGCCGGCCGAGGAGGTCGTCGCGGCTGCCACCCGGGAGGTCCTGAGCCCGATCCTCCTCGCCACCCTGATCGTCGTCCTGGTCTTCGTGCCCATTTTCTTCCTGCCCGGGCTGGAGGGCCGGCTTCTGCGGCCGCTCGGCATGGCGTTCATCGCCGCGCTCGCCGCCTCCCTGGTCGTGGCGCTGACGGTCACGCCGGTGCTCGCCGTGCTGTTCCTGGGCCGGGCGGGGGCGCTCAGGTCCCGCCCGCCGTGGCTGCTGCGCGCCTTCCAGTGGGCCTACTCGCCGACCCTCGACTGGTGCTTCTCGCATCGCTGGGCGGTGCTGTCTTCGGCGGCCCTGCTGGTGGTCGTCGCGGCGGCGCTCCTGCCCGGGCTCGGCCGCAGCTTCCTGCCGGCCTTCAACGAGGGCTCGCTCACCGTGTCGGTGGTCAGCCCGCCCGGCATCCCGCTCGCCGAGAGCGATCGGCTGGGCAGCCGGGTCGAGGAGGCGCTGCTCGCCTTCCCGGAGGTCGTCTCGACGAGCCGGCGGACGGGCCGGGCAGAGAAGGACGAGCACGTCCAGGGGGTCAACGCCTCCGAGATGGAGGTCGTGCTGGCGCCGCTCGAAGACGGTCGCTCGAAGGACGAACTGGTTGCCGGGATGCGCCGCGCGGTGGCAGGGATACCGGCGGTGACCGTCTCCTTCGGGCAACCGATCAGTCACCGCATCGACCACATGATCTCGGGCTCCCGGACCAACCTGGCGGTGAAGGTCGAGGGACCCGATCTGGCGGTGCTGCGGACGCTCGCCGCGCGGATCGAACAGGTCCTGGCCGCCGTGACCGGCATCGTCGACCTGTCGAACCAGGAGCAGTCGCCGGTGCCCCAGATGGTCGTCGACTTCGACCGCACGGCGATGGCCCGGTACGGCCTGAGCCTTGCGGACCTCGGCGAGGCCGTGGAGGCGCTGTTCCAGGGCGTCGTCGTCGGCGAGATCGTGGAGGAGGGCTTGGCGTCCGACGTCGCCGTCCGGTTGCCGCCGGACCTTCGGGCCGCAGCGGACCGGGTCGCGGCCCTGCCGGTCTCGACGCCGGCCGGGGATCTGATCCGCCTGGGCGCGGTCGCCGACGTGCGGCACGCTCTCGGCCCGTCTCTCATCCGGCGCGAGAACGCGCAGCGGGTAGCGATGGTGACCGCCAACGTCACCGGCGCCGATCTCGTCGGCACGGTCGAGCGCGCCCAGGCCGCGGTCGAGGCCGAAGTCGACCTGCCGGCCGGCTACCTGGTGACCTTCGGCGGGCAGTTCGAGGAAGCGGGCCGCCGCGTCTACACGATGGGCCTGCTGGTCGTGCTCATCCTGGCGGGCATGTACGGGCTGCTCTACCTCGAGTTCGGCAGCCACCGCGACACCCTGGCGATGCTCGTCAACGTGCCGCTGGCCCTGGTCGGCGGCGTCGTCGCGGTGGCTTTGGGAGGCGGCGTCCTGTCGCTTGCGACCGTGGTCGGTTTCGTCACCCTGTTCGGCATCGCCACCCGCAACGGCGTGCTCCTGGTCAGCAACTACCGACGGCTGCTCGGCGAGGGGCTGTCGCTCCAGGCAGCCGTGCGGCGAGGCTCGGAGGAGCGGATGGCGCCCATCCTGATGACGGCGCTGACGGCCGGGCTGGCGCTGGTGCCGCTGGTGCTTGGCGCGGGCGAGCCGGGCAACGAGATCCTGAGTCCCATGGCCCAGGTCATCCTCGGCGGTCTGCTGACGTCGACGTTCCTCAACCTGGTCGTGGTGCCGGTGCTCTACGCTAGGAAGTCATGAGCCACCGGGCCCGCGTCGCCGCCGTCCTCGTCCTTCCCCTGCTCGCCGCCTGCAGCGTGGAGATCTCCGTCGACGGCGCCGCCGACGCGGACCTCATCGCCGCCGCCGGCGACGAGTACTTGGACTTCGTCGCCGCCCGCGATCCCTACCTCAAGTTTCGCCGCGGCGAGAGGGTCGAGCACTTCCCGGACTGGACGCTCGAAGCCGCCGAGGCGGACGCCGCCTTCGCCCGGGACCTGCTCAACCGGCTGGCCGGCGTCGACGAGGAGGCGATCGACCACGAGGACTGGATCTCCCTCAGGCTGCTGCGGTGGAACCTCGGCATGCTGGTCGAGGCGCCGGAGCACTACTGGGCGGACTTCAACGTCACGCCCTACGCGGCCGGCGGCTTCAGCCTGAACATCCTCCACCAGGTGCTCGGCGCCGCTCCGGTCGAAACCGACGAGGACCGCGCCCACTACCTCCATCTGCTCGACGAATACGCCCAGGGGATCGGGCAACTCGCCGACAAGGTGTCCGGGCAGAAGGACCGCGGCATCTACCTGCCGAAGGCCCAGGTCCCGGCCATGGTCGGGATGTTCGAGGGCTATCGGGGTCGTCTCGACGAGTTGTTCGTGCCAGCCGCCGACCGCGTCGGCGACGGGGGCGACGACTTCCTGGACCAGGTCCGCGCGGCCGTCGAGACCGGAATCGACGCGCAGTTCGGCCGCCTGGTCGCCGAGCTCGGCGACGACTACCTGGAGGCGGCGCCGGACCAGGTGGGACTGTCGGAGGTGCCCGGCGGCCGCGAGCTCTACGTCCACCGGGTGCGGATGCACACGACGACCGACCTCACGCCCGAGGAGATCCACCAGCTCGGCCTGGAGCAGGTCGCGCAGATCGAAGCGGAGCTGGCGACGCTGCGGGAGGAGATCGGCTTCGAAGCCGCGTCCGAAGAGACCGCGATGAAGGAGTTCCTGGACCAGGTCCGCGCCGACCCGCGCTTCATCGCCTCGTCGCCCGAGGAGGTCGAGGAGCGCTACATGGGCTACATCGAGAAGATCGAGCCTCACATCGCCGACTACTTCGACGTGCTGCCGGAGGCGCCCTACGGCGTCCGCCGCCTCGACCCGACGTCGGAGGCGACGATGACCTTCGGCGTCTACCAGCTTCCGACCTCCGTCAACCCGCGCGGCGAGTACCGCTACAACGGTTCCGACCTCGAGAACCGGTCCCTGTTCTCGGCCCAGGGGCTGATCTACCACGAGCTGATCCCCGGTCATCACTTCCAGCTCGCGCTGGCCGCCGAACGGGAGGACCTGCCCCGCTTCCGCCGCGAGACGATCGGCTACGGCGCGTTCACCGAAGGCTGGGCCGAGTACGCCGCCAACCTCGGCAAGGAGATGGGCGTATACGAGAACGCGTACGACCTGTACGGCCGCCTGGTCATGGAGATGTTCATCTCCTGCCGCCTGGTGCTCGATACCGGCATGAACGCGCCGGAAGGCCGAGGAGGCGCTCGGCGACCGCTTCGACATCAAGGCCTTCCACGCCGCCGTCATCGGCAGCGGCGCCATGCCGATGGTCGTGCTGGAGGAGCACATCGACTGGTGGATCGGAGAGCTAGGGTAGACGGCCAGGCGACCGAACTACATCACCCGCCACCACGGCGCCGCGAGAACGCCGTCCGCCATCCACTGCGTGTCATCGCCCGCGTGCAGGAGGATCCCGCCGGCGCAGCGCTCTCCGTACTCGTCGCGGAACAGGCGCAGGCCTCGCGTGTCCCTATGGCCGGGGTTCGTCGTCGTCTTCGCCTCGACAGCCAGCAGCCGATCGCCCGTCTCGATGACGAAGTCGACCTCGACGCCGCCGGCGGTTCGCCAGTAGAGCACCTCGGGCCTGGGGGTCTGGGCGTCGCTCCAGTACGCCTTCGATGTCTTGATCAGGCGTCGGGTTCGATTGACGGAACAGGCCGGGAGCGGGACGAACTGGTAGGACGTCTCGAGCAACTGGAGGTAGCGCTGGACGGTGGCGCGCGGCACCTGAGTGTCGCGGCTGATCTCCGTCTGGTTGACGAGTTGACCGCACCGCAGCCGACGCGGACTTCCCGCCGCCAGTCGGCCGGGCTCGCCCGCGGGCCGGGCGATCGTCAACGGGAGTGAAAGTGGCGCTCCTGATAGCGGCTGTCCAG
>JAPVWO010000336.1 GCA_027493375.1 Candidatus Multivorans thiocomprendens | reverse complement strand
CAGCAGGTGCTCCAGCGCTACAAGGACCTGCAGGACATCATCGCCATCCTCGGCGTCGAGGAACTGTCCGAAGAGGACAAGCTCGTCGTCGCCCGGGCGCGCAAGATCGAGCGCTACCTGTCGCAGCCGTTCTTCGTGGCGACCCAGTTCACCGGCCTCGAAGGCCGCTACGTGAAGATCGAGGACACCGTCGAGGGCTTCAAGACGATCCTCTCCGGCGACCTCGACGAGCTGCCTGAGCAGGCCTTCCTCATGGTCGGCACCATCGACGAGGCGGTCGACAAGGGCAAGAAGCTCCTGGCGGCCTAGAACGTGGCGGGCTTGAACCTCATCCTCGTAACCCACGCCGAGAAGCTGCTCGAGATCGAGTGCTCGGACGTCGGTCTGCCCGGGCGCAAGGGCGACATGGGCATCCTGCCCGGCCATGCGGCGCTGATCAGCACGCTGCGGCCCGGCGAGCTCAGCTACCAGCCGGCCGACGGCGGCGCGCGCCGCTTCGTCGCCGTGGCGCCGGGCTTCTGTGAGGTCGCGGACGACACCGTGACGGTGCTGACCGAGACCGCGGAGCCGGCCGAGGACATCGACGCCGCGGCCGCCACGACCGAGCGCGACGAGCTGGCGGCGGAGTACGCCCGCGCCAGCTCCGAGGAGCAGGCGGGACTCAAGGACCGCGTGGATACCGCGCAGGCTCGCGTCGACGTCGCGGCGCGGGCCTGACCGCAGCTCCGGCGGCCGCGTCCCGCTGCTAGACTCCCCCGCTCGGGAGAGGTGCTGGAGTGGTCGAACAGGGCTGCCTGCTAAGCAGTTGTCCGGGGTGACTCGGACCGAGGGTTCGAATCCCTCCCTCTCCGCCATAGACCACTAGAAAGTCCTTTGTTGTCAGGTCTCTGGGCCGAGTCGATAGCGATGGATCCCTGATGGGGTCCCACGATTCGGTGTCGATTGAACTGCCCGGCCGGGTTCTGGCCGCCGCCCAAGCCAGCGCTTGACGCTTCAGATGTTCAGCTTCCCGCCAAGGGTGACGGTCGCCTGACTTGGCAGTGTCTGTAGCTCTAGCTCTTTGGCGATCGTCCTCGATTGCCCCCGAAGACGCCAGCGGCCGTCGATCTTCTCGATCGGTCCATCGTCGACGCTGCCATTCTTCAACGCCGTATGGATGCTGTAGTACGGATCCTTCGCGCTCGACTGGAAGCCGCCGTCCAGCAGGGCCGCTTTGACCTGCTGAGAAGTCTGTGGCGTGTCCACCGTCTTGAGGTACTTGATGGCCGCCTCCAGGATTGTCCGGCACTGAGAGTATGGTCCCGCAGGTGGAGTGGCCTCGGCCTGCGGACTAGGCGCCTGGTGGATCTTCCTTTCAACGGCTCGGATCGCCGCCTGCAGGTCTCTAACCGTCTCCAACGCCTCCGCATGGTCGCGTCGTAGGTCCTCTAGCAGCGCCTCGTAGCTTGACATTCCTTGACCCTCCCCTTGGAAAGGTGGTAAACTGAGGCTTGGAGAAAGGGAGCCCCCCGAAGGGGGCTCCAGCTATGCGGTTCATAGCTAACTCCAAGTCTGTGGGCCGAGCTGCTGTGTGAGAGCAGCTCGGCCCGGTTCTTTTTTCGGGCAGGAAGACGCTCCTCCTGCCAACCGCGCTGAACTATAGTGCACCCCAGGACTGATGTCAACCCCTTTCTGACATTTTCTTCAATGCGCCCCCGCAGCCAGCGCCGTGCTCCTTGCTCCTAGTCTACGTGACGCTAGCATGAACTGGCACGATCTAACGCAAACTGGCACGGTTTAGCGCAAAGTGGCCGAAATCTGGCCCAACGTGGCCAGAATCCGGCGTAGTCTGGCGCATAATCCGCCACGGCCGACCCGGACCCCAGCGCGGGGTTTCGGCACACAGCGGCCGGTTGAGGACCGTTCAAAGGCGGTGGTCTCATGGCGAACCTTGGGGGGATTCGTCGCGGGGGCCGACGGACCCCTGAGCCGTCGGCCTTCGGGGAAGGCTGGCCCCGCTAGTCCATTTCCATGAGCCCAGCCAGCGCCGCCGCCCTGGCCGGGTCCATGCCGGCGGCCACCGTCGACTGAAACGCTCGCACCCGGCCGCTTAGGTCACTGGCAAACAGGGCGTCGAAGTACACGAAACGCCCGCGGACCATCCTGGACCGTTGTCTTCAACGGAGACGGGGCTTTGAGTGCCCTTGTCGCACCACGATGGACCACGTCAAACTCTGCCGCCGGGGTCTCCCTCTCCGCCACACGAGAGTTCCTCGAAGGTCGCCGGGACGCGTCGCCACTGCCGACGGCGCTTCAACTTGACAACTTGACAGGATGGCTGACAGAGTCGGTCCATGAAGGCGCTTCCGGTAGCCGAGTTGAAGGCCGAGTTCTCAAAGGTCCTCGCCGACGTGCGTCGCGGCGAGCGCATCGGTGTCCTGTATGGGAGGTCGAAGACGCCGGTCGCCATGATCGTCCCTTATGAACCGGCGCCTTCGGGCCGGCGCGAGCTCGGTTTCCTCGACGGCGAGGTCACGATCGAGTTCACCGACAGCTTCGAGATGACCGAGGAGGAGTTCCTCGGCAGCGCGTGACGTATCTGCTGGACACCCACGTGCTGCTGTGGACCATCGGCAGATCGACCGAGCTGTCCGTGCCAGCTCGCGAGATCATTGAAAACTCGCGCAACCGGGTATTGGTGAGCACCGTGTCCTTGTGGGAAGCCTCGCTGAAGTACGGGTTGGGAAAGCTGAAGCTCGACCCGCTGGTTCCCGACGAACTCCCAGACCACTGCCGCCGGCTCGGCTTCGAGATCCTCCCGCTGGAGAGCGGCGACGCTTCGAGCTACCACGTCCTGCCGCGCGTGGACGCGCACCGCGACCCGTTCGATCGGATGCTCGTTCACCAGTGCATTCGCGGCGACTTGATTCTGGTTAGCCGTGACGGTCGGATGAATCGCTACCGAGCCCACGGGTTGCGGCATGTCTGGTAGGGCCGGCTTCGCGTACGTGCCCCTCAGGGAATGGGGAAGCCTGGACGGCATTCTGATTCGAGTGGTCGGTAGGGACGACACTGTGTCGGTTCATCTGCGTGACGGCGACGAGGTCCACATCTGCGACGCGAACCGCGAAGTAGCGCGTCTTCTCGCGCCGAACCTCCTCGGTGCCATGCTTCGGCTCCACGGCGAGGGGCGCTGGGAGCGTGACGAGAACGGCAACTGGAACCTGTTGCGATTCGAAGTCCGCGGCTTCCAGTTGCTCGACGACGTACCGCTCGGCGAGGCCGTCCGGCGCTTGCGCGCGGTGAAGGGGAGCGGTTGGCGGCGAATCTCGGAGCCGGCCCACGAGCTTCGTCGACTGCGCGGCGGTCAAGGAGTGAACCACTGAAATGGCTGTTTTCGGGACCTTGAGACTGCAGAGACTTCGCGAAGAGGCGGCCAGACGGGGAACCGCGATGCTCGCTCTGGTCGAGGCCGGACTGCGACGCTTGCGCGCGCCGGGAGTCGCTGCGAGCGAACCCAATGAACTGCCGCCGCGGCCTAGGTGGGACAGCGGAGGCCATCTGGTCGACGTCGACGACCGCGAGGCTCTGTATCGGGCGATGGAAGAGGACGGATGAGCGCTGGTCTTCGATACGAACGGAGGCTCACTCATGCCACCGACAAGTACTCCGCGTTTAGGGTTCGCCACGCTCGAGCCAAGCCCAAGCCACAGCCCTTGCTAGGTCGGGGGCGTCTAGAGCGGCTCCTGGGTCGACTAGGCCGGCCATGCTTACGGTCAGGCGCGGGACGGCGCCAGGGCCTCTGCGCTCGACACGCGCGGCCACGCCGGGCGGGCCGGACAGTGTCATCTTCCGCGGCCACAGCCGCACGGTCAGCGCGCCGGCCTCCGAAGCCTTCAGCGTCCAGTCCGTAGACTCGACACGTTGGTAGTGACTGCCCGCCAGCACCTTGCCAAGCGCAACACGCGTCGCTTCCACTAGGTCGTCGGCGACTTCACTTCGCGGCGACTCGTGGGCGTGTCCGGCCTCAGCGGAAACGTACAGCAGCGTGTCTTCCATGCGGTCCTCCTTGGGTCGCCCGGAATCGGGCGAGTCTTGAGCCCGGATCGGACCAACTTCTCACTCCGATGCCGGACCTCTGTTTGGTGCGGTGGTCTTGATCTCGGCATCGCGGCTACTTCCTTCAAGGTACTGGCTCCTGGAAGCCGCGTCAGCCAAAGGAGTGAAGGGGGCGGCCTTGCGGCCGCCCTCGCTCCGACAGCTAACGTAGGTAGCCGAGCCTCGCCATGCCTTACCTAGCAATCTGTCGGACTTGGGTTGTCTCGGAGTCGCTCTTGTAGGCCGGGGCGTCGGTTCTGTCTGCGTGGCGTGAGCGATGCCTTCGCGGTCCGAG
>JAPVWO010000335.1 GCA_027493375.1 Candidatus Multivorans thiocomprendens | reverse complement strand
TCCGTCGCGATCTCGGCTTCGCCCGGTCCGCCGCCACCACCGCCGCCCGAGGGAGGCGGAGTGCCGCCGCCGTCACCGCCGGAACCGCCACCGCCGCCGCCGCTGTCGTTCTCCGTGATCGACACCGTCACGCTGGAGAAGGACACCGAGCCGTAACCGCCGCCGGAAGCCGAGTTACGGATCGTCACCGGATCGTCCGTTGTCCTGTCCTCGTCCTCGGCCGCGGTCACCGTCACCGTCTGCGCCCTGCTCCAGGTCGACGCGCTGAAGCGCAGAACGTCCGGCGCGAACGACACGTCCGTGTCCGTCGGAACGCTCGGAGTCACCGTCACCTCGCCGCTCGGCTGGGTGGTCAAAACCACCGTGTAGCTGGCGCTGCCGCCCTCCGTCACCGTCAGCGAGGTCGGCGTCACCGCCGCTCCCGGCCTGTCGTTCTCCGTGATGGACACCGTCACGCTGGAAAACGAAACCGAGCCGTAGCCGCCCCCGGAAGCCGAGTGAGTGATCATCACGTCCGCGTCCGTCACCGCGTCGTCGTCCTCGGCGGCGGACACCGTCACAATCTGCGGCGCGTTCCAGGTCGTCGTGCCGAACCGCAGCGTACCCGGCGACAACGACACGTCCGTACCGGAGCCCCTGATCGGAATCACCGTCACCGTGCCGCTCGGCCGGGTGGCCAGGACCACCGTGTACCCGTCGCTGCCGCCTTCCGTCACCGTCAGGGAAGTCGGCGTCACCGTCGCTCCCGGCGTGTCGTTCTCCGTGATCGACACCGTCACGCTTGAGATGGACACCGAGCCGTAGCCGCCCCCGGACGCCGAGTGACTGATCGTCACGTCCGCGTCCGTCACCGCGTCGTCGTCCTCGGCGGCGGACACCGTGACCGTCTGCTCCTCGTTCCAGTTCGACGTGCTGAACATCAGCGTGTCCGGAGTGAACGACACGTCCGTGCCTGCCGGAACGCTCGGCGTCACCGTCACCGTGCCGCTCGGCTGAGTCGCCAGGACCACCGTGTACTCGGCGTTGCCGCCTTCCGTCGCCGTCAGCGCAGCCGGCGTCACCGTCGCTCCCGGCGCGTCGTTCTCCGTGACCGACACCGTCACGCTCGAGATGGAGACCGAGTCGTACCCGCCGCCGGACGCCGAGTGACTGATCGTCACGTCCACGTCCGTCGCCTGGTCGCTGTCCTCGGCGGCGGACACGGTGACCGTCTGCGCGGTGTTCCAGGTCGACGTGCCGAACTGCAGGGTGTCCGGCGTGAACGACACGTCCGTGTCCGCCGGAACGCTCGGAGTCACCGTCACCGTGCCGGTCGGCTGGGCGGCCAGGACCACCGTGTAGTCGTCGCTGCCGCCTTCCGGCACCGTCAGCGTCGTCGGCGTAACCGCCGCCCCCGGCGTGTCGTTCTCGGTGATCGACACCGTCACGCTGGTGAAGGCCGACGAGTCGTATCCGCCGCCCGCCGCCGAGTGGCTGATCTTGACGTCCCCGTCCGTCACGGCGTCGGGGTCGTCGGCCGCGGTCACCGTCACCGTCTGCGCCTTGTTCCAGTCCGACGTGCCGAACTCCAGGGTTGCCGGAGCGAATGACACGTCCGTGCCCGCCGGAACGCTCGGAGTCACCGTGACGGTGCCGGTGGGAGGCGAGGTCAGATTCACGGAGTACGAACCGTTCGAACCCTCCGCCAGCGTGAGCGAAGTCGGCCGGATCCTCATGAACCTGGGGGTCGTTTCCGCCGACGCCGACCAGCCGCCTCCGCCGACGCCGTTCGTCGCGCGAACCTGCACTTCGATCCTCCGGCCGTCGAGACCGGTGATCGTGTAGGAAGTGGCCGACGCGGCGACCGCCGCCCGCTCCCACCAGGTGGAGTAGGCCGCCGGACGCCAGCGGACCGTGTAGCCGGTGATCGCGGAGCCGTTGCTCGAGGGCGCCGTCCAGGAAACGTCGACCTGGCCGACGCCGGCGGCGACCGCGGGCGCCGCCATCGCCGTTGGCGGCGCCTCGGCAATGAACAGGAACGCCGCGCTCACCGGGCCCCAGTTGCCGGCGGCGTCCTGCCCCCGCACGAAGACCGTGTGCCGACCGGAGGCCAGACCGGTCGTATTGATGGTCGCCGTCGCAGCCTCCGACTTCTCGTCCCAGGCGTTGTCCTGAGCAGTCATCGAGGTCGCCGACGCTCCCGTCGCCCAGGGCGGCGTATCCACGTAGTACTCGCCGGCGGCGACGTTCTGTGTCGGCTCTCCGCTCCCGGCGACGTAGCGGGTGTCGTCGAACGTGGCGGTCAGCGTGACCGAAGTCCCGGCGGAAACGCCGGAGGTCGACGCCGACCCGCTCAGGGCGACCGACTCCGCGGCGGGACCCAGGGAGAGTTCCCAGGGCCGCCGCGCCAGCTTGAAGCCCTCGAGCTGCGCCGGCAGGTTCTCGGGGAAGATCTCGCCGTCGAAGGTGGCGCAGTCCTGCTGCTGATTCCTGCCGATCGTCCAACTGTGGGCGGAGATGCCGAGCTTGCCGTACACGTGATCCATGAACACCCCGCCATAGACACCCGTCGTCCGCGTCCGGACGCGGTAGCCGTTGTGGTAGGCCAGTCTTCGGGCGACGGTGCGGAGCGCATCGTGATTGGGCGCCTGGTTTCCGCTGTAGTTCCACGGGAACTTCACCAACTCGGCGGTGACGTGGAAGTCCACGTGAAGGCCGGACGTGGACGAGGGCGCCGCGCCCTTCTCCGTGACGTCCCAGGCGTTCGGGAACACCTCCGCGGCGTATCCGGCGACCGCCTCCGTTTCGGGTTCTGACAACGCTCTCGGCCCGCGGTAGTTGCGTGCGCACTCCGAACGGCCGCTGTTCACGCCCCATCCGACCGTGAAATTGCGGTTCAGGTCCACGCCTCGCGAAGCCGGGGCCGACTTGCAGTAGTTTGCGTTCCGGCTCTTGCGGTACCTCGGCCCGTTGGCGCCCTGGTACTCCTCCATCCGCCTCGAGTCCGGGTTCGTCATCGGGATCACATGCAGCTCCTGGTGGTCCAGAAGCCAGCGGACGTCGGCGTCCGTCTCCCACTTGTCCATGACGTACTCGGCGAAACGCATCGCGAACTCGGGGGCGGCGTAGTCGTGGCCGTGCAGACCCGCCGTGACCAGGAGGACCGGCTTGGTGCCCGTCACCTGCGAGTTCGTCAGCTTGAGCGCGTACATCTCGAACCCGTCCTCGTCGTCCGGGTCGTTGGTCCTCTCCCAGGACTCGCCGATCTTCGTCCAGGAGGCCAGGCCCGGATGAGCGCTGACCAGCGCCTCGGCGCTGTCGTAGGTCTCCTGAACCGTGCGATAGCAGCGGCGATCGGGGATGAACGCCTCGGGCGCCGGCGCCCTGCTCGACAACCGGACCACGCGAACCTCGTTCCCGACCGCGGCTTCCTCAGACGGCGCCGCTCCCGCCACGACGGCGGCGATCAGCCACGCGCACGCCGGCAGGATTCGCATCGACCGCGCGGAAGCCCGGTGGCATCGGCCTCTCGGCCTGTTGTCGCGCTGGGCGACTCCGCACGTCTGAATCCGCGACAGCGACACCACGTTGATGAAACCGTAACAGAATAGAAACACGTCTGTGCCGGAACGAGCACGTTCGGTAACACACGGAAACGATCCGTGCCCTGGCGGAGCGCGCCTCCCCCGCCAAGAGGGCGACGACGTGCGGCACCTGATGGAGCGGACCTGCGGCGCGTTCGGCGGCATCGACATCCTCGTCAACAACGCGGGCTACTGCCACCGGGCCAAGCCGCTCTGGAAGCTTGCCGAAGCCGACTACGACCGGGTCTTCGAGGTGAACACGAAGAGCGTCTACCTGGGCGTGGTTCACGGCGTGCCGCGGCTGCTCGAACGCGGAGGCGGCGTGATCGTCAACACCGCCTCGATCGGCGCTGTCCGGCCCCGGCCGCTGATCACCGCCTACAACGCCACGAAGGGAGCGGTCATCACCCTGACCCGGGGGCTGGCGACGGAACTCGCGCCTCATGGCATCCGCGTCAACGCGGTCAACCCCGTCGCCGCCGACACCGATTTCATGAAGGGCCCCTCCGGAGGGCGGAAGCTGGACGACGCGGGTCGGGAGGTCCTCCAGAAGACGATCCCGCTGGGCCGGCTCGCCGAACCCGCCGACGTTGCCGCCGCCGTCGCCTGGCTCGCCTCCGACGACGCGGCCTTCCTCACCGGCGTCTGCCTCGACGTCGATGGGGGCCGCAGCATCGGCTGACGCCGGACTTCCCGTCTACGGCAGGTCGATCACGCGACCGCCGACGATGGTGCCGGCTGGCCCGCCGCGGAGCTTCCAGCCCGCGAACGGCGTGTTCCGCGACCTGCTCCGGAACGTCGCCGGATCGACTTCGACCTCGCGCTCCAGGTCGATCAGGGTCACGTTGCCGGGCGACCCGGGCGCGAGGCTGCCCCCAGTCACGCCGAGGATCCTCGCCGGCGCCGTCGACAGCAGTTCGACCAGACGCGCGAGGTCGATCACGCCCCTCCCCACCAGCCGGTCCAGGCAAAGGCTGAGCGTCGTCTCGAGCCCGACGATGCCGTTCGGCGAGGCGACGAAATCGAGTTCCTTCTCGTCCGGATGATGGGGCGCGTGATCGCTCGCGATCGCGTCGATCGAACCGTCGGCGAGGCCCTCGACCAGGGCGTCGCGGTCCGCGGCGCTTCTGAGCGGCGGGTGCATCTTGAAGTCCGGGTCGAGACCGGAGTCGAAGACGTCCTCGTCCGTCAACAGCAGGTGATGGGCCGAAACCTCGCAGGTCACGCGGTGGCCATCCGCTTTGGCCGCCCGGATCAGGTCCAGGCTGCGGGCGGTCGACATGTGCGCCAGGTGGTAGCGGCCCCCGGTGTCGGCCACGAGCAGCAGATCGCGGGAGACCATCACGTCGTCCGCGGCGCCCGGGATCCCCTCGACACCGAGCCGGGTCGAGAACCGTCCCTCGTGCATGACGCCGTCGCCCGACAGCTCGAGTTCCTCGGCGTGCTGGATGAGCGGCAGGTCGAAGTGCCGGGCGTAGCGCAGCGCCTGGCGCATCAGGGCGGCGCTCCAGACGGGCCGGCCGTCGTCCGAGATCGCGACCGCCCCGGCCCGGCGCTGAGCACCGAACTCCGTCAACTCGCGGCCCAGGAGCCCCCTGCTCACGGCGGAGATCGGGTAGACCCGGGCCCAGCCCGCCCGCTCCGCCTGCTTGAGCATGAACTCCGTCAGGGAGGGGTCGTCGTTCACGGGGTCGGTGTTCGGCATGCAGGCGACGGCCACAAACCCACCCGCCGCCGCCGCCCGGGCGCCGGTCTCGATCGTCTCCTTGTACTCCTGGCCCGGCTCGCGCAGGTGGACGTGCATGTCGATCAGGCCGGGCACTACAACCAGACCCCCGGCGTCGAGCTCGGGCATGTTCCCTGGCGCCGCGAGACCGGGGCCGCGGGCCGTCACCCTGCCGTCCTCGATCAGGACGTCGGCCGGACCGTCGAGCCCCTGCGTCGGGTCCACCACCCGACCCCCGCGAATGACCAGCGATCCGCTCACGGCGTCGCCCCGTCCTCGCCGCTCTTCGTGCCGGCCAGCAGGTAGAGCACCGCCATCCGCACCGCGACGCCGTTCGCCACCTGCTCGAGGATCACCGACCACGGTCCGTCGGCTACGTCGCTGGCGATCTCGATGCCGCGGTTGATCGGCCCCGGGTGCATGACGATCGCGCCGTCGTTCGCGCGGTGCAGGCGCTCCGCGGTGAGCCCGAAGAACTCGAAGTACTCCCGTTCCGAGGGAAAGGCGGCCCGCGCCTGACGCTCGAGCTGCACCCGCAGCATCATCACGACATCGGCGCCCTCGATCGCCTCATCCAGCGAGTAGACGACCCGGGCGCCAAGCGACTCCGGCTCTTCCGGCATCATCGGCCTCGGACCGGCGACCGTGACGTCGGCCCCCAGCTTCGTCAGGCAAAGGACGTTCGAACGCACCACCCGACTGTGCGCGATGTCGCCGACGATCGCCACCTTCAGCCCTTCCACCCGACCCTTCCGGCGGCGGATCGTGAAGGCGTCGAGCAACGCCTGGGTGGGATGCTCGTGGGCGCCGTCTCCGGCGTTGATCACTCCCGAAGCGAGCCGCTCCGCCAGTGCGTGCGGCACCCGCGGGTGGGCGTGCCGGATGACGACGAGATCCGGCGCCATTGCCTCGAGGTTGCGGGCCGTGTCGAGCAGCGTCTCCCCCTTTGACAGGGACGACGAGGACGTCGAGAAGTTGATGTTGTCGGCCGAGAGCCGCTTTTCGGCGATCTCGAAGCTCGAGCTGGTCCGCGTCGACGGTTCGAAGAACAGGTTGATGACCGTCTTGCCCCGCAGGGTCGGCACCTTCTTGATCGGCCGCGCCGCCACTTCAACGAAGGACTCGGCGGTATCGAGAAGGTGGAGGATCTCGGCCCGTGACAACTCGGCGACCCCCAGCAGGTCGCCGCGCTGCCAGACCGGTTCGCTCACCCCTCGCGCTCGAGCAGCTCGACCATCTCCTTGCCGCCGTCGGTGGCGGCGTAGGAGACCTTGATCACTTCGGTGTCCGTCGTCTGCACGTGTTCGCCGACGCAGTCCGCGTGGATCGGCAGTTCCCGGTGACCCCGATCGATCAGCACTGCCAGGCGGATCGCCCGCGGCCGGCCGTAGTCCATGATCAGGGCGTCCATCGCCGCCCGGATCGTGCGGCCACTGTAGAGCACGTCGTCGCAGAGCACGACGATCCGGTCGTCGATCGGAACCGGCATCACGCTCTCCTTGACCACGGGCTGCGGCGCGATGGTCGAGAGATCGTCCCGGTAGAGCGTGATGTCGAGCACCCCCACCGGCACCTCGACGCCCTCGGTGCGCTTGATCTCGGCGGCGATGAAGTCGGCCAGCGGCACGCCGCGCGTACGCACGCCGACCAGCATCAGCGAGTCGGTGCCGCCCGCGCGCTCGACCACCTCCAACGCCATCCGCCGCATCATCCGCGCCATCTGCGGCGCGTCGAACAGCGTTCTCTTGACCGTCAGCGCGCTCACCGCCGCGGCAGCGTATCAGCGGCGCGCCGGAGACGCCACATGTTGTGGACGCGAGCGGCCGCCGGCACAACTACTTGTGACTTATGCATGAATCCTGTTATGTTCCCAAGAGTCAGACAGGCCCGATTTCCCGCCACGCCAACCATGCTCAAACTGGAAAGCCTTGAAGTCAACGGCTTCAAGACCTTCGTCGACCCGGTGACGAGCCGGTTCGCGCGAGGCATCACGGCGATCGTCGGACCGAACGGCTGCGGCAAGAGCAACCTGGCCGAGGCGATCACTTGGGTGCTCGGCGAGCAGAGCCCCAAGTCGCTCCGCGGCAGTTCCATGGAAGAAGTCATATTCAACGGGAGCGGCCAGCGCAAGCCCCTGGGCATGGCCGAGGTCAGCCTCACCTTCCTCACCGACGGCAGCGTCGAGAACGCCGAGGACGGCCGCATCACGATCGGGCGGCGGATCTTCCGCGGCGGCGAGGGGCAGTACCGGTTGAACGACCGGGTGACCCGGCTGAAGGACATCCGCGACATCCTGATGGACACGGGTCTGGGCATACGCGCCTACTCCGTGATTGAGCAGGGGCGGATCGGGATGATCCTCTCTGGAAAGCCCCAGGAACGCCGCAAGCTGATCGAGGAAGCGGCCGGGATCACCCGTTACAAGAACCGCAAGCGGCTCGCCAGCCTGAAGCTCGAGGACGCGACCGCGGACCTGCTCCGGCTCGACGACATCATCTCCGAGGTCGAGCGGAGTCTTCGCTCCCTCAAGCGGCAGGCCAATGCCGCCCGGCGCCACCGCGAACGCAGGGACGGCTACCGGGAACTGCTCGACGCCGTGCTCGTGGCGCGCTGGGCGGAGCTTCAGGGCGAGCTTGAGGAACTCGAGTCGGATCTGGGACAGAAAGCCGACCGGGAGGCGGAACTCCTGGCGGAGATCGCCCGCGGCAACGCGGAACTCGCCGACTGCCGCAAGGCCATCGACGCACGCACCGAAGAGGCCGTCCGCTCGCACGAACGTCAGGCCACCCTGCTGGCGACGGTCGAGGGGCGCCAGGAGCTGATCAAGGGCGCCCGCGCCACCCGGGCGGAAATCGCCGAGCGGCTCGAAGGGGGCGCCCGAAGCCAGGAGACGCGGCGGCGTGAACTGTCGGCGGCCGAGGAGGCGCTCGCCGTCCTCGCCGGACGCCGGCAGATGTTCCTCTCCGAGCGCGAAGAAGCACTGGCGAAGGTCCAGGAGGACCGGCAGCGGATCGATGAGGCCGACGCCGCGATCGAGCGGGCCCGCAAACGCCACCGGGACCTGCTCGAGGAACAGGCGGCGTCGCGGGCGGGGACTGAAGAGCTGAGAAGCGGCCTGGTCACCGAGCGCATCGGCAACGAGAAGGCCGTCGACCGCCGCGACCGCGCCGAGGCCACTCTGGAACGCAGCCGGGACGCGCTCCGTTCCATCGAAGTCGACGTCAAGGCCGTCGGCGCCAAGGTGGAGAACCTGGACGTCGCCCTCACCACCGAAACCGAGGCCGCAGGGCGGGCGGCCGAAGCCCTCGAGGCGAGCCGCAACCGGCGGCAGGAAGCCCGGACCGAACTCGAAACCCGCCGCGACGAATTGGTCGAAGTCGAGAAGCGGGCGGCCGTCCTGCACGAACTCGGCCGGGGAGATGAGGAGTTGCGAGCCGGAATCTGCGCCGCGCTGCTCGAACTGGAGCTGCCGGCGCCCCGCTTCCTCGGCGACGTGGTCGAAGTGCCCGCGGGTTGGGAAGACAGCCTGGACCTCTTCCTGGGCCCGCTGCGCAACGCGATCCTGGCCCCGTCCGACGAGGATGCCGTGTCGATCGCCCGCACGCTCTCCGGCTTCGACCATCAGGTCACTCTCCTTCGCCCGGCCGACGCCCGGGCACCTCTGCCCGAGCTGGACGATCCCGACATCGTCGGTGAGGTGTCGACGGCGCTGGGCCTCTCACCGGACCTGAACGGCGCGCTTCGCCCGGGCTACCTCGTCTCCGGCCCCGAGGCGGCGGAACGCCTGGCGGAGGACAACCCGGGTG
The DNA here is from genome assembly GCA_027493375.1 of Candidatus Multivorans thiocomprendens. Taxonomy (GTDB): domain Bacteria; phylum Acidobacteriota; class Thermoanaerobaculia; order Multivoradales; family Multivoraceae; genus Multivorans; species Multivorans thiocomprendens. Next base: position 8,973 of record JAPVWO010000335.1, on the reverse strand, counting down.
TCGCTTTCCTGTGCCGCGACCGGCTCTGGATCGAGGCCGGCCGCGTCACCGTCCGGGGCGAGGGTGCGGCGCCCGGCGCCCTGGGCCGTCAGCGCGAACTCGACAACCTCGGCCGGCGCATCGACGAACTTGAGGAGCGTTGCGCGGCCCTGAGCCGCGAGATCGACGACGCCGCCGAAAGCGGCCGCGAGGCGGCCATGGAAGGTCAGCGGATCGAGCGGGCCGCGTCCAACCTCCGCGAGCAACTGGCCGTCGCCAAGGCCCGACTCCAGGACATCTCCGAGCGGCGAACCGCGCAAGTCCGCGAGAGCACCGAGGCCGAGGCCGAACTCGAGGACCTCCTCCGCACGATTGCCGAGACGGCCGGCCGGCAGGCACGGATCCAGGCCGACATCCAGGCTCGCGAGACGGTTCATCGCAGCCTGGAACGGGCGGTCGAGGAAGCGGCCGCCGCGGTCGAGCGGACTCGGGAGGAACGCGAGGAGCGCGTGACGGCGGGCGCCGGCCGTCAGGGCCAGCTCGAGTTGATCGACGAGCGCTCCGCCACCGACCGCAACGAAACCGAGAGGCTTGAGCAACAGATCGAGAGTCTTCGCAGGGCAGACGAGGCGTGGCTCGCCGAGAAGGAGCGGCTGCGCGGCCGCGTCGTCGAGCTCGAAGCGGCATCGGCCCGGGCGCGACAGGAGCTCGACGACGCCCTGGCCGAGCGGACGAGCGCGAGAGACGAAGCGGCCGGCGCCCAGCAGGCTCTCGAGGAAGAACGCGATCGCGGGCGCGAACTGGAAGCCCGCACGCGCGACCTCGGCGCCCGGCGCGACGAGCAACGCGACCGGATCGAGGATTTGCGCGTGCGGCAGGCGGGCCTGCGCCAGAACGCCGAACACCTGGAACGGGACTACCGCGAGGAGTTCCGGCGCGAACTTGCCGCGCAGGCGGCGCCGTCGGACGGCGAAGCCCCGGACCTGGAGGCCATGACCGAGGAACTCGAACGCCGGCGCACCCTGCTGGAGCGGATGGGTCCGGTCAACGTCCTCGCGGCCGACGAGTACGACGAACAGCAGGAACGCCACACGTTCCTTACCGGGCAGCGGGCCGACGTGGCGTCCTCGGTCGAGAGCCTGAAGCGCACGATCCGCGACATCGACAGGACCTCCTCCGAGCGTTTCGTCGCCGCCTTCAACGAGGTGAACGAGAACTTCGGCCACACCTTCACGGAGCTTTTCCGCGGCGGCGACGCGGAGATGCGCCTGATGGACGAGGAGGACCCGCTGGACTGCGGCATCGAGATCACCGCCCGGCCCCCCGGCAAGCGCGCCCAGAACATCATGCTGCTCTCGGGCGGTGAGAAGGCGCTGGCGGCGATCGCCCTGCTGTTCGCCCTCTTCCAGACCAAGCCGTCCCCGTTCTGCATCCTCGACGAAGTCGACGCGCCGCTCGACGACGCGAACATCCTGCGCTTCGTCGACATGCTGCAGCGGATGTCGGCGGAGACCCAGTTCCTCGTCATCACCCACAACAAGCTGACGATGCAGGCCGCGAGCACGCTCTACGGCGTGACGATGGAGGAACGCGGGGTATCGAAGATCGTCGGCGTCGACGTCGACGAGATGCACCCCGAGCGCCAGTTGGCGACCGCCTGAGCCCCACTGGGTGCGCCCGCCCTGGGTGCGCCGGCCTTCTGGCCGGCATCCGGCGCGCCGCAAAGCGGCCGCGCCACTCCGGCTCCGGCCTGCCGCTGGTACCCTGACGCCATGAACCGCACAGTCCCGTTCGCCTTCGCCCTCCTCGTCGTCAGTCCGGCCGCCGCGGCCGACCGCGACGCGCCGACCTTCTACGCCGACGTGTTGCCCGTGCTCCAGATGCACTGCCAGGACTGTCACCGCCCGGCGGGAGCGAACTACGGCGGCATGCGGGCGCCCATGGCTCTGACCACCTGGGCCGAGGCTCGACCCTGGGCCCGGTCGATCGCGCGGACCGTCGCGGCGCGCGAAATGCCGCCGTGGGACGCCCACCCGCGGCACGACGGCACGTTCGCCAACGAACGGGTGCTGAACGCGGCCGAGATCGAAACCCTGGTCAACTGGGCCGGAAGCGGCGCGGCCCCCGGCGACGCCGCCGAAGCCCCGCCGCCGCGCGAGTTTCCGAGCATGGAGGGATGGGTCGTCGGCAAGCCCGACCTCGTCGTGACGATGCCGGCGCCCTACTTCGTCGAGGACGACGTCGACGACCTCTACGCCGCGTTCTCCTACGTCCTCACCGAGGAGGACCTGCCGGAGGACCGCTGGGTCGTCGCCTTCCAGTGCAAGCCCGACAGCGAGGTCATCCACCACTTCAACCTCCACCTGCTGCCGCCGGACGAGAACGGCGAACTGCCGCCGCCGCCCGAGTTCCCCGACCAGGACCAGATCGCCCCGTCGCCCGAGAACGCCGGCAGCTACATGGGCGGCGTCTCCTCCGGCAGCGATGCGAACCGCTATCCGGAGGGCTACGGCTTTCTGCTCAGGAAGGGCTCGCGGGTGACGTTCGACATCCACTACCACAAGGAGGCCGGCGCCGGCACAGGCGTATGGGACCAGTCCTCGATCGGCTTCGTCTTCGCCGATGAACCCGTCGAGCGTTCGCTCGGCTCCGGGCTCAGGCCGATCATGAACTTCACGTTCGCCATCCCGCCGAACGACGGAAACCACCAGGTCGGCCCCTACTCCACGGTCGCCCGGCACGACACGGACATCATCGCCCTCATGCCGCACATGCACATGCGCGGCAAGGCCGCCCGCTTCGAGGCCTTCTACCCCGACGGCACCACCGAGGTGCTGCTCGACGTGCCGCAGTTCGACTTCTCGTGGCAGACCGTCTACTACTACGACCAGTTGAAGCGCATCCCCGAAGGGACCCGGATCGAGTACACCGCCTGGTACGACAACTCGGCCGAGAAGGCGGCCCGCTACGGCTTCGACTCGAATCGCACCGTGCGCTTCGGACAGCCCTCAACCGACGAGATGATGATGGGCTTCATGATGAGCGCCGCGGTACCGGAGGAGTAGGTGTAGCCCGGGTCTTCTGACCCGGGGAGAAGAGCGCGCCGCGAAGCGGCGACGTTACTGTCTCCCCGACAGCCGGTCCGCCATCACGAGAAAGCCGCCGGCGATCAGCAGACCCAGCAACTCCCGGCTGTGCTCGATGTACATCCGGCTTGCCGACATCGGGGCCCACAAATCGCTCGTCGGACGGTTCAGCAGCCAGTCGATGAACCCAGGCAGCGTCAGCACAACGCCCGTCGCCGTGATCGCGGCGAGCGCCAGAAAGACGACCCGGGGCAGCAGCCGGTAGGCGGCGATCGTGCAGGCGCAGGCGATCGCGGCGTAGTAGGTCACCCAGATCAGTGGATCCGGGTCGTTGATCTGCAGCAGGGCGAAGACCAGCATCGCCAGGCCGAGCAACAGGGGCAGGAATCGAGGACTTGAGCGGCGCCGGGGGAACTCCATCACCGCGAGGCTAGCGCGGCCAAACGAGGCCACCTGGTTCATCGCGTTCATCGTGTTCAGTCTTGACAAAACAAACCGGATGATTCAACATCCCTGACTCATGACCGTCTTCGAGCCGATCTCCGTTCCGGATCCATCCGCCGAGTCCTCCGCTGCCGACTTCAGCGTGCGCGTCGCGGAGGAGCGCTTCATCGAAGCGATGGGCCTGGCGCACGAGGAAGATCGCCTGCCCCGGATCGCCGGCCGCCTCGTCGGTCTGCTCATCCTCTCGCCCGAACCCGTCCGGTTCGACCATCTGGCCGCGCGCCTTCGGGTCAGCCGCGCCAGCATCAGCACGAACACCCGCCTGCTGGAGAACATGGGAGTCATCCAGCGGGTCACCCGCCCGGGCGACCGCCGCGACTACTTCAAGATCAACGAGGAGCCGGGCCTCCTGCTGCGGATCGTCGATCGCTACCGGGCACGGCAGGCCAGCGCCGAGGAGATGAAGCGGGCGCTCCTTCCCGAGCCGGACGCCGGCGGCGTCGTCGCCGAGCGCCTGGACCGGTTCATCCGCTTCTACTCGATCCTCGCCGACAGCCTCAACTCGGTGCTCGCGGCGATGGCAGGCGGCGACGGCAACTCCAGACCCGGCACTGCGTAGACGACGCCAACGGAACGACTCATGGCCCTGTTTCAGCAATCGAAGAAAGGCGTAGCCGCCGGGCGCCGCAGCCGGATCAGCCGCCCGCAGATCGCGGGGCTCGCCGTCGCGGGCCTCGTGCTCGTCGCGGCCGCCGTGTTCGCCTTCGGCCTCGGGTCCGAGGCGCGCGCAGGCGGCCAGGCGGACGACGCACAGATGGCGCAGGCCGTGCCCGTGCGCGCGGTCGCCGCGCGGCGCGGACACCTCTCCGTGCGAACCGCCTACTCCGGCGAACTCGTGGGCGAGGTCTCCGACATCTCGCCCCAGGTTTCGGGCCTGCTGGTCGACGTGCCGGCACGAATCGGCCAGCGGGTCGCCGCCGGCACGGTGCTCGCCGTGATCGCGGACGTCGAAGTGAGGAACCAGCTCCAGGAGGCGCGCGGCCAGCTCGGAGTCGCCGAGGCGAACCGCGATCGCGCCGCGGCCGAACTCGTCGGCGTCGAAGCCGACTACCAGCGGGCGATGGAGCTCTACGACCAGGGTCTCCTCTCCGAGCAGGAGCAGCAGCAGGTCACTTCCCAGTACGCGACGACGAAGGCGAACTTGGCCGCGGGCGAGGCCCAGGTCCGGCAGTCGGCGGCCCGGGAGGCACTGCTCGCCGAGCAGTTCGCGAACACCCGCGTGCGAGCGCCGTTCGACTCCGTCGTCTCGGACCGCTACCTGGACCGCGGCGCCCTGGTCCAGCCGGGCACGCCGATTCTCCGCCTGGTCGAGGAGGCGCCGCTCCTGGTCCAGTTCCGGGTTCCGGAACGCGATCTTGCCGCGGTCCAGACCGGCGCCGCCTTCGACGTCGCCACCGAAGCCACGGGTGAAAGCACATTCTCCGGCACCGTGCGCCGGGTCGCCGGCGAGGTGCGCCGCAACGACCGCACCGTGCTCGTCGAGGGCGAACTGGCCGAGACGGACGACCTGCTCCTGCCGGGCATGTACGCCGACGTCTCCGTCAGCCTGCGCGACCTCGACAACGCCCTTATCGTGCCAGGCGCCGCCCTGCTGGAGCGCGTGGCGATGGACGGCGCGCGTTCCACCGGCGTCATGGTGCCGGTCGACGGCCTCGCCCAGTGGCGCGCGGTCACCGTCGCGGGCCGCTCCGGGGAGTACAGCGCGATCGCCGGACCGATCGAGGCCGGCGAGCTCGTCCTGACGATGGGTCACAACCAGTTGGGCCACGGCGCGCCCGTGCGGGTGGTCCGCAACGAGCCGGCGCCCTCCCCCACCGGCGCCGCCGGATTCTGAGGCCGACGATGAACCTCCCCCGCCTCTCCGCCAACCGTCCGGTGGGCGTGACCATGCTCTACGTCTGCGTCGTCGTGCTCGGCCTGGTCGCGGTGCGACAGCTCGCCGTCGACCTGATGCCCGAAGTCGACATGCCCAGGATCTCGATCACCACGACCTACGAGGGCGTGGCGCCGGAGGAGATGGAGAGCCTGATCACCCGCCCGGTCGAGCAGGCCCTCTCCACCGTCACCGGCCTCGACCAGTTGAACTCCATGTCCGCGGAGGGCATGAGCAGCATCCAGGCCCAGTTCGACTGGGGCGTCGATCTGAACGAAGTCGTGAACGACATCCGGGAGCAGCTCGACTTCGTGCGAGGCATGCTGCCCGAAGACGCGTCCGAACCGACCCTGTTCAAGTTCAACCTCTCCGACATGCCGGTCGTCTTCCTGGGCCTGTCGGGCACGGGCGACGCGCGACAGGTCCGCCACATGGCCGAACAGACGATCAGCCGGCGGCTGGAACGCCTGCCCGGCGTCGCCTCGGTGGACATCCAGGGCGGCCGCGTGCGGGAGATCCAGGTCCAGCTCGCCGCCGACCGGATGGCGGCGCTGGGGATCACGCCGAGCGAGGTCACGATGGCCCTGTCCCGCGAGAACCGCAACGTCTCCGCCGGCGACATGCTCGAAACGGGGCGCGAGGTCCTGATCCGCGCGATCGGCGAGTTCGAGCGCAAGGTGGACGTCGAGAACACGATCGTCGCCATCCGCGACGGCAGACCGATCCTGGTGCGGGACGTGGGACGGGTCGACGACGGCATCCGCGAGATGACGAACGAGCTCTGGATCAACGGCGATCCGGGCATGCGGATGTACGTGATGAAGCAGTCCGGCTCCAACACGGTCGAGGTCGTGGATCGGTTGAAGCGCGAGATCGACGCGATCAACCGCGACTACGCCGGTCGCGCCGAGATCACGATCCTCATGGACGGCGCGGAGTTCATCCGCCAGGCGGTCAACAACGTCCAGTTGGGGGCCCTGTTCGGCGCCGCGCTGGCGGTGCTCGTCCTGATGTTCTTCCTGCGCGACATGCGGGCGACCCTGATCGTCGGCGCGGCGATTCCGATCTCGGTGCTGGCCACGGTCGCCCTGATGTACTTCAACGGCTTCACACTGAACGTGATCTCCCTGGCCGGCATCGCGCTCGGCGTCGGCATGCTCGTCGACGGCTCGATCGTCGTGCTCGAGAGCATCTACCGCCGGCTCCACGAGGGCGAACGTCCCACCGCGGCCGCGGTCGCCGGCACGAACGAGGTGGCGATGGCGATCGCCGCCGGCACGCTGACCACGGTGGCCGTCTTCCTGCCGGTGGTCTTCATCTCCGGGTTCGCCGGCATCTTCTTCAACCAGTTGGCGATCACGGTCAGCTTCGCCCTGCTCTGCGCGCTGTTCGTCGCCCTCACGCTGATTCCGGCCGCCGCCGCTCGCTGGCTGCGGGAGGTTCCGAAGAGCCGCCAGGTGACGGACGAGTGCGTCGCCGCCCTCGGGCCCGTCGACATGGCCTACGGCCGGATGATCGAGTGGGCCCTCGGCAGGCCCGGCCTGGTGATGGCCACGGCCGTCGTCCTCCTGCTCGGGTCCCTCGCCCTGGTGCCCATCATCGGTCTCGAGCTGATGCCCGAGAGCGACGAGGGCCAGCTCAACATGCGGGTCGAGATGCCCGTTGGCGCCCCCCTCGACGCGACGACCGGAACGATGAAGCAGATCGAGGATCGCGTCCGCGGCGCGCTGAGACCCGACGAACTCGACAGCCTGATCACCACCGCCGGTCCCGAGAGCTGGTGGCGGCCCGCCCAGTCCAACCAGGGCACGATGGAGATCATGCTCACCCCGCTGACCGATCGAGGTCGCGGCCAGGAGGAAATCCTCGCGTCGATCCGCCATGCCGTCGACGATGTGCCGGCGGCCCAGATCCAGCTATTCGCGTCGTCCAGCAACATGATGATGCGCATGATGCGCGGCGGCCAGGACGCCCGCCTCGTCGTCGAGATCCGCGGCCACGACCTGGACCAGGGGGATGAACTCGCCCGGCGCGTGATCAACGCGATGGCCTCGGTACCCGGGGTCGTCCATCCCCGGATCGACCGCGAATCCGGCCAGCTCGAGCGGACCCTGCGGGTCGATCGCGCCCGTCTGGCCGAACTGGGCCTCAACGGCAGCCAGGTCGCCGACGCAGTCGAGCACTACGTCCTCGGACGGGTGGCCACCAAGTTCCGCGAACAGGGTGACGAGTTCGACATCCGGGTCCAGCTCCAGCCCGAGGACCGGTTGCGCATCGAGCAACTGCCCCAGCTTCCCATCGTCACTCCGCGCGGCGACATCGTGCCCCTGGGTTCCATCGCCAGCATCAATCCCGGCGAGGGGCCCCTGTCCATCAACCGCGAGAACCAGGAGCGCTACATGCAGGTCCTCGCCGGCATCGACGGGCGGAGGTTCAGCGACGTGGCGAGCGACGTCGAAGCCGCCCTGGCGCGGGTCGAGACGCCCTACGGCTTCACGATCGACATGGGCGGCGAGCTGGAAGAGCAACGCCAGGTCTTCGTGGAACTCCTGATCGGCGTGCTGCTCGCCGTCTTCCTCGTCTACACGGTGATGGCGGTCCAGTTCGAGTCCCTGGTGCAGCCCCTGGTCATCATGACCGCGGTGCCCTTCTCGCTGCTCGGCGTGCTGCTGACCCTGGCGGTTACCGGCACGACCCTGAACATGAACTCCTTCCTCGGCCTCGTCGTCCTGGTCGGGATCGTGGTCAACAACGCGATCGTGCTCGTCGACAACGTGAACCGGATGCGCCGGGACGTCGGCTGCACTCTTCACGAGGCGCTGATCCGCGGCTCCAGGCGTCGCCTGCGGCCGATCCTGATGACGACGCTGACAACCGCCCTCGGCCTGCTGCCGCTAACCCTCGGCATCGGCGAAGGCTCCGAACTCCAGGCCCCGCTGGCCCGGGTCGTCGTCGGCGGCCTGCTCGCCTCGACCCTGATCACGCTGATCTTCGTGCCCTCGCTCTATCTCCTGGTCGAGCGCGGGCGGGAACGGCGACGGGCCATCCGCGGACGCCGGAAAGCCGCGCGGAAGGCCGGCTTGCACCTGCCGCAGGGCGCCCCGGCAATGCCGGGCTCCTGATTGCCACGGCCCGCCTCACATACGCCCGGCTCCGGCGCTCCCTGACGACACCCCCTCATCGACGACCGGAGGTGTTGGTCCGTTCTCCGCCGCATCACCCCAAGCCACCCGTTCCAAGAAGCGATGTTCGACCTCCACAAGCTCGGGTGGAGCAGCTTCCGACAGCTCTGTCTGACCGTGACGCGAGAGGTCCTCGGCCAAACAGTTGAGTCCTTCCTCGACTCGCGTGACGGCGGGCGAGACGGCGCCTTCTCCGGAACCTGGAAGCGAAGCGACCAAGACGACCTCCATGGTCGCTTCGTCATCCAGTGTGGCTCTTCAGGGTTTCGTGTGGAATGTGAGTGAATCGGGGTATAGGTCGAGTCCGCCGAGATGGAAGTAGATGGCGTTGCGGAACCGGTCGCGGTTC
>JAPVWO010000334.1 GCA_027493375.1 Candidatus Multivorans thiocomprendens | reverse complement strand
CCAACGCACCTCGATCGTGCGGTAGCGGCCGCTGCCGGCGTTCGCGGGCATGTAGCCCAGGGCGTAGTAGTTGCGGAAGTCGTCGGCGATCTTGAGCAGGTCGGGCATCACGCGATTCGCGTTGATCACCGCGCGGCCGCCGGTCTCCTCGGCGAGGAGCTGAAGCGGCGCCTGGAGGTTGGTCAACCGGATCTGGTCGATCAGCGTCGCCTGTCCGGGTGCGCCCGCCACCTGGCCGTCCACCGTGCCCTGGGAGAGGACGGTCAGGCCGCGCGCGTCGATCGCGTAGAAGCTCGTCCGGTTCGCGTTCGCGCTCGCCGCGAGCTGCTGGAACCGTCGCGACAGGTCGTACTCCGACATCTCGATCAGCGACACCGAACGCTCGTAGAGCTGCTCGACAAAGTAGAAAACGTCCTCCGCGGCGATCATCGGAATGCCGTCCGCGACGTAGACCAGTGCCTTGCGGCCGGGCGCCGCGGAGAGGTTCTCGACCACCCTCGTCAGGGCGTCGATCGCCAGGTTCGTGTCGTTGCGCACCGAGCCCGCGTAGGCCATGAGTTCGTTGCGGGCCCAGCTTCCGCCGCCGCCGACGGTCAGGCCCGCCCGCTGCGCCGCAGCGAGGCCGGGCCGGTCCTCCATCGACTCCTCGTTGTTCACGTCGTTCACGTTGTTGATCAGGTCCCGGCGCTCGTTGTTGCGATGGATCCGCTGAGCGGAGACCTCCTCGAGTTCCAGCAAGGCCCGGTTCAACTCTTCGCGGTTGTTCGTGAACGGCATGCGGAGCGTGAGCCCCGGGTCGGACGAGGCCAGCATGACCTGGTCCTCCGGCCGCAGGTGCTCGCGGATGAAGGCGCGCAGTTCGCGCAGGACACGGTTCCGGTTGAACGGCGTCAGGTTGAAGTTGTCGATGTAGACGGCGACGTGCAGCGCCTGCTCGGCCGGAATCTTCGGCGGCGCCCGGCGCAGCCGGTCCGCCTCCCGCGGGTCCGCGGGCGGAGGGGGCGCAAGGGGCCGGGCCTCGACCTCGCCGCCACGCCGCACGAACAACTCGTCGTCGCGGAGTTCCACCGCGTAGAAGTTGCTGATTCCCACCGGGTTGCCGTCTACGCGGAGTTCGAAGTCCTCCGGTCCGAGGCCCAGCACCGGCTTGCCGTCGGCGCCGGTCACGTAGACGTCGATGTTCACGACCTGAACGTCGATCGACTCTGTGAAGCCGGGACCCGAAGGGCGTGAGGTCTCAGGCTGGGCTGCCGCCGGGAGCGCGCCGAACAGCCAGACCGCGAGCATCGTGAGCACGCTCGCCGGGGTCTGCCCCTGCTTGCGAGACGCTACGCTGGAACTCGCCGCCATGAAGAAGAGACTAACCCCTTTGCGCAGCATGCGGGCAGAAACGCCCGGACTTACCGCGAAGCGGCGAGCAGCCGCAGTTCCTCCGCGTCCGGCCAGCGACGCAGGGCTTCGCCGAGCACTCCGTCAGCCGACTGCTGATCGTTCATCGCCCGTAGCGCTCTCACTGCCTCTGCGTAGGCGGCCGGGTTCGGATTCACCGTGACCATTTCCTGGAGAGTGCGGCCCACCTCGCCGCCTCTCCCCGTCAGCGCCTGAAGGAAGGCGAGCGAGGAGTACGCCCCGAGCAGTTCCCGCCGCAGAGCGATCGCCTCCTGGTAGGCGCTCTCCGCCTCGTCGTCCCGACCCAGGGCCGACAGCGCGGTGCCCCGATAGAGATACAGGTGCGCGAGGATCTCCCGGTCGGCGCGCTCGCCGAACTCCGCCAACGCCTCGTCGCTCAGGGCCAGCGCCTCCTCGAAGCGTTCCTGCCGGTTCAGCCAGGCCGTCTTCGTGATCAGCGGTGCGACCTGGGGACCGCGCTCCGCGATGGCGAGTTCGAGGTAGTCCGCCGCAGCCTGCAGGTCGTCTTCCAGGAGCGCCGCCTGGGCCAGCACATCGTTCGCCATGGGCGACCGGTCGACCACCGCCAGGGCATGCTCGCGGGCTTCGGCGACGCGGTTCTGCTCGAGCAGCAGTTCCGCGACTTTGAGACCCGCAGCGGAGGCGCCCCCGGCGGAGAGATCGAACGCCTTGCGGTAGGCCTCGAGCGCCTGTCCCGGGCGCTTTCGGCGCTCGAGCACGTCGCCGAGCGACTGCCACGCCAGCACGAGCTGCGGCTCCTCGCGCACCACCGCCCGCAGCGCCGACTCGGCTTCCGCCAGCTCGCCCGCATCGGTCAGCCGCATGGCCCGGCCCAGGTCCGCGACGACGGAAATCCGGCTCTTCGGGTCGGCGAGCGGCCTGTCGCCTCCGCCCCCGCCGCCCGACAGATAGCCGAGCGATTCGAGCCGGCGGCGGACCTCGGGGTCGTCCTCGGCCGGCGCCTCCAGGGAACGGTCGATCTCCGCAAGCGCCGCGCGCAGGCGCCGCGCCGCCGCCCGCTCCTCCTCGATCACGTTGTTCCGCTCGGCCGGATCCTCGGACAGCCGGAACAGTTCCGGGTCGGGCGACTCGATGAAGTGCAGATCGCCCTCCACGATCGAGGCGAGGTCGCTCCAACCGAAGTGGATCCGCGGGTAGACGCTCTCCGAAACGATCCGTCGCGGCGTGCCGGTCGAAGGGCCCGCGCCGAGGGCGAGCAGATCGTCGCCGGCGAGCCCCGGCGGCGGTTCCAGGCCGAGTAGCGAATAGACGGCCGGCGCCACGTCGGCGAGCTGGGCGTTCGCCGCGACCCGCTCGCCGGCACGCTCCCCGCCCGGCAACTTGACGATCAGGGGCACCTGGAGCACTTCCCGGTAGATCAGGATCAGGTGGTCCATCTCGCCGTGGTCCATCAGGCCCTCGCCGTGGTCGGAGAGCAGGACAACGAGAGCGTCCTCGTACACGCCCAGCTCTTGCAGACGCTGGATCAACTCGCCGACCACCGAGTCCGCGGCCGCCACTTCACCGTCATACGGATTCCCGTAGCGGCCGGCGAACGGCGCCGGCGGCTCGTAGGGAGCATGCGGCTCGTACAAGTGCAGGAAGAGAAAGAACGGCTCTTCCGCCACGCCGGCCAGCCACTCCGAGGCCGCGGCCAGGGTGTCCGTCCCGGCTCGTTGGATCTGTCCCAATTGGCGGCCCGTCTCGAACCCGACGCCGTCATCGTAGACCTCGAATCCACGAGCGATGCCGGTCCCGGAACGGAGCACGTACGACGACACGAAACCGCCGGTCGCGTACCCGTACCGGTGGAGTTCCGCCGCCAACGTCGGGATCGCCCCGTCCAGGCGGTAGCCCGCGTTGTCGCGGACGCCGTGTACGGACGGCAGCAGGCCGGTGAAGATGCTGGCATGGGACGGCAGGGTCACGTTGACGTGGGAGTAGGCCCGCTCGAACAGCACACCGTCGCCGGCCAAACGGTCGATCGCCGGCGTCTCGACGCCCTCGTAGCCGTAAGCCGGCAGCCGGTCGGAGCGCAGCGTGTCGATCGAGATCAGGACGATCGGCGGCCTGGCGGCGACCTCGGCGCCGCCATCTTCCGGCGTCGGAGACCGGGTACAGGCCAACCCGGCAAGCATCGCCGCGGCGGCGACGAGCAAGCCCCGCATCAATCCAGCTCGAGGGTCAGACTGAGGGACCGCGGTAGGCCGGAGACGTCGCCGACCGGCGTCCAGACCTCGACCGTTTCGCCGTCTTCCTCGACCTCGGACACCTCCACCCAGCGCGCCTCTCGAAGACGGACCAGTACTTCGAGTTCGCCGTCCGCCGGCGCCGGCCTGCCGGTCTCCGAGGTCCAGAAGTTGAAGAGGGCGACCTCCTCCGACTGACCGGCCTCGATCACCTGCAGAAAGAGCTGCTTCTCGTAGACGGGGAGCGGCCGGCCGTTCAGCTCGACATCGAATCCGAAACTGTACGCCGCGCGGCTGCCGCCGTTGCTGATCGTGGCGCTGAGCCGGCACAGGGTTTCCGCGCCCGGCGAGGCCGGCGTCACCTCGATACCCTGGATCACGACTTCAGGCTCCTGGGCTGACGCGGCCCGGACCGCAACCTGTCCAGCAAGTAGCGAGGCGATGACCAGGGCTGACCCCGCAGGTCCGAATCGTGGCCTGATCCTTGAGCCGGAAGTTCCGGCCGCGAGGTCCGCGTTCAGCACGGCATGCATACTATCGACGGCGAAGACGCGACCATGACACCCAACGCCCTCATCCGCGCGACGGTCACGTTCGTCTGCCTGGGATTGATCGGGCCGGCGAACCTCGCGCCGCAGATCCAGGACTCGGAGGAGCCGCCGGCAGTCACGCCGGCCTATCCCACTCTGGCGCCCGGTCGCGCCGACAGCCCCGTGTACGACCGGCTGCGGCGTCTCATCTCCAGCAAGCCGAAGGCAAGGCGCAAGGCAGCCACGGCACTGGCCAAAGGTGATCCGGCAACGCTGATCCCCCTGGTCGACGCGTACTTCTTTGCGCCCCGCGAGGCCCGCCCCGACGCGCGCCGACTCCTGGAGCAGCTATCCGGCGAACAGCTCGGCAGCCGCTACCGGGACTGGTTCCTCCACGTTGGCGGCCGCCAGGATCTGCAGCCGCCGCCCGGCTACATCGCGTGGAAAGGGGAGTTGTTCTCGCGGATCGACCCCGTCTACGGCGACATTCTCCATCCCGCCGCCACGGTCCGCCTGAGGCTGCGGGAAGTCCACTCGGGCGGGGTGCCGCTCGACGGCATTCCGGCGATCGACGATCCGGAGTCGGTGCCGGCCGATCTCGCCCGCTTCATGCGCGATACGGACACCGTGTTCGGCGTCAGCCTGGGCGGCGAGCGGAGGGCGTACCCGGTCAAGGTGCTCAGTTGGCACGAGCTGTTGAACGACACGGTCGGCGGCCAGCCCATGACCCTCTCGTTCTGCACACTGTGCGGTTCAGGAATCCTCTACTCCGCCGTCGACGAGGACGGTAAACGCTTGACGTTCGGCACTTCCGGCCTGCTCTACCGTTCCAACAAGCTGATGTTCGACCGCGCGACGCTCAGTCTCTGGAGCAATCTGACCGGCGAAGCCGTGGTCGGACAGCGGGCCGAAGAGAGCGCCCGACTCCGGATGCTGCCGATGACGCTTACCCGTTGGGACGTCTGGCGGCAGCGCTACCCGGACACCAGCATCATGCGCCCCGATCCGGCCGCGGCTCAGAGAACCGGCTATCGCTACGTGGAGGGCGCCGCCGATCAGGCCCGGGCCGGCGTAGAGTTTCCGGTGTGGCGGCAGAGTGACGCGCTGGAGCGCAACGCCCGCGTCTACGCGTTGACGATCAACGGGGAGGCCAAGGCCTATCCGCTGGAGAAGCTGCGCGTCGAGCGCCTGGTCAACGACACCGTGGGAGGGCTCGACATCGTCCTCGTCCTCGACCCGGAGAGCGACGCCGTACGCGCCTACGAGCGCGGCGGGCTCAGCTTCGACACGCCCGGCGACGGCCCGCTCCGCACCCTCCGCGCGGCGGACGGAACGACCTGGTGGATCGCGGAGGAAGGTCTCGCGCCCGAGGGGGACGGCGACCTTCTGCCGCGGGTTCCCGGCCACGCGGCGTTCTGGTTCGGCTGGTACGCGTTCTACCCGGAAACAGCGGTCTACTGACCGTCCGTCGCCGGACGAAGTCGCACCGGTTGTGCGACCTCAGTTGTTGCAGGCGAAGGCCGCGTTGTCGCTCCTGGCTTGCGCTGTCTGGCTGAGACGGTTGCTGTGCCTCCAGACCTCGTCGTCCGGGTTGGGCGACACGACGCTGAGATTGAACGCCAGGTCCGTCACCGGCGCCACGAACACCCACCGATAGCCGTTCACGCCGCAGGCGTCGAGCACCTTGATCAGCACCTCGGCGTTGCTCGGCTCGAAGAAGTAGAGGAGACCCGACTGCTGGGAGTCCAGGCCGAAGTCCCGGGCCTCGCGCACTTCGGCAACCCCGTCCTTGAGGTACTCGACGCACATGTTCACCGTGTAACCGCCCGCGAGTGTCGCCACCGGTCGCGGTTCGCAGTCGGTGCCCTCGCCCCCGGCGATCGCCTGAGCGACTCCGACCGGGGCTGCCGGCGCCGGCCTTGCCAGAACGGAAGTCGCAACGTCAGGCGCTACCTGCGACAGCCCGGAATCGACGAGTTCCACTCCCCGCGCACCACCGGCACCTGCGGCGGTCGCCGTCGAGCCAGCCGGCTGGCAGGGGAACGCCGCAACGTCGCTCTTCGTCGACGCAGTCTGGCCGCCCCTCGGATTCCGGTGTTCCCAGCGTTCGCCGGTCGCTGTCTCGTCGACGTAGAGGTTGAACGCAAGGTCCGTCACCGGCGCCACGAACACCCAGCGATGACCGTTCACCGCGCAGGCGTCCAGCACCTTGACCAGGACCTCGGCGTTGTCCCGGTCGAAGAAGTAGAGCAGGCCGGACTCGCGTGACTCCAGACCGTAGTCCTTCGCGTCCTCCTCCACCGTTTCGCCGTCCTTCCGATACTCGACGCACATGCTGACTGTGTAGCCATGGGCGAACGTGATCTGCGAGGCCGCCGGCACGCAGTCCGTGTACTCCGTGTCTCGCAGAACGATGGTCGCCACGCCGCTGTTGCGACCGCCGCTGCGGTTCCAGGCCCGGACGCGGAAGTCGTAGCGCCCGCCGGCCTGAAGGCCATCCACGTCGGCCGACTCCGCGTTTGCCGGCGCCTCGGCGAGCGTCCGCCAGCCACCACCCTCGAGCCGGCCGTGGACGTGAAACCCGTGCTCGTTGTCCGAGGCGTCGGTCCAGGTCACCTTGACACTCGTGCCGCCAGTCTCCACGACGCTGACATTCGTCGGCGCCGACGGGCGGTCGCCGGGCGGCGGTTGCGGCGGGGGTTCTCCCGGATCGGGAAGATGGTCACTGAACCGGACACCGACGTGAACCGTCTGCTGCACGGCGCGCTCGTTCTCCCGCTGCCCCGCAACGCCGAGGGTGTATCCGTCGGGCTTCAGCCGCACGGTCGAGAAGAAGGGCAACTGGCGGCCCTCGTTGTAGCTCATCACGCTCTTCCGGTTGGGCTGCGGCGTGAAGTTGTGGTGGCCGAAGGCGTAGGGATAGACCGCGGCGGCCGGATCGAGGCCCGTGTTGTCCGGGTCGTGGTTGGCGCCCAGGTTGTGCCCGATCTCGTGGGCGAACGTCTCGACGTGATTCGCGTGTTCTCCGGGCCGCACCAGGCGCTCGGCGCTGACGCAGCCGCCCGACACCGTCGTGACGCCGTAACCGCTATGCCAGAAGTTCGCCGCCGTGTTCCCGTGCGTCATCAGCCATGCCTGGCCACAGAAGCCAGGGCTCTCATTGAAGAACAAGTGGACCAGATCCGCCCCGCGCTCCACCCGAAGATCATGCACCTCCTGATTCCGGCTCAGAGCATCGAGTGGACTCACGATCTGCTCGAGCGCCGCCGGCGCCTGCTCCTGATCCGCCAGGTTCGCGGTCACGGTGACCTGGTTGTTGCGGAACACGAGGTTGAGGTAGTCGATCGCGTGTTGCGTGAACGTCGGCGGCGGCCCCCAGCCAGCCTGTTCCAGCCGCTGCCGCGCGGACGCGGTGTAGAGGATCAGAATGTCGAGCCGGTCGTGGTTCGACGCGTTCGCTGCGCGACGAGGCGCATCCGCGCGCGCCGCCGCGGCGACCCGCGCCGCCGGGCCGCGGTCAGGAACGACTCCGCCGCCGCAGGCCTGGGCCGAAGCCTCGCCGCCCTCCGTCAGACGGCCGGAACCGTCGGCAGGCGAGCGTATCCAGTACGTATCGCCCCCCGGCAGGCCGAGACGCCCCACTAGGTGGCCGTCCTGCAGGGTCAGCAGGACGCTGTCGTACCCGAGTTCCGGGTAGCCCCCCGCCCACATCGCGTTGCCGTCGCCGCGGTCTTCGAAGACCCGCATCTCCGGGGTCAGCACGCGGCCGTCCGGGACCTCGAATTCGAGACGCTGCGGAGCGGAACGCAGCAGATCGCGGTCGACCTCGACGGACCAGCCGCCGGAGGTCGGATCATCGCCCAGCGGAACGACGTTCAGAAACCGCTGACCCTGGGCACTCGCGGCAAGAAAGACAAGGAGGAAAAGCGGCAGACAGGACGGACAGGGCCGTCCCCGCCGTCGGTCTGAAAGGGGCGCGCAAGCGCCGTCATCCCGTGCGGGAAGTCGTCGATCGTTCATGGAGAATCAGTATAGACCTCCGCCACAGGGCCGTCATGGCGTCCGACCGGTCGGTAGCGAGGAGCCGCTCTCCCTAGCGCGGCAGTGCCCCGGTGTCGATGCCGCCACACAGGCTGCCCGCCGCGTTGTAGTAGGGCACGGACTCGCCGGTTACCGTGTCGGTCAGCGTGATCGTGTACTCCACGTCCGAGAGACCGCCGTACAGGAACCAGTACTTGCCGGTCAGGGCGCGGCCGTCCAGCACCTTCGCCGCCAGCTCCACGTTGGTCGGGCTGAAGAACCAGAAGAAGCCGGTCTCCTTCGTCGTCAGCGACGAAACTACCTGACCGGCCTTCCTCTCGTTCACGTTCGGATCGGTGAACTCGACTTCGACAGAAAAGCGGCCATCGTGCAGGCAGAGCCTGTCCGCCCCCGCTTCGCAAGTTCCGGCGCCTTCCTGGGCCAGGACGACGCCAGGAAGCTCGATCGAGACCGCCTTCATCGCGACCAGGTCGATTCCGGCCTTCCCGGCCGCCGCGGCCGAACCACCGGACGCGGAGGACGCGGCGGGAAGAAACGCCGTGATGTCGGACTGGCCGCAACTCTCGGCCGGCGGGTTGTGGTAGGTCCGGCGGCCGCCGCCGGCGGTGTCGCGCACCGTGACCCAGTACTCCACGTCCGAAAGCGCGCCGAAGAACACCCAGTAGTGCCCGTTGACTCCAAGGCCGTCGAGCGCCTTGACCACGAGTTCAATGTTCGTGCTGCTGAAGAACCAGAACATCCCGGACTCATCCGAGACGTCGATCGGCACGGCTGTCCCGTTCCCGTAAACGCCGTCGCGGTTGTGGTCCTTCCAGTGCACCTGGATCTCGAAGCGGCCTTGTGACAGGCAGAGGTACTGCGGGCCACTCCCGCAGGCGCCGGTCGCCTCGCCGGTCGTCACGCTGACCTCCTCCGACCAGGAGGAGACCTTGCCGCCGGTTGCGCGCAGGCGCAGACGGAAGGTGTAGGGCGCCTCGGCGTCGAGGCCCTCCACCGTCACCCGGCCGACAGCGGCATCCGTCGAGGCCACGTTGCGCCACCCTTCCTTCCAGGACCGCGCCTCGACCTCGACCGTGCCTTTCGCGGCGCCTGACCATCCCAGTTCGACCGCGGTGGCACCGCTTGTCGTCGCAGTAATGTCGTCCGGCACGCTGATCCCTCCCGGGCCGGGACCGGGACCCGGACCATCGCCGCTCGGCAACGTGACCTTGACGATGTCGCTGTCCGCTCCGCCGAGGTCGTGGTAGGCGCGCGCCCGGAACATGTACCGGCCGCCGCGGTCCAGCGTGTCGAGCGTCGCCGCCTCCACATCGGCGTCGACGGCGACCAGATTCCTCCACATGTCGCCAGCGGCCTTGACCTGAATCCGGAAGCCGTCCTCGTCGTCCGACTCGTCCTTCCACTCCAGCCGGACGCTGGTGCTGCCGGTCGCCTTGACGATCAGGTTCGCCGGCGCCGCGGGCGCCCACTCCGAGGACTCGTGGAACTCCGCCGGATCCGGCATGAGCTCGCTGTACCGAACGGCCAGGGGCATCGTGTCGTACAGAGCCCGTTCATTCTCCCGCTGGTCCGCCACGCCGATGGTCCAGCCGTTCGGCCGGATACGCACGGAAGAGAAGAAAGGCGCCCATTGCCGAGGCACATAGCTCCTGTAGCTCATGATCGTCTCGACCGTCGGAGCGACGTTGATGTCGAAGTGCCCGAAAGCCCAGGGTCGCACCGCGACGTCCCGACTGATCCCGGTGTGGGGTGGATCGTGGTTGGCGCCCAGGTTGTGGCCGACTTCGTGAGCGAAGACCTGGCCGAAGTAGGGATAGGCGCCCTGCCGCGCGGGGAAGATGCAGTCCGCGGTCGTGACGCCATGAGCGTTCGACCAGTCGTTTCGTTCGCCGGCGCGGGTCAGCACCCAGGCGATGCCGCAGTATCCGAGACGTCGCCGGTCCTCGCCGACGAACAGATGGACGACGTCCGCCCGGTGAGCCGTCCGCAACTCGGCCACCTCCCGGAGGTCGGACAACCGGTTGAGCACGGACCGTGGACCGTCCAGGGCCGCGGGCGCCTCGGCAAAATGCACCAGACGGGCGCTGGCGGGCATCGAGTTGTTCCGGAACACGAGATTCAGGAAGTCCATCGCGGCCTGAATCGACGCCCGGGGCGTGCCGTAGCCGTGACTTTCCCAGACTTCCGCAGCCTGCACCGTGTAGAGGACCAGCATGTCGAGCCGATCGTGGTTCGACTCCTGCCGAACTCCTGCGGGGAGATCTCCCACGGGAAGATCGCTTGCCGCCGACTGGTCGACGACGGCCGGCACGGCTTCGTCGTGCGCCAGACCGCCCGCGCAGAACTCGACGGGTCCACCGCCGACGGGCTGATCGAGCAGGCCCCTGCCGTTCCGGCCGGAACGAATCCAGTGGGCCGACCTGCCCGGTTCGCCGAACATCCCCTGGAGGTGTCCGTCCTGAACCGTCAGCACGACGCTGTCGTAGTTCGCGCCGGGGAACCGGCCCGCCCACATCACGTTGCCGTCTCCCCGATCCTCGAACACGCTGCGCTCGGCGACCAGAATCCGGCCGTCCATTCCCTGCAGTTCCAGCCGCTGGGGACCGGAACGCACCAGGTCGTGGTCGACGACGATCGCCGTTCCGGCCGCGCGCGCCGCGGCGCTCCGGTCGTCGGCGGCGGACGCGAGGCTTGCGAACTGCTGACCTTGAGCACCGGCGGCCACGAACAGCAGACAAAGACCCGGCAGCAGCCGGCGACACGCAAGAGCGACCCGCCTGGACCGGCGTCCACCGGTCCTGAACCTCAACAGCGACACGACTTTTCCTCCTCAAGACCGGGTGTCCGGCCTTTCGGGCCGTCCCCTGCGCGGCAAGGCTATCGCGACGCCGTGTCGCCCACGACGACCACCGCCACGCCCTCGGGGTCGATGAAGCGCTGCGCCGCCCGCAGGATGTCGGCAGCGGTGACCGCGAGGAGCCGCTCGCGATACACCGCCCAGTACTCGTGAGGGCGGCCAAGCAGCTCGTCCTCGGCGTAGCGGCCGGCGACTGTCTCGGCGCGATCGAACAGCAGCGGAAGGCGGGCGAGAAGCGACTGCCTGGCGGTGGCGATCTCCGTACCGGGCACGTCCTCCTGCCGGAGCCGGCGGAGTTCCTCGAGCACGGCGGCGGCGGCCGTCGCGGCCGACTCGGGGGCAGTCTCGAGGAAGACGCGGAACTCTCCCCCACCCTGGCTCCCCGCCGAAACCGATGCGGCCGGAACGACATCCAGGTCGAACCAGGTGAGCACCCGGTAGGTGAGCCCCTCCTCGAGCTGCAGACGCGAACGCAGACGCGACACCGCGCCCGGGCCGTCGAGGATCTCGGTCAGCAGCATGAGGGCCCAGCGACCGGGATCGTCCCAGGATTCGAAGACGGCGCCCCGGTGGCCGATCGCGATCGCGGCCTGCGGTCCCGCACGGTCGATCGCCCTCCAGCCCGGCGTTGCGGCGGCGACGGCCGGGAGCGCTCCGCCTCCGGTCGCTTGCCGCTCCGACGCCTTCCAACCGCCGAACAGCTCATCGAGGCGCGCCACCAGCTCGTCGGCGTCGACGTCGCCCGAGACGGCGATCACTGCTCCCTCCGGCCGCCAGTGCCGCCGGTGGAACCGGACCAGCACGCCCGGATCGAATGCCGCCACGGACGCCTCCGTCAGCCGGCGGCTCCGCTTCGAGTCCGGGCCATGCACGAGACGCAGCCACTCGCGGTCCAGCACCGCCCGCGGGTCGTCGGCTTCCGCCAGCAGGCTGACGCGGAGGTTCTCTTTTGCCTGTTCCAGTCGTTCTTCGTCGAACCGCGGCTCGAACAGGATCGCCGCCAGCAGCTCCAGCCCCCGGTCGAGCGGCTCGGAACCCGAGTCGAGCGCCAGGACCGTACGTCCCCAGGAACTGCTCGCCTGGATACGGGCGCCCAGGGCGTCGATCTCGTCGTCGAGCTGCTCGGGACCGAGGTCGCCGGCGCCGCCGCGCCGCGCCATCGCGGCCGTCATGGAGGCCAGTCCGTCCTCGCCCGGTCCCTCGTTCCGGTCACCGACCGGAAGCGCCACCACGACGTCCATGAGGGGCAGGCTGCGGTCGGGCACGACATAGACCGGCAGGCCGTTCCGAAGCTCGAAGCGGAGCCCGTCGACCGGCGGCGGCTCGAACGTCGACGGAGCGAAGCGCAGTTCCTCCGGCCGCTCCGGGATCGCCTGCGCCGGAAGGCACTCGGCGAACGGCGGCGCCGCCGCCGCGAGAACCGCGAGTGCGAGCAGCCGGCTCACGGTCCGGCGTTCCCGGTCCGGGTCAGCGAGAGGACGGCCCGGTCGACCGGCCGGAGCCAGCGGTCGATCACCCGCTCCAGGTCGTCGGCCGAGACCGCGGCCGCGGCGTCGAGCCATTCCGTCAACTGCCGCCAGCCCCCGAGCGCCTCGGCCGCCGCCAGACGTTGCGCCAGCCCGGCGTCCTGCTTGAGCTGGCGCCAGGAATCCGTCAGGAGCTGCCGGCGCACCCGCTCGAGTTCGGCATCGCCGGCGCGGCCCGCGCGCAACCGGCCGAGGAGCCGGTCCCAGGCCGGGATCAACTCCTCGGGACCGACGCCCTCGCCCGCCTCGATCCGCACCGCGAAGTAACCGGCGAGGCTGCGCGACACATGCTCCGCCGACGCCCCGAAGGCGACCCGGCCTTCGCCCACGACCAGGTCCCGGTAGAGCCGGCCGGAACGGCTGTTCAGGAGACCGGCCAGGACGTCCAGGGCGACCGGGTCGCCACCGGCCTCGAAGGGCACCGTGGGATAGCGAATCTCGACCTGGCTGCGGCAGGCACAGGAGCCTTCGAGGGATTCGAGCGCCGGCTTCGCGACCTTCTCCGCGCCAGCCGCGTCGCCGGCCTCTCCCCCACGCGCACGGCCGGCGCGGTCGAGCCTGCCGAAGTAGCGTTTCGCCAAGTCGCGAGCGCGCTCCGGCGACAGGTCCCCCACCAGCACCGCGACGAGACGGTCGGGCCGGTAGTGGGTTTCGAAGTGGGAACGAGCGTCCGCCGGCAGGAGCCGCGCGACCT
This sequence comes from Candidatus Multivorans thiocomprendens, assembly GCA_027493375.1. Lineage (GTDB taxonomy): Bacteria > Acidobacteriota > Thermoanaerobaculia > Multivoradales > Multivoraceae > Multivorans > Multivorans thiocomprendens. The sequence goes on along the minus strand of JAPVWO010000334.1, from coordinate 12,332 downwards.
CGAGGCGCTCGCCGGCCGGCGAATGGGCGTAGGGGTGTCCGGCGCCCCAGTAGGCGGCGTCGAACAGTTCGAACCAGGTCCCGGCGGGAGTCGAATCGATGCGCTGGCGGCGCTCCTGTTCGACCACCGCCAGTTCTCGCCGGAAGCCCCGGAACACCGGCTCGAGCAGGCGGTCGGATTCCATCCAGAACCAGAGTTCGAGCTTCTCCTTCGGCACGAGCGTCTGGAACGCCGTCGAGTCGTGACGGGTGACCGCGTCGATCCCGAGCGCGGCCGCCCGGGTGTAGATGCTGGAATAGGCGCCGGGACGCTGAACGGCGTTCAACCGCCGCTCAACCCGGTCCAGACCGGACACTGCCGCGCCGCGCCGGACGGACTGTTCGTACAGCCGCTCCCAGCGCCGGAGCAAAGGCGCTTCCTTCTCCCAGTCGCGGGTGCCGATCGTCCGGCTGCCTGCGTACAGGAGATGTTCGACGACGTGGGCGAGACCGCGGCGGCCGGGCGGATCCGACGCGGAGCCGCCACGCACCACCCAGACGGCGGCCACCAGGGGCCGGCCAGGGCGTTCGACGACCAGGAAGGTCATCCCGTTGTCGAGGGTGAAACGGGCGGGTTCGAGGGGCGGCGCGGCAGCGGCCGCCGTTGCGGCGACGAGCAGGAGCGCCGGCGCACCGACGGGTTTCACGGGCGTTCCTCGACGACGAGGTAGGCGCCGGCCGGTGGATCGACGATCCGGGTGCGGGCGCCCGAGGGCCAGCGGAGGTCGAGTTGCCGCCGGCCGTCCGCCGCCGGGACGGCCCAGCGCAGGCGGTGGCCGCTCGACGACTGGTAGCTGTCGCCGCGGATCGCCCAGCGTCGTGCCGGCGGCGTGCCGGTTTCGCCGGACAGGGTCGCCACGGCGCCCACCGCCTGCGTGTTCGGAGACCGTCCGCGCAGTTCGAGGCCCAGCCACGTAGCGCCAGCCGGCCCGGCCGTGTCGTTTCGCCACAGGCGGGCCGGACCGTCGTTCGCCGTCACGAGAAGATCGCCGTCGCCGTCGTTGTCGTAGTCCGCGATGGCGGCCCCCCGGCTCACCAGGGGATCCTCGTCGGTCCAGGCGCAGCGCACCTCGGAGAAACTCCCCGCCGCCTTGCCGGAGCGGCCGCGCAGCAAGAGGTTCCGCTGCCGGTGCTCCGTGTTGTCGCGCCGAGGCGACGCGAAGATATGGCCGTTCGCGACGTACACGTCGAGGGCGCCGTCGAGGTCGAAGTCCTCGGCGACGATCCCGAAACCCAACAGGTTGAACGATGGCTGCCCGAAACCGGCAGTGGCCGAGACGTCCTCGAACAGCAGGTCCGGTCCCGGCCCGGCGTTTCGATACAGCGTGTTCGTCTCCACGTCGAAGTTGGTCACGGCCAGATCGGGGTCGCCGTCGAGGTCGAAGTCGGACACGGCGAGACCCATGCCCGCCTCGGGCCGGCCGTTGCGGTTGACGGCGGCGCCCGAGAGCAGGGACAGATCCTCGAACGTGCCGTCGCCCCGGTTCCCGAACAGGAGGTTCAGCGTCAGGTCGTTCGCGACGTAGAGGTCGGGCCGGCCGTCCGCGTTCAGGTCGGTGAACAGGGCGCCCAGGCCCTTGCCGTCCGCGCCGGCCAGGCCGGCGGAGGACGTCGCGTCCTCGAACTCGCCCCCGCCGCGGTTCGTGTAGAACCTGTCGTGCTGGCCAACGAACAGGGACGGATCGCACACCTCGGGCGGCGATTCGGAACCCTCCCGGCGGCAGTCCAGGCCGTGATCCGGGTCGTAGTCGAGGTAGCGGCTGACATGGAGATCGAGATCGCCGTCCCCATCCGCGTCGGCCAGCGCCATCGAGGAGCCCCAGGGGAACTCGGCCGCCCCTCCCTCCGGCGCGGCCGCCGGCAGCGGTTTCGCCGCGGCGAAGCGACCGGCGCCGTCGTTGCGCAGGAGGACCGTGGGGCCATAGCGCGAGACGAGCAGGTCGATGTCGCGGTCACCGTCGACGTCGGCGGCGGCGACGCCCTGGCCGTAGCCGCGCGCGAGCTCGCCGGCGCCGGCCGGGCTAAAACGAAACTCCCCGGCGCCGTCCGGACCGAGGTTCCGGAACAGCCGGTCCGACGAACGCTCGCCGCCATCCGGCGGAAACGGCCCCGACTGCACAAGGTAGAGATCGAGCCAGCCGTCGCCGTCGAAGTCGATCCACGCCACCCCGGCGCCCATCGTCTCCGGCAGGTGCAGCCCGCCGCGTGAGCCGGAGTCGTGGACGAAGCGGACTCCCGCTTCGGCTGCCGTCTCCGCGAACGTGAAGCCGCAGTCCTCCGGGGCAGCGGCCAGGCAGGGGCGGAGAGCGAACGACTGAACGGCGGCCAGGACGACGGCCAACCGCCGGACACCGCCTCGCCAACCCATGCGGCGACGCTAGCAGCCCGGCCGGCGCCTTGGCGCCCCGAAACCCCTCGCAGGCTCGGTGTTTCGGCCCATCCCGTCCTCGTCCAGGAGCTTGCGCCTCGCCTCTCACACTGTAGCGGGCCACGGCGCAAGCTCCTAGACTGCGCCGATGGAACTGGCCCGCGGCACGCACACTCTGACCTTCGACGAACGCCCCCTGGTGATGGGCGTCCTGAACGTGACGCCGGACAGCTTCTCGGACGGTGGCCTCTTCGACACGCCGGAGCGTGCGGTCGAGCACGCGCGGCGCATGACGGCGGAGGGCGCCGATCTGATCGACGTCGGCGCGGAGAGCACTCGTCCGGGCGCCGGAACGGTCGAGCTGAAGGACGAGCTCGCGCGCCTGTTGCCGGTGATCGAGGGCATCGCCGCGCTCGACCTCGGCGTGCCGCTGAGCGTCGACACGGCGAAGCCGGAAGCCGCCGACCGGGCGCTGGCCGCCGGCGCGGGAATGATCAACGACATCTCGGGCGCCGGCGAGGCAATGCTGGAGGTCGCCGCCCGCCACGGCGCGCCGATCGTCGCGATGCACATGCGGGGCGAGCCCCGAACGATGCAGCACGCGCCGCGCTACGACAACGTCGTGGCGGAGATCCGTGACTACCTCTCTGCCCGCGTGGCCGCGGGCCGCAAGCTCGGAGTCGATGTCCTGGTGGACCCGGGCATCGGATTCGGCAAGACGCTGGAGCACAATCTGGAGCTGCTGGCGAACCTCCACACGCTGCGGAGACTCGACGCGCCGGTGGTGCTGGGCGTATCCCGCAAGTCCTTCCTCGACCGCCTGCTCGGTGGCGTACCGGTCGAGGAGCGGCTGGCCGGGACTCTCACGGTCAACGCCTGGGCCGCCGCCCTCGATGCCGCCGACGTGCTGCGGGTCCACGACGTGCGGGAGCACCGGCAACTGGCCGAGAGCATCGCCGCCCTGCGCCGGCATCGCCGGGCGGCGGCGCCGCGGCGGCGGGTGCTGGCTCGCGGCATCCCCGGCCGCTGCCGCGTCGGCGTAACGGCGAAGGAACGGGCCGAGCCGCAGGAGCTGCTGGTGGACGTCGAGGTGGCCCTGGCGCCGGCCGGCCTGGGCGCGCCCGACGAGCTGGACACGACCGTGGACTACGCGGAACTTGCCGCGGTCGCACAGGCCGTCGCGGCCAGGGACGAGTACCGTCTCGTGGAGACACTGGCCGAACGGGTCGCGGTCGCGGTCGCGACCGAGGCCGGCTCGACAACCGGCGCCGCGGCGACCGACGGCACGGCGACAGGCGGGACGGCGGCCCCGGGGCGAATCGAGTCGGTCCGCGTGCGCGTTTCCAAGCCGGGCGCGGCGCGCGAGCTCGGCGTCGCCGAAGTCGGCGCGGAGATCGTCTGGCGGCCGTGACGCGTACCCGCGCGTTCATCGCTCTCGGGTCCAACCTGCGGCCGCGGACCGCACACCTGCAGGCGGCCCTCGATCGCCTGCGCGACGTCGCGGAGGTGACCGCGGTGTCGCGCTTCCTTCGCACCGAGGCCGTAGCCGAGCGCGACGTCGCGGCGACCGACCCGGAGTTTCGGAACGCCGCGGCCGCGCTCGAGGCCGGGCTCGACGCCCGCGGGCTGCTCGCTGCCCTGCTGGAGATCGAGGCCGGCCTCGGCCGCGACCGGACCGCCGGCGCTGGCGGCCCGAGGACGATCGATCTCGACCTGCTGCTGTTCGGCGCCGCCGTCATCGACGAGCCCGGGCTGGTCGTGCCGCATCCACGGATGCACCGGCGGCGCTTCGTCCTCGAGCCCCTGGTCGAGATCGCTCCGAACGCCTGGCATCCGGGCCTGCGGAAGACCGCTGCCGAACTACTGGCGGAGTTGCCCGGTCAGTAGCTCTTCGGCAGGCCGAGCACCTTCTCCGCGATGTGGCAGAGGATGAGTTGCGGGCTCACCGGGGCGAGTCGCGGGATCATCACTTCCCGCATCAGCCGCTCGACGTGAAACTCCTTCGCGTAGCCCATGCCGCCGTGCGTCATGACCGCCTGGGTGCAGGCCTTGAAGCCGGCTTCGGCGCCGAGGTACTTCGCCGCGTTCGCGTAGTGGCCGCAGGGTTCGTCGCGGTCATAGAGCGACGCGGCCTGCATCGCCATGAGAAACGCGGCCTCCAGCTCCATCCAGCACTCCGCCAGCGGATGCTGGATCGACTGGTTCCGGCCGATCGGCCGACCGAAGACCCTGCGCTCGCGGGCGTAGTCCGCCGCCCGCTCCAGCGCGTTGCGGCCCACGCCGACCGCCTCGATGCCGATCAGGATCCGCTCCGGGTTCAGGCTGTGGAGGATGTACTCGAAGCCCCGTCCCTCTTCGCCGATCCGGTCCTCGGCCGGCACCTCGAGACCGTCGATGAACAGTTCGTTCGAGTCCACGGCGGCCCGACCCATTTTGGGGATCCGCCGGACCTCGACCTTCGACCGGTCGAGCGTCGTGTAGAACAGCGACAGTCCCTTGGTCGCCTTCCCGGTCTCGGCCCTGGGCGTCGTGCGCGCGAGCAACATGATCCGGTCCGCCTCCTGGGCGGTCGTGGTCCAGATCTTGCGGCCATGGACGATGTAGCCGCCGTCGGGCTGCCGTTCGGCGCGAGTCGTGATCGCCGTCGTTTCCAGGCCCGCGTCGGGCTCGGTGACCGCGAAACAGGTCTTCGCCCGGCCCTCGATCAGTTCGGGCAGGAACCGCCGTCGCTGCTCTTCCGTCCCGAAGACGACGATCGGGTGCGGACCGAAGATGTTGATGTGAATCGCCGACGCCGCGCTCATGCCACCGCCGGCGCGGGCCACCTCGTGCATCACCAGAGCCGCTTCCGTGACGCCCAGGCCGGAACCGCCGTACGCCTCCGGCATGGCGATGCCGAGTGCGCCGCACTCCGCCATGGCGCGGTGGAATTCGTTCGGGAACCGCACCTCGTTGTCGACCTCGAGCCAGTACTCGTCGTCGAAGCCGGCGCAGGTGCGCGCGATTCCCTCGCACAGGGCCCGCTGCTGTCCGGTGAGCGTGAAGTCCATCCGGGAGTCCGCGAATCAGCCGGGCGCGGAGGGCAACAGGACGTACCGCGCCAGGACGGCGAAACCACCGATCAGGATCAGCGCCGCGGTCCAGATCAGCGTCAACTGCTGCCACCTCTCCAGGTGGTCGAGACCCCGTATTCGCCGCAGGATGCCGCGCAGGAGGAACGGCAGCGAAGCGCCCCAGACGAGGAGCAGACCCAGGAGCAGCCACGAGGCCGGCGAGAAGCCCTGCAACACGGCCAGCGCGCCGATCGCGAAGAGGAGCGCGATGCGCACGACGACGCGCACGAAGCGCAGGCTCCCGGCCTGCTGCCGCCTGAGCTTCTCCCGCCGGTCGCTGAAGTCGATCGCCACGTTCCCGTTCCCTCAGATGTCCGCCGCCTGCTCGCGCAATGCGTCGACGCTCGCCTCCCGCCCCGTCTCGCTTCAGGAGTCGCCGAGACCGGCCAGGTCGAGCAGGAACGCGTAGACCAGGGCCGTCTCGCGGTAGCGGTCATAGCGGCCGGATGCGCCGCCGTGGCCGGCGCCCATGTTCGTCTCGAGCAGCAGGAGGTTGTCGTCCGTCTTGGCGGCCCGCAGCCGCGCCACCCACTTTGCCGGCTCCCAGTACTGGACCTGCGAGTCGTGCAGGCCGGTGGTCACGAGCAGGTGGGGATAGTCGCGCGCCTCCACGTTGTCGTAGGGCGAGTAGGAGAGCATGTAGTCGTAGTACTCGCGCACCCTCGGGTCGCCCCACTCGTCCCACTCGAAGGTCGTGAGCGGGATGCTCGCGTCGAGCATCGTGGTCACGACGTCGACGAACGGCACCCGGGCCACGACGCCGTCCCAGAGGTCGGGCCGCATCGTGAACACCGCCCCAACGAGCAGCCCGCCGGCGCTGCCGCCCATCGCGTAGATCCGGTCCGGGTCGGCGTAGCCCTCGGCCGCGAGGTGCTCGGCGGCGGCGATGAAGTCGGTGAACGTGTTCTTCTTGTGGAGCAGCTTGCCGTTCTCGTACCAGGAGCGGCCCATCTCCTCGCCGCCGCGGATGTGGGCGATCGCATAGACGAAGCCCCGGTCGATCAGGCTCAGGAGCGGCGAACTGAACGAAGCGTCCATGCTGGCGCCGTAGGAACCGTAGCCATAGAGCAGCAGCGGACTGCCGCCCTCCTCGGGACGCAGGTCGGGCCGGTAGACGAGGGACACCGGCACCCGGGTGCCGTCCCCGGCGGTCGCCCACAGCCGTTCGCTCCGGTAGTTGGCGGAATCGAAGCCTCCGAGCACCTGGTCCTGCTTGCGCAGGGTCTTCTCGCGCGTCGCCGGGTCGTAATCGAACACGGACCGCGGCGTGGTCAGGGACTGGTAGACGTAACGGAGCGTCCCGGACGACGGGTCCGGGTTGGCGCCGAGGCCGGCCGAGTAGGTCGGCTCGCCGAAGTCCAGGTCGTGTCCGTCCGGTCCGTCGCCCCCCATCGGCTCGATCCGGAGCTGCTCCAGGCCGTCGCGCCGCTCGGCGAGCACGAGAAAGCGGTCGAACAGCTCGAAACCCGCGAAGAGCACATCGTCGCGGTGCGGCACCTCCTCCTTCCAGGCGGCGCGGCCGGTGTCGTTCTCGGCGGTCGACATGAGCCGGAAGTTGGGCGCGCGATCGTTCGTGCGCACCCAGAAGCGATCGCCCAGGTGGTCGACGCTGTACTCGTGGCGCTCCCCCCGCGGCTCGAAGACGGCGAAGTCGCCGTCGGGGTCGTCCGCCCGCAGGACGCGCACCTCGGTGCGCAACGTATGGCTCGACGTCGCCATCAGGTACTTGCGAGACTGGCTCCGCCCGAGGAACACGCTGAAGGTCTCGTCCGGCTCCTCGTAGACCAGTTCGTCGGCCGCGTCGGAACCGAGCCGGTGCCGGTACACCTGGTACGCGCGGAGCGTGTCCGGATCCTGGCGGACGTAGAACAGGGTCGCGCTGTCGGCGGCCCAGACCAGATTCGCGGTCACGTCGGGGATCTCGTCCGGGAGAGTCTCGCCGGTCGTGAGATCCCTGAAGCGAACGGTGTAGAAGCGACGCCCGACGTCGTCGACGCCGTAGGCCAGGATCCGGTGGTCCGGACTGACGGACGGACGGACCGCCGTGTACTCCTTGCCAACGGCCATCTCGTTCACGTCGACCAGCACTTCCTCCGCCTCGGGGTCCTGGTCGCCGCCGAAGGTGTCGCCGTCCGCGGGCCGGCGAGCGTGGATCGGGTACTGCTTCCCCTCCTCGTAGCGGGTGTAGTACCAGTAGTCGCCGTCGCGGTAGGGAACCGACGAATCGTCCTCGACGACCCGGCCGCGGATCTCCGCGAACACGCGCTCCTGGAGCGCCTCGGTGTGCGCCAGCGCGGCGTCGACGTAGGCGTTCTCCGCCTCGAGGTAGGAGATCACCTCCGGGTTCTCGCGCTCACGCAGCCAGTAGTACTCGTCGACCCGCACGTCGCCGTGCGTCTCGAGCTCGTGGGGACGGGCCTCGGCCAGCGGCGGATCGCCGGGGCCGGCCGCGGGGGCGTTGCAGGAGGTCACCGCGAGAGCGGCCACGAGAAGGACGGCGGCAGGTACCTTGGGCATAGGCAAGGGAGTCTAGCCCGCGGATCAGCCACCACTCCGCTCCCACAACAGGATGGCCGCGAACAGGTCCTCGAGCGCGACGCCGACCGACTTGAACAGCGTGATCTCGGAAGCACCCCGGCGGCCCCCGTGCCCGCCGCGGCAAAGGTCGTGGAAGTCGGCCGCGACGTCCTCGGCTCTCAGTGCGCCGGACTCGATCGGCTGTGTGAGATCACCGGCCTCGACGAGGGCGCCGTCTCGAGTGTCGACGAAGACGGTCGAGCGGCGCACGGCCTCGTCGTCCGCTTCCCGCATCCCCGGCGTGAAGCCGCCGACCAGGTCGACATGCACGCCGGGCCGAAGCCAGTCGCCGAAGAGCAGAGGCGCCGTGGCCGGGGTGGCGGTGCTGACGATGTCGGCGGTGCGGACCGCCGCCTCCAGATCGCTTGCCGTGCCCGCGGAAAGCCCTTCGAGCAACGGCGACCGCGACGCCGCGAGAGCCCGCTCAGGCCGCCGCCCCCAGAACCCGATCTCGAGGTCCGGGTTCACGGCCGCGTGAGCCCCGGCCAGGTGGGGCGCCAGGTTGCCCGTGCCGACGACGAGCAGCCGGCGGGAATCCGGCCGCGCCAGGAACCGCGCAGCCAGCGCCGAGGCCGCCGCGGTGCGCCGCAGCGTCAGTTCCAGACCGTCGATCAGTGCCAGCGGCTCGCCGGTCTCTCCGGACGCCAGGATGTAGCTGGCCTGCACGGCCCCCAGCCCGCGGGAGGCGTTGCCGGGAAACAAGGACGCCACCTTGACCCCCAGGTAGCCGCCGACGGTCCAGGCGGGCATCAGGAGCAGCGTCGCCTCGGGATCGCCGCTCGGGGCCTCGACTCCGTGGTGGTGGCGCACCGGCACCTCGCAGCCGTCGCGGAAGCCCGCTTCGAGTGCATCCACCACAGCCCCCCAGGGCAGCAGTTCGGCCGTTCGGGCAGCGTCGAAGATCTTCATGCAGCCAGCGGAGGATAGTCTCATCACCCGTGGACGACCTCAAGCGCCTCGAAGAGAACGGTTACGTCATCCTGGAAGGGGTGCTCGACCGCGAGCGTCAGGAGGCGCTGCGCGAGGTGCTCCAACCCCACTTCGAACGCCATCTGTTCGGCCGCAACCCGTTCGAGGGTCACAACACGCAACGCGTCTACGGCCTGCTCGCGAAGTCGCGGCTGTTCGATGCGCTGGTCGCGCATCCCGCGGTGATGGCGGCCTGCGAGGCGACGCTCGGCCCCGGCTTTCTGCTCTCGGTGGCCCACGCCATCCTGATCCACCCGGGAGAGGTGGCGCAGAGCCTCCACCACGACGACTCGTTCTATCCGCTGCCGCGGCCCAGGAAGGCGCTCGGCGTCAGCACGATCTGGGCGCTCGACGACTTCACGGAGGACAACGGCGCCACCCGCATCGTGCCCGGCAGCCACCGCTGGAACCGCGAGCGGCCCGACGACGCGGAAGCCCGGCCCGTCGTCATGCCCGCCGGCTCCCTGCTCATCTTCCTCGGCACGCTCTACCACGGCGGCGGCGAGAACTGCTCCGCGGGGTCCCGACTCGGCCTGACCATCCAGTACTGTCCGGCCTGGGCCCGCCAGCAGGAGAACTTCATCCTCGGCGTGCCGGCCGGCGAAGTGCCGCGTCTGTCCGTTACGGTCCAGGAACTCATCGGCTACGGCATCCATCCCCCGTTCATGGGACACGTCGACGGCCGCCACCCATTGAAGGCGCTCCAGACATGAAGAAGCTCGCACTGTTGCTCGCGCTGGCCGCGTTGCCGTTCGCACTGGCCTGCGGCGCCCCGGCCGGCGCTCCGGAAACCGAAGCCGGCGGCGGAGAAACCACCGGCAGCGCAGTCCCCGAAGGCACTCCCCGGCTCGTTCTCGTCATCGTGGTCGACCAGATGCGCGGCGACTACCTGGAGCGCTTCGCCCCCCTTCTGAAGCGCGGGCTGGCGCGGCTCCTCCGCGAGGGCATCGTCTTCACCGACACCCACCACTTCCACTCGAACACCGAGACCGCCCCCGGCCACGCCACGCTCGCCACCGGCGCGCTCCCGAAGCGGCACGGAATCGTCAGCAACACCTGGTTCGACCGTGAGCGCGGCCAGGACGTCTACTGCTGCGGCGACCCGGACCACGGCGTCTCACCACGCAACATGCTGGCGCCGGCTCTGGGCGATCTGCTGAAAGCCGCGTATCCCCAAGCCAAGGTGTACGCCGCCAGCGCCAAGGACCGCGCGGCGATCCTCATGGGCGGACACGACGCGGACGGCGCCTGGTGGTACGGCCGCTCCACCGGCAGCTTCGTCACCTCGACCTACTACGGCGACGAGGAGTCCCAACCCGCCTGGGTCGACGCCTTCAACGACGAGGACCGGCTGGCCGTCCACTTCGCCAACGCCTGGAAGCCGCTCCTCCACCTCGACCACACGTCGGCCTACGACATCGAACCGCTCGACCGCGGCCCCTTCATCGACACCTTCCCCCACGCGGTGGGCGGCTTCACCGTCGAGCGCGAATCGTTCTACCGCGACGTTTACACGTCGCCCTTCGTCGACGGTTACCTGAAGGACTTCGCCGAGGTCCTGATCGAGGCGGAGAACCTGGGCGCCGACGAGATCCCCGATCTCCTGGCGGTCAGCTTCTCCGCCCTCGACACGGTGGGTCACGGTTACGGCCCGGACGCCCCCGAGACGCTGGACACCATCCTCCGGCTCGACCGCACGATCGGCGAACTGCTCGACTTCGTCGACGAGCGCATCGGGCTGGAGAACATGGTCGTCGCGTTTTCCTCCGACCACGGCGTCGGCGAGGTCCCCGAACTCGTGGTCCGCGACGGCGGCGACGGCGGCCGCTTCGACACCGACCAGACCCTTTGCCTGCAGCGCCTCCAGTCGCGTCTGAAAGGCCGCTTCGGCGGCGGGGAGTTCCTGCTCGACACCTTCTATCTCGACGGCGAGACGATCACGGCCGAAAAGGCCAACCGGGCCGCGATCGAGGACGAGATCATCGAGGCGATGAACGACTGCCCGCTGATCGCCGAGGTCGTCCGGCCGGCGGAACTCGACCCGGCGAATCCGATCCACGAGCTGTACCTCAACAACTACTACCCCGGGCGCAGCGGAGACCTGGTCCTGGTGCCGGAGCCGAACGTCCTGCCCGTGCCGGCGTCCGTCATCGTGGCCAGCCACGGCTCGCCGTACGCCTACGACACTCACGTGCCGATGATCATCCGTCGCCAGGACGGCGCGGGCCAGGTGGTCGAAGCGAGAGCGAACACGATCGACCTGGCGCCCAGCCTGGCCCCGCTCCTCGGTGTCGACGTCACGAGCATCGCCGGCTTCGAGGGCTTCGACGGCACGGACCGGCTGACCGATCTCTAGGCCCGGGGAGGAAGACCGACATGCGCAACGCATTCCGAAACGCCGCCGCCGTCGTCGTCACGCTCTGCCTGGCCTCGGTCCTCGTCGCGGGCTGCCAGGCCGAGGCGCAGACCTACGCCGAGAAACTCGGCTTCCCGGCCGGCACCCGCGCCGTCATCCTGCACGTCGACGACGCCGGCATGTCGCACGACTCGAACGTCGGCGCCCTCCGCTCGATCCTGGAGGGCGCCGCGAATTCGATGAGCGTCATGATGCCCTGCCCCTGGGTGCCCCAACTCGTGCGAAGCCTGGAGGAGAACCCGGGCATCGACGCCGGCCTCCACCTGACGCTGACCGCCGAGTGGGACGATTACCGCTGGGGTCCCCTGGTGGGCCGCGAAGCGGCGCCCGGCCTGGTCGACCCGGAGGGCGCGCTCTGGTCGAGCGTCGCGGAGGTCGTCGCCCACGCCTCCCCCGACGAGGTGGAAGCGGAAATCCGCGAGCAGATCCGCCGCGCCCGGACGATGGGCTTCGAACCGACCCACCTCGACTCGCACATGGGCACCCTGTTCGCCACGATGGACTTCCTCGAGCGCTACATCGAAGTCGGCATCGAGGAAGGCATCCCGCTCATGTTCCCCGGCGGCCACAACGAGATCCTCGAGGCCGAGTACCGGGCCCAGGGACGCGACACGCCGCCGGGACTCGGCCGCGCGACCGAACTCGGCGAGCGAATCTGGGACGCCGGCCTGCCCGTCCTCGACGACCTCCACACCGTGAGCTACGGATGGGTCCCGGAGAGCGGCGCCGACGCCACCGACGAGGAGTTGACCGACTACAAGGTCGAGCGCTACGTCCAGACCCTGCGCGACCTGCGCCCCGGCGTCACGATGGTCATCCTGCACTCGACCGACCCGAGCGAGAACTTCAAG
>JAPVWO010000333.1 GCA_027493375.1 Candidatus Multivorans thiocomprendens | reverse complement strand
CTGGATCAGCGACTTGCACCAGCAGGAGAGGAGCATCCACCAGAGCAGGGTGAAACCGGCGACCGCGCCCAGGCTCGTCGTCAGCACGAGTTCGCCCGAGCCGATCACGGCGCCGGTGACGATCAGGCTCGGTCCGAGGTACTTCAGCCGCTCCCGGAAGGTCGCCGGCGGGGCCACGGCCTCGCCGTGGCGGACGGTGTACGGATCGAGTACTTGGTTGGCCAGAAGGGACTTCCGGAGCGTCGAAGGGCGCTTCGGAAGCGCCGGTCTGTGGGCTGGGCCGGAGCGAGGGTATCAGCGGAGCGCCGGTGGCCTAGCGTTGCTCCTCGCGCGCCTCCTTCTCCAGCAGCCGGGCGCCGCGCAGCATGTTGCCCATCGAGTAATTCCCCTCGTGGCAGGCGTACTCGTAGAGACGTTTGCCGGTCCGCGGCCAGGGCAGGGAGCCCGTGTACGGCGCGGTGTAGTCGGAGTCCTCCACGGTGAACTCGTAGAACAGCGTGTTCGCGTCGATGCGGCGGAAACGCTCGACGACGCGCATCCCGTCGTGGGGAACGTGCGGTGCGCGGAGGAAGTTCGTCGTCTCGACGACCAGGGTGTCGTCCTCCCACCGGCCGATCGAATCGCCTCCGAACGAGCGGTACTCGGGCGGCGGGTGCTCGGAGTCGAGGCGGACGATCCGGGTCCAGTGCATCCACTCGACGTGGATCGCCACGTGGGTGTCCGTCTGCGTGATCGTCTTCAGGTTGTTGTAGGCGGACGGCCGGACGGGCACCGTGGGGCCGCCGGCGTAGAGGCAGCGCGTTCCGAGGGTCTGAACTTCCGGTTCGTCGTAGAGGTCGTCGCCGTTTTCGAGCCACCAGGCGCCGCCCGGGTTCCGGTTGTATGCGCCGAGGCCGCGCGGTGTGAGGGCCCGTCCGCGGTCCGTCTTGGGTGGCAGCCGGCCGTCGGGAGGGTCCGTGATGATCGAGTTGCGGTACTTCCCGTCAACCTGGAACGGGATGGTCCCGAAGTCGAACCAGAACTGGTTGTGGCCGCCGATGTTGCTGCGGTGACCGTCGCCGCCGACGGGGGGCGCCTTGCGGTTCGGGTCGCTGGGGATGTCGGCCTCGACTTTCGTCGCCTCGGTGGCGGCGGCGATCTGGTGCGCGTCCTCGGCGCTCATGTACTGCTCGGCGCCGTACTTCGGATCGCGCATCATCGGTGTGCGGGTGGCGATGTCGTAGGTGCCGGAGAGGTCCGGCCGGCCGCTCGCGGTGCGGGGAGTGTCGTCCTGGGCGGCGGCCGCGGCGGGAGCGACCAGGATCGCTACGGCCACGAGGAGTTGGATTCGCATCGGCTGTTCCTCCTTACGGCCTCTCACTTTCGGGCAGGGCGAAGGCGATGAGTTCCGCCGGCTCCGTCATACCGCCGCCGGTGACCGCGATGAACTGCCGCCCGTCCTGCATGTAGCTGACCGGAGCGCCGTGCAGCGCGCGCTCGGTGAGCATCTCGGCCAGCAGCTCGCCGGTGAACTTGTCGTAGGCCTGGAGCGAACTGCCGAGCACCGTCGAGCGGTCGTTGTAGACCTCGAAGCGGGCGGCATGCGTGACGACGAGCGTCTTCGTGACCAGGATGCCGCCCTCCGTCACCGCGCTCGACGAGCCGCCGCCCAGCGGCCCCAGGTCGAGGTGCCGGATCGCCGGGTGGTTGCGCGGTCCGTCCCCGAGCGGCGCCTGCCAGGCGATGTCGCCGCGGTTCAGGTCGATCGCGGTGATGCGCCGGTATGGCGGCTTGAGCAGCGGCAGTCCCCGCGGTCCGGCGGTCGAGACGCGATCGAGCACGTAGGGCCAGAAACTCCGCGCGCCATCCGGTTCGACGAGGGCCATCCCGGAGGGCCGGGTCGACGACTGGACGTAGAGCATCCCGGTCTCGGGATCGGCCGCGGCCCCCGGGTGGTTGGCGCCGCCGCCGGCGCCGGGCACGGCCAGGATCGCCTCCTTGCCGCCCTCGCCGCGGCGGATCAGCGGCATGAACATGGGCCCGAGGATGAACTTCTCGGCGAGTTCGAGCGCCTCGGTCCGCAGCTCAGGTGTGAAGTCGATCAGGTCGTCCTCGCTGACTCCCTGGCGGTCGAAGGCCGGCGGCTTCGTCGGGAACGGCTGCGTCTTCGCCATCTTCTCGCCGGGCACCGTGCTCTCCCAGGGAACGGGCCGCTCCTCGATCGGCCACACCTGTTCGCCGGTCGCCCGGTCGAAGACGTAGGTGAAGGCGGTCTTCGAGACCTGGGTCCTGGTCGGCGGTCATCGGCGCCCAGACGTTCGCGTTGCCGGTCGTCTTCCAGGAGTCGTTCTCCCAGGTCTCGACGAACTCCTCTCCCTCCTGCGGGATCGTGTGGAAGCGCCACTTGAACTCGCCGGTGCGGACGTCGTAGCCGCGCACGTGGCCGGGGGGATTGTTGTTCTGGAGCGGGAAGTCGTAGATGCGGGAGCCGACCACGATTGTGTCGCCCACGACGATTACCGGCTGGCCGTGGCTGATGTTCCGCAGCACCGTGTTCTCGCGGCCGAGGTTCCGGGAGAGCTCGACTACTCCGTCCTCACCGAAGGCGCGGTCGGGCTGTCCGGTGGCGGGATCGATCGAGATGAGCTGCTTGCCGATCGTGGCGATGAACAGCCGCTCCTGTTCGCCGTCGGTCCAGTACTCGAGGCCGCGGGTGTAGTAGTTGTTCTGGGCCGGTTTGCCGCGTTCGTAGCTCCTGGGGTCGTAGACCCAGAGCTCCTCGCCGGTGCCCGCGTCGAGCGCCGCGACCTGGCTCAGCTCGGTCGGGATGTAAAGGCGTCCGTCGATGACCAGGGGCGAGGAGCGGAAGACCTGCCGCCGGTAGGGCGAGTTCGCCTCGATGCGGGAATCGGCCGAAGCCCACTTCCACGCCGGCTCGAGCCGGGCGAAGTTCGCGCCGTCGATCTGGTCGAGCGCCGTGTAGCGGGTGAAGCCGTCGTCGCCGCCGTGATGGCGCCATTCGCCGTCTGCGGCGCCGTGCTGCGCCTGGGCGGCGCCGGCGCAAAGGAGAAGGGCCTGAGCTGATGCCAGACCCCAACGGAGTTGGTGGGACACGACGGCTAGCATAGAACCTCATGACATTCACAAGATCCCTGGCGGGCCGATGAGAGCGGTGCGCTCCCTCGTGGCCCTCTCCTTCACCGCCTCCTTCACCGCCCTGGCGTGCGCGACGCCGGACGCCGAACCGGCCGCTGACGCCGACCCGCCGGCCGACACCGGGCCCTCCGTCCGCGTCGAGCGCCTCCTCGACGCCCCGATCATCGGGCCGGAGCTCGACCCGAGCATCGGCGAGAACATTCAGGGGCCGTCGCTGATCCGCGTGCCGGACTGGGTCGCCGACCCGCTCGGCCGCTACTACCTCTACTTCGCGGACCACAAGGGCCACTACATCCGGCTCGCCTACGCCGACGACCTGCTTGGGCCGTGGTCGATCCACGTCCCCGGGAGCCTGCAACTCGAGCACTCCCACTTCCTCGTCGAGACGCCGGAGGTGACTCCCGAAATCGTCGCCGAGTGGGAGGAACGCCGCGGCCTGAAGCTCTCGCACGACATCCAGAAGGAGATCACGGCGATTCACATCGCGTCGCCCGACGTGCACGTCGACGACGAGGGGCGGCGGATCGTCATGTACTTCCACGGCCTGGAGGATGTCGGCACCCAGGTTTCGCGGGTCGCCACGTCGACCGACGGAATCCACTTCGAGGCGCAGCCGCAGGTCCTTGGCCGCACCTACATGCGCATCTTCCAGTACGGCGGCTGGACCTGGTCCCTCGCCATGCCCGGCCGGTTCTACCGCTCGGCGGACGGCTTCACGAACTTCGAGGAGGGGCCGCTGCTGTTCAACCCGGACATGCGCCACTCGGCCGTGTTGCTGCGCGGCGACACGCTGTGGGTGTTCTGGACCCAGGTCGGCGAAGCGCCCGAGCGCGTCCTGCTCAGCAGCATCGATCTTTCCGGCGACTGGATGGACTGGACCGAGACCGAACCGGTCGAGGTCCTGCGCCCCGAGCTTGACTGGGAAGGCGCCGACGCGCCGCTCGAGCCGTCGGTGCGCAGCACCGCCTACGGGCACGTGAACCAGTTGCGCGACCCGGCGATCTACGAGGAGGACGGCCGCGTGTTCCTGCTCTACGCGGTCGCCGGCGAGAGCGGCATCGCGATCGCCGAGGTCTTTCTTGACTGAGGGAGTCACACCCCGGGTGCGTCTGCGCCCCAGCGGGCCGACGAGGACGTCGGCGCACCCAGTCTGTAACTCTGTCGACGTCTCACACTGGGTGCGCCGGCGTCCCCGCCGGCATCCGGTTCCGTTCCGGCTCCTCGCGATCTCCTTCGCACTCGCGGTCGCCCTCGTCGGCTGCACCGCCGACCGACCCACCCTCGACGGCACCGGCACGATCACGATCGCCGGCGCCACCCTGATCGACGGCACCGGCGCGCCGCCGATCGAGGACGCCGTGGTCATCGTCCGCGGCGACCGGATCGAACGCGTCGGCTCGCGCCAGGACGTCCCGGTGCCCGAAGGTGGAGAGGTCATCGACGCCGCCGCGAAGTTCCTGATTCCCGGGCTCGTCGATGTCCACAACCACTACCGCGACGGCCTCGAGGAGTGGTCGTGGGGCCTGCAGCTCCACGCCGGCGTGCTGACCATTCAAAGCCTCGGTTCCGACCACGGCCAGACGCCCGCGATGATCGCCGAGGCCCGGGCCGGCAACGTACCGGGGCCGCGCATCTTCACCGCGGGGGTCGGTTTCTCCCACCCCCAGGGCTTTCCGCCGGGCAAGCTGGGTCCGGCCACCGAAGAGGACGCGCGAGAGATGGTGCGCGAGCTCGCGGCCCAGGAGGTCGACCTGATCAAGATGTGGGTCGACACCTTCCTCGACACGCGGCCGAAGATCGAGCCCGGGATCCGCGCCGCCATCGCCGACGAGGCGGCGCGGCACGGCATCCCCGTCTCGGCGCACATCTTCTTCGAGGACGACGTCCGGCAACTCGTCGACGCCGGCGTTCGTTCCTTCATCCACGGCGTGCGCGATGGAGAGGTCGGCGACGAGTTCGTCGCGATGGCCCAGGAGAACGGGCTCACCTTCGCGCCGGCGTTGGGCCAGGCCAAGACCTTCTGGTGGGTCGCCGAGCACCCGGAGTTGCTCGACGACGAGGAGTTCCGCGCGGGCATCCAGCCGCCCGCGCTTGAGCGGCTGCTCGACCCGGAGAACCGAGCCGCCATGCTGGCCAGCGAGAACACCGCGAAGCGCCGCGTCGCCTTCGACTACATGGCGAAGTTCATCCGCCGGATGCACGAAGCCGGCGTCGTGATCACCCTCGGCTCGGACAGCGGCGCCGGGAACATCGCGTACGGCTGGGGAACCCACCACGAGCTGGAAGCCCTTGTCGAAGACGCCGGCCTGACGCCGCTTGAGGCCCTCGCCGCCGCCGGCGCCGCCGCGGCCGCTGAACTCACCGACGAACCGGACTTCGGCTCGATCGCCGAGGGAATGGCGGCGGACCTGATTCTGCTCTCCGCCGACCCCCTGGCGGACATCCGCAACACACGGCAGATCGACCGCGTGATGCAGGCGGGCGTGTGGCTTGAACGCGGGTTGCCGGAGTTCCCGCAGCCGGCGGTGAGTGACGACCAGTAAGCCTGGGGCTCAGTCGGCGGGCGGGTCGCCTGCCCCGGATGTCGCCAACCGCCACCCCAGGAGCCCCATGTAGACGATGCCGCTGGCGGACATCAACCCGAACACCGGAGCGAGGGACAGTTCCAGCGTGTTCGAGTGCCATGCGGCGATGAACAGCGCCAGCGACCCCAGGGCCAGCACCGCGACGATGCCGTTCAGCACCGGCGGCAGGCGCAGCGGTTCCGGTCGGGAGACGAGGCCGAAGGCCAGGACCGCCATCCCGGCATAACCGGCGACGCTGCCCGTGAAGTGCAGACCCCATACCGTGCGCTGCATGTTGAGCGCCGTCTCCAGCCATTGCGCCGACTGCTCCGGGTCGGGCCCCAGCGCCGCCTCACCCATGCCGATCAGCATGTAGTCGAAGCCGCGCATCACCATCTGCAGGAACGCACCGACCGCCATCCCGAGCAGGCCGAGCCGCGGCAAGGGAGCGGTGTACCTCCGCAACGTCAGGATGCCGTTCAGCATGAGCAGGGCGCCCAGGACGAGAACGACCGCCACGGTGTAGGACAGGGTGGCGTTGCGCGCCATCGCCAGCGTCAGGTCCGCCAAGCTTGTGCTGGGGACGGTATCCACCATGCCGCGGCCTGGTGAGAACGCGTAGCCGACAGCCACGGCCACGGTTCCGGACAGCAGCGAATAGCCGCCGATTCTCGCTTCCGTCCAACGCGTCATGGTGCCTCCTCGAGTGCCCTACCGGCACTCCGCCGACATCACCTCCGACTCGATGATCACGCCGCAGATGTGGCTCGTGTACTCGAACGGGTCGCCGTCGAAGAGGGCGAGGTCGGCGTCCTTGCCGACTTCGATCGAGCCGACGCGGTCGTCGATGCCGAGGATGCGGGCCGGGCTCAGGGTGACCGCCTCCAGCGCCCGTTCCATGCCGAGGCCGTTGGCGGCGGCGATGGCGGCCTCCCAGAGCAGGACGCGGGTCTTGGGCACGTAGCCCTCGAAACCGGTCTGGATGGCGAACGGGATGCCGGCGTCGGCGAGGGTGGCGGCGGTCTCGTAGGAGCCGTTGCGGACCCTGCTCATCGTCGGGTGGAGCAGGACCGGCACGCCGGCCTCGCGGATCTCCTCGAGCAGCAAGTAGGACTCGGCGGCGCTGTCGAGCACGAGGTCGAACCC
>JAPVWO010000332.1 GCA_027493375.1 Candidatus Multivorans thiocomprendens | reverse complement strand
TGCTGGGCCGGCTCCGCTTCCGCACGTCCTACGGCCAGAACGTCCTGCAGCACAGCAAGGAAGTCGCGTTTCTGGCGGGAACGATGGCGGGCGAGTTGAAAGCCGACGTCCATGTCGCCAAGCGCGCCGGCCTGGTCCACGACATCGGCAAGGCGGTGGACCGGGAAATGGACGGCACGCACCTGGAGATCGGCATCGACCTGCTGCGTCGCTACGGCGAGAGCGAGGAGGTGGTGCACGCGATGGCCTGTCACCACGGCGACTACGACCCGGAGACGGTCGAGGCGGTTCTCGTGACCGCCGCCGACGCGGTCTCCGCGGCCCGTCCCGGCGCCCGGCGGGAGGTCCTCGAGAACTACGTGAAGCGCCTCAAGAAGCTGGAGGACCTGGCATCGAAGTTCAAGGGCGTCCAGAAGAGCTACGCGATCCAGGCCGGCCGGGAAGTGCGGGTCATCGTCGACTGCAAGGAGCTCAGCGACGAGCAGGCCGTGTGGCTGAGCCGCGACGTGGCGCGCAAGATCGAGAGCGAGCTCACGTATCCGGGCCAGATCAAGGTCACCGTGATCCGTGAGTCGCGGTCGATCGAGTACGCGCGCTGAGGGAGTCCGGATGGCACGCTTCCTCTTCGTCGGCGACGTGGTCGGCAAGCCCGGACGGCGAGCGCTGTCGCGGCTGCTGACGGAGTTGATCGACCGCCGCCGGGTCGACGCCGCGGTGGTCAATGTCGAGAACGCCGCCGGCGGCAGCGGCGTGACTCCGGGCGTGCTCGAGGAACTCTCGGCCTTGCCGATCGACTGCATGACGACGGGAAATCACGCCTGGGCGAAGAAGGAAGGCGTGCCGTTCTACGACCGGATCCCGAACCTGTTGCGGCCCGCGAACTACCCTGAGGGCAATCCCGGTCGCGGGGTCTTCGTCGGCGAGCTGCCGGTGGGCACTCCGTACGCGGTGGTCAACCTGGAGGGCCAGACCTTCATGAAGCCGTTGCCCTCGCCGTTCGCCGCCGCCGACTCCATCCTGGCCGGCCTGGACCCGGCGATCCGGATCGTCCTGGTCGACTTCCACGCCGAAGCGACGAGCGAGAAGCAGGCGTTCGCCTACCACCTGGACGGCAGGGTGACCGCGGTGCTCGGCACCCACACCCACGTGCCGACCGCCGACGCCCGCGTCCTGCCGCGGGGTACGGCGCTGGTGACGGACGTCGGCATGACCGGTCCCTACGACTCGGTGATCGGCGTGCGCGCCGACCGGGCGCTCAAGCGCTTTCTCCTGAACACGCCGGCCGGCTTCGAGGTCGCAAAGCGGGATGTCCGTCTGGCGGCCGCCCTGGTCGACGCGGACGAAGCGACGGGCCGGGCCACCAGGATCGAGTCCCTGCTGCTCCCGGTCGACTGACGCGGCGGCGGCGACCCGCTACTTGGCGGTCCCGGGCTCGAGTTCGGTCAGGCCCCGCCAGGTGCTCTTGCTGTCGTCGAAGGAGGGCAGCGGCGGCTCGATGCCGCGCTTCTCGTTCACCTGCCAGGACCAGACGTAGGACCATTTGAGGTAGGTGCCGTAGGCCTGGAGCAGGCAGAACACGAGGCCGCGCATGCCGTCGAGCACGCCGAACTGCAGGCCGTACGTGCGCAGGAAGCGCCACAGGGAGCGCCCCAGGACCTCGGCGGGGCCGGACCGGCGGCCGTCGCGCCAGAGCTGGGCCGCTCCCCACCAGCTGTAGCGCTGGATCCTCCGGGAGTAGGAGAGCAGGTCGTCGACCATGAAGTGGTCCATGGGACGCCGGAGCACCGGCGCCGGCGTCCGGGTCAGCATGTCCGCGTGGACGCGGCGGTTCGGGTACCGGCCCGCGTCGCGGCGCAGCAGGCGGACGACGCGGTCGTGCTGCCAGCCGGAGAAGCGGATCACCTTGCCCAGGAAGAACACCCGCCGCTTGATGGTGTAGGCGTCCTGGTCCGGTTCTCCACCCTGGAACAGCGCCTCGATCTCCGCCCGGAGTTCGGGTGTGCAGCGTTCGTCGGCATCGAGAATCAGCACCCACTCGTTCCGGGTCTGGTCCATCGCCCAGTTCTTCTGCGACGCGGAACCGTAGTAGGTGCGCTGGACGAAGCGGGCGCGCTCGCACCCGCGCACGATCTCCGGAGTGCGGTCGGTGGAGAAGGAGTCGACGACCAGCACTTCGTCGCACCAGTCGAGGGACGCGAGGCAGTCGGCGATGTGACGTTCCTCGTTGTAGGTGGTCACCAGGGCCGAAATCGGCGGCCGCCCTCCGTCTTCCGGCGTTCCGTCCACGCGCGCATTGTATGCGGAGGGTAGGCTACGCGGCCGTGCGCTACCCCGGTCCGCGCAACGTAGCGCTTGGTCTGCCGTTTGCCTGGCTGGCGTTGTTGGGGTTGCTGGGGAGCCTGGCGGCCCCGCGCGCCTTCGCCTGCAACGCGGAGGGGGAGCACGCCGGGCCCAGCCGCGCGGACGAGGCCGGTCTGAGAGTCAGCACCGGAGTGACCGACTTCGGCAGGGGCCACGAGACCGTCGAGGTCGGCATCGAGCATCGCTTCGCCACCGACTGGTGCCTGGGGCTGGGTCCCCATGTGGGCGCTTTCGTGACCCTCGACGAGTCGTTCTTCCTCTACGCGGGCACCGACCAGCGGATCAACCTCGGACGTTTCTGGTTCATCGACACCGGCACCTCCGCGGGTTTCTACGAGAAGGGGGACGGCAAGGACATCGGCGGCGAGTTCGAGTTTCGCACCGGGATCGCGGTCGGACGGCGGTTGCGGGACGGCTCGCGCCTGAGCTTCGGCTTCTTCCACATGTCCAACTCGTCCTACTATCGTCGCAACCCGGGAATGAACTCCCTCCTTCTTCGCTGGTCGAGGTAGCGCGCAAAGTGGCCGTGGATCCGGAACTGCTCGAACTTCTGGTGTGCCCCAGGTCGAAGGGGGCGCTTCAACTCGTGCCGCTGCCGGCCGCCGTCTGCGGGCGGCTCGTCGCCCGCTACCGGGAGCACTTCGGCGAGGAGGAGCCCGAGGTGTCCGAGGGGCTCTGGTGCCGGGACTCCGGTCTCGTCTATCCGATCGTGAGCGACGTCCCGGTGATGCTGGTGGACGAGGCTCTGCAGGCGACCGAGGTGCTGCCGGAAGCAGCCGAAGAGGGCGGGCGGGCGCCCGGCGCGTGAGCGACTTTCCCTCCTTCCTGTCCGCCCTCAGGCCGGAGGTCGACGAGACGCTGGAACGGCTGCTGCCGGACGCGGGAACCGAGCCGGCGGAACTCCACGAGGCGATGCGGTACAGCGTGTTCGCGGGCGGGAAGCGGGTCCGGCCAGCCCTGGTCGTCCTCGCCGGCGAAGCCTGGGGAGGCGCCCGGGAGGACCTGCTGGTGGGCGGAGCGGCCCTTGAGATGGTCCACGCGTTCAGCCTGATCCATGACGATCTGCCGGCCCTGGACGACGACGACCTGCGGCGGGGGAGACCGACTCTTCACCGCGCGCGGGGAGAGGCGATGGCGGTGCTCGCCGGCGACGCGCTGCTGAACCGGGCCTACGAGGTCCTCGGCCGCGAACCGGCCTCAGCGCCGCCCGAACGGCGGTTGGAGGCGGTCCGGGTGGTCGCGGACGCGGTCGGCACGGCGGGGATGATTGGCGGCCAGGTCTTCGATCTCCGGCACGAGGGTGACCTGGACGGCCGCGCGGAGGAAGGACGCCAGGGGGCCGTCGCCTCGCTGGAGCGGATTCACCGTCTGAAGACGGGAGCCCTGATCGAGGCGAGCACGCGGCTCGGCGGCGTCTACGCGGGCGCGGGAACCGAGGGGATCGAGCAGCTCGGGCGGATCGGCGCCGAACTGGGCCTCCTGTTTCAGATCGGCGACGACATCCTGGACGAGGTCGGCAGTTCGGAGGAACTCGGCAAGACGCCCGGCAAGGACCGGCAGGCCGGGAAGCTGACGTATCCGGGCCTGTTCGGCCTGGAAGTCAGCCGGAAGAAGGCGCTTCAGGCGGCGGACCGCTGCCTGGTGCTGATCGAGGGGCTGCCCTCCCGCGGCGACCTGTTCAGGGCCCTGGTCGCGTTCCTGGTCCACCGCGGCTCGTGAAGCGGCGGCTCGATCAACTGCTGGTCGACCGCGGGCTGTTCGCCAGCCGGGAACGGGCGAAGCGGGCCGTGATGGCGGGCTGGGTCCGGGTCGACGGGGAACGCCGGGACAAGCCGGGGACGGCGGTGCCGGGCGCCGCCGCTGTCGAGGTGCGAGGCCGCGCTGAACCCTACGTGTCACGGGGCGGCCGCAAGCTCGAGCAGGCGCTGGCCGCGTTCGACGTGGACGCGACGGCCGCCGTCTGCCTCGACGTCGGCGCCTCGACCGGGGGCTTCACGGATTGCCTGCTGGCCCATGGAGCGGCACGGGTCTACGCCGTGGACGTGGGCTACGGCCAGCTCGACGCGGGTCTGCGAAACGATCCCCGGGTGGTCGTGATGGAGCGGATCAACGCCCGTCATCTGCCGTCTGACGCCCTGCCCGAGACCTGCGGCATCGCCACCGTCGACGTCTCCTTCATCTCGGTCGTCAAGGTGGCGCCGGCGCTGCTTCCGCACCTCGCCGCCGGGGCCGACCTGCTGGTCCTGATCAAGCCCCAGTTCGAGGTCGGCCGGGATCAGGTCGGCAAGGGCGGCGTCGTGCGGGACGACGAGCTGCGGCGGGACATAGCCGCCCGGCGGATCGCCGAACTGGGCGCGCTGGGGCTCGAGTTCAGAGCCTCGGTAGACTGCGAGCTTCGGGGACCGGCAGGCAACCGCGAGATCTTCGCCCACTTCAGGACATGAGGTCGTGACCAGGATCCAGGAAGTCGCGGTCGTCGCCAAGCCGGACAGCGCGCGCGCGGCCGCCACCGCCGCCGATGTGGAGAGCTGGCTTCGCGAGCGCGGCGTGACGCCAGGCGACGTCGAGGCAGAGGATCTGGGGCTGATCGTCGTCCTCGGCGGCGACGGCACGCTGCTCTCGGTCGCGCGCAGCCGGCCGGGCGTGCCGATCGTGGGGATCAACCTCGGCAGCCTCGGCTACCTGGCGGAGATCGGTCTCGACCGGCTCTACGCGAACCTGGGGGCCATCCTCGAGGGGCGGTTCGAGGTCGAGGAGAGACTGCTCCTGGACGTCGAGTTGCGGCACGCGGCAGGCGGCATGGAGCGTTACCGCGCGCTCAACGACGCGGTCGTGCACAAGAGCGCCCTGGCGCGGATGATCGATCTGGCGGTGGAGATCGACGGCGAGCCGGTAGCCCGCTACCGGGCGGACGGCCTGATCGTCTCGACGCCGACCGGATCGACGGCGTACAGCCTGTCCGCCGGCGGGCCGATCCTCTACCCGACGCTGCCGGTCGCGTTGCTGACGCCGATTTCGCCCCACACACTGTCGATGCGGCCGATCGTGGTGCCGGAGCGGAGCACGATCGCGATGACGCTGGGCAGCCTGGACGAGGAGGTCTACCTCACGCTGGACGGCCAGGAGGGGGCCCGGCTGCATGGCGGCGACCGGGTGGTCGTGACTGCCTCCGCGTCGA
The DNA here is from genome assembly GCA_027493375.1 of Candidatus Multivorans thiocomprendens. Classification (GTDB taxonomy): domain Bacteria; phylum Acidobacteriota; class Thermoanaerobaculia; order Multivoradales; family Multivoraceae; genus Multivorans; species Multivorans thiocomprendens. The sequence continues at coordinate 12,581 of JAPVWO010000332.1, read as the reverse complement.
GAGCCCTGCTCGCGAGAGTTGACGGCCAGACCCACTACGACGCCCTGCGCAGCAAGCTCCGCTGGGGCGAGTGACCCCCACGGCTGCGCCTTCCGCTGGTACGATCGCAGCCATGAAGGATCGAGACAACGCGCGGGAGTCATCCCACTTCACGCCGATCGAGGAAGCGGTCGAGATCTTCCGCGACGGCGGACAGGTGATCGTCGTCGACGACGAGGATCGGGAGAACGAGGGCGATCTGGCGATCGCGGCCGAGAAAGTGACTCCCGAGGCGATCAACTTCATGGCCACTCACGGCCGTGGGCTGATCTGTCTGGCGATGACCGAGGATCGCTGCGACGAACTCGACCTGCCGCTGATGGTCCGGGACAACACGGCGCCCTTCGAGACCGCATTCACGGTGTCGATCGAGGCCCGCGGCAAGGTCACGACCGGCATCTCGGCGGCCGACCGGGCGGCGACGATCGCCACCGCGATCGACCCCGCCACGCAGCCGCGGGACCTGCTGCGGCCGGGCCATGTCTTCCCGCTTCGCGCCAAGCGTGGCGGCGTGCTGAAACGCGCCGGGCAGACGGAGGCTTCGGTCGACCTGGCGACGCTGGCCGGGCTGTCGCCGGCGGGCGTGATCTGCGAGATCATGAACGCCGACGGGACGATGGCGCGGGTGCCGGACCTCGTCGAGTACAGCCGCCTGCACGAGTTGCCGATGATCACGGTGTCGGACCTGATCCGTTACCGGCTGAAGCACGAGAGCCTGGTGGAACTCATCGCCTCTCCGACCATGCCGACGCTCTACGGTCCGATGCGGGCTTTCGCCTATCGCGCGGAGCTCACCGGCGAGGAGCACGTTGCCCTGGTGCTGGGCGAGCCGAAGCCGGACAAGGACATCCTGGTGCGCGTCCACAGCCAGTGCCTGACGGGCGACGTCTTCCACTCCGAGCGCTGCGATTGCGGCGTCCAGTTGCACCGTGCCCTCGAGACGATCGCCGAGGAGGGAGAGGGCGTCGTGCTCTACCTGCTGCAGGAGGGGCGGGGCATCGGCCTGTTCAACAAGCTGCGCGCCTACGATCTGCAGGACGAGGGGCACGACACCGTCGAGGCCAACCACAGGCTCGGGTTCAAGGCCGACCTCCGCAACTACGGCATCGGGGCGCAGATTCTTCGCGATATCGGCGTTCGCCGGATGCGGCTGATGACGAACAACCCGACCAAGTACATCGCCCTCTCCGGCTACGGCCTGGAGATCGTCGAACGGGTGCCGATCGAGATCGAGCCGACCGAGGCGAACCGCGAGTACCTCCGGGTCAAGCGGGACAAGATGGGCCACCTGCTGAAGCTGGTTTGAGCGGGCACACCGCCGCGCGGCGGGCTCTCATCACCGGCGTGACCGGTCAGGACGGTTCCTATCTCGCAGAGCAGTTGATCGAGGAGGGCTGGGAGGTCTGGGGGCTCGTGCGGCCGGTCGCCCGGACCGGCGGCACCAGGCGGATCGACCGCCTGCTGGACGACCGCGGCCGCACGGGGCGGCGGCTCCGCCTGATCGCCGGCGATCTCACGGACGCCTCGTCCCTTCACCGCGCCGTCGCCGAGGCGCGGCCCCACGAGATCTACAACCTCGGCGCGCAGTCCCACGTCCAGGTCTCGTTCGAGTTGCCGGGGGTCACCAGCCAGGTCACCGGCCTGGGCGTCCTGCACCTGCTCGAGGCGGCCCGGCGGCAGGCGCCGGAGGCGCGCTTCTACCAGGCGTCCTCATCCGAGATCTACGGCCTGGTGGAGGAATCGCCGCAGCGCGAGACGACGCGCTTCTATCCGCGCAGTCCCTACGCGGCGGCAAAGGCCTACGGTTTCCACATCACCCGGAACTACCGCGAGGCCTACGGCCTGTTCGCCGTGAACGGGATCCTGTTCAATCACGAGTCGCCGCGGCGGGGCGAGAGCTTCGTCACGCGGAAGATCACCTTGGCGGCGGCCCGGATTCGGGCGGGTCTGCAGGAAGGCGTGGCGCTGGGCAACCTGGACTCGCGCCGCGACTGGGGCTACGCCGGCGACTACGTGGAGGCCATGCGCCTGATGCTGCGGGCCGAGACGCCCGAGGACTACGTCATCGCCACCGGCGAGACCCACAGCGTCCGCGAGTTCTGCGAGATCGCCTTCGCCCGCGCCGGGATGCCGCTTGCCTGGCGTGGCGAGGGCGTCGAGGAGGAGGGCGTGGCGGAGGATGGCCGGGTCCTTGTCACGGTCGATCCCCGGCACTTCCGCAAGGCCGAGGTCCCCGCGCTGCGCGGCGACGCGAGGCTGGCCCGGGAGCGTCTTGGCTGGCGTCCGCGGGTCGCGTTCCGTCAACTGGTCGAGATGATGGTCGACGCGGATCTCGAAGCCGTCGGATGCGGTTGACGCGCCGCAGGGCGCTCGGGCTGATCGGGACCGGCGCGGCGGTGCCGCTGTTCGGTTCCTGCGCCGCGGACGAGGGGTCAGCCGAACCACCGCCGGAAGGAGCTGCGATGGTCGACGTGCCGATCCACTACATGAGTCTGCGCGACGTCGCGCGCCTGATCGAGGCCCGCGAACTCTCGCCGGTCGCCCTGACGGAGGCGATGCTCGACCGGACCGCCACGGTCGACGGCCGGCTCAGGAGCTACGCGACCGTGATGGCCGACGAGGCGCTTGCGACGGCGCGTGCGGCCGAGTCGGAAATCGAGGCCGGGCGCTACCGGGGGCCGCTGCACGGCGTGCCCATCGCCGTGAAGGACCTCTGCTACACGAAGGGCGTGCGCACGATGGGCGCCCTCTCGGTCCTGGCGGACTTCGTCCCTGACTACGACGCCACGGTGGTCGAGCGGCTGGCCGCTGCCGGCGCCATCATCCTCGGCAAGCTGAACCTGACGGAGGGCGCGATGGGCGCCTATCACCCGGACTTCGACATCCCCGTCAACCCCTGGGACGAAGGCCTGTGGACGGGCGTCTCCTCGAGTGGCTCGGGCGTGGCGACGGCGGCGGGCCTCTGTTTCGGCTCGCTCGGCTCGGACACCGGCGGATCGATCCGCTTTCCGTCGGCCCAGTGCGGGATCGTCGGTCTCAAGCCGACCTGGGGGCGGGTCAGCCGCCATGGCGTGCTCGAACTGGCGGGGTCGCTCGACCACGTCGGGCCGATGACGCGGACCGTCGCCGATGCCGCGATCATGCTCGAAGCGATCGCCGGCGCCGACCCGAACGACCCGACGGCGCTCGACGCGGCGGTGCCGTCCATCCTGCCCACGCTCGACGGCGACATCGCCGGCATGCGGCTCGGCTTCGACCGCCGGTACGCATCGGAGGGCGTCGACCCGGCGGTGGCCGCTGCCGTGGAGGAGGCATTGCAGGTGCTGGCCGGCCTGGGCGCCGAGGTCACGGAGGTCGAGATGCCGGCGGCGCCCTTCGGCGACTGGTGGCCGCTCTGCTCCTACGAGGCCGTTCGGGCCCATGCCGCGACCTGGCCCAGCCGCGCCGCGGACTACGGGCCGTACTTCGGCGAGTTCCTGGCCTTCGGCTCCCAGGTGAGCGACGAGGCGCACGCCGAGGCGACCGAACGGCGCGCGGCCTTCAGCGAGCGGTTCGAGGCGATGCTGTCGACCGTCGACGCGCTGGTCTGCCCGTCCAACGTGGCCGCGCTGCCGATGACGGACGCGATGGGCTACGACACGGTGGGGGCGTTCACGGGGGCCCTGGAATCGTTCGCCGGGACCTTCGATCCGCCCCTCGGGAGCATCCAGCTCTTTACCGTGCCCGCCGACTTCGCCGGCACGCCGACGATCTCCCTGCCGTGCGGCTTCTCGGCCGCGGGCGCGCCCCACAGCCTGCAGCTCGTCGGCCGCGATTTGAGCGAACCGACGCTCTGCCGACTCGCCCACGCCTACGAGCAGGCCACGGACTGGCACCAGCGGCATCCGGACCTCTGAACTGGTGCGCGGGTCTTCTGACCCGCTGCCGCCGGAGGCGGCCAGAAGAACGCGCCGCGAAGCGGCGACCGACTTGGCTACGGCATGTAGGGCGTCGGACTCGGCCCGAGCTGCGTCTCCAGAACCGCCTGGGCGGTGTCGATGAAGTCGCAGACCATCGGCCGGCTCTCGCGGGGATCGATGATCTCCTCGATGTTGAACGCCTCGGCGGTGCGGAACGGCGACGCCAGGGCCTCGAGGCGGTCCTCGATCTCCTTCTGCTTGGCCGCGGGGTCGTCGGACTCCCGGATGATGCGTCGGTAGGCGGCGGTCACGCCGCCGGAGATGTGCATCGACCCCCAGTGGCCGGACGGCCACGCCACGCGCCGGAACATGCCGCTCGGGCGATCGTGGCACTGGCCGGCGACGCCGTAGAGCTGCCGGATGACGATCGTGAGCCACGGCACCCGGGTGCGAAGCGTCGCGCAGAGCATCTTGGCGCCGGCGCGGACGATCCCCTGGCGCTGCTGCTCGGGGCCGACCATGAAGCCGGGCTCGTCGGCGAAGTAGACCATCGGCAGGTGGAACGTGTCGCAGAGCTGGAGGAAGCGGATCACCTTGGTGCCGGCGGCAACGTTCATCGAGCCGCCGAGATGGCTCGGGTTGTTGATCATCGTGCCGACCGGATAGCCGTTGACGCGGGCGAGTCCGACGATGCGGGAGCGTCCGTAGTGCGGCGTGATCTCGAAGAAGGAGTCGCGGTCGAGAACCGCGTCGAGGATCTTCCTCGGGTCGTAGGCCCTGTTCTTCTCGCGCGGGATGGCGGACAGGAGCGCCGGCTCGCGGCGCCCCGGGTCGTCGTGGGCGTCGCCGCGCGGCGGCATCTGCCAGACGCTGTCGGGCAGGTAGCTCAGGAACTGCTTGAGCATCAGGAAGGCCTCTTCCTCGGAGTCGGCGAGGTTGTCGATGACGCCGCTGCCGAACACCTGGGTGCGCTCGTCGCCGAGATCCTCCTTCGTGATGTCGATGCCGAGCGCGGCCTTGACGACGGGAGGACCGCCCGGGAACACCTGGCTCGTGCCCCTGACCATCACGTTGAAGTGGGCGAGGCAGGCTTCCACCGCCGGCAGCCCGGCCACCGAACCGAGCACGGCGGCGACCACCGGCACCCTGCAGAGCAGGTCCTCGATGCCGGGGGTGGCGGGGTTCGTCGGGATGTAGGTGCGTCCGATCTTCTCGAAGGTCTTGACGCTGCCGCCGGTGGAGTCGAGGAGGCGCACGTAGGGCAGACGCCAGCCCAGCGCCAGCTTCTGGGCGTGGCCGCCCTTGTCGCCGACCGAGGCGTCGGAGGCGCCGCCGCGCACGGTGAAGTCGCCGCCGTTCAGGACCGCGCGGCGGCCGTCCAGGCGGGCGAGGCCGATGACCCGGTTCGAGGGCCGCACGTCCTTGAGCTCGTTGCCGTCGTAGCTGGCCGCTCCGGCGAGTTCGCCGATCTCCTGGAACGAACCCTCGTCGGTGAACAGGTCGAGACGCTCCCGGATCGTCAGCTTGCCGCGGCGGTGCTGCTCCGCGATGCCGGCTTCGCCGCCCATCCGGCGGGCGAACTCGCGGCGCCGCCTCAGTTCCTCGATCTCTCGCTCCCAGACCATGGTTGCTCCCCGGGCCGATCCGTTCGGCTGGTAAGGACGGAACCTTAGCGGGCTGCTAGAGTCCCCGCCCGGCCGGCGCTGCTGGGCCGCACTACGACGACGTCGACGGAGCAGATGATGACCGAGCCGCAACTGGCGCGGCGCGGCGGCGCGCCGCGGCCGCTGATCGCCGCACCGGAACGCCTGAACGAGCTGCGGGAGGGATCGCGCGAGTGGTCCTCCTGGACCCTGACGCCGCGCCAGATCTGCGATCTGGAGTTGCTGATGTGCGGCGGCTTCGCGCCGCTCGACGGGTTCATGAATCGGGCCGCGTTCGACAGCGTGTGCGAGACGATGCGCCTGCCTTCCGGGGCGCTGTGGCCGATTCCGATCACCCTCGACGTCACGCCGGAGGCTGCCGGCGGGCTGGAAGCGGGATCGAAGCTGGTCCTGCGCGACCTCGAGGGTCTGGCGCTGGCGGTGCTCACGGTCGACGACGTCTGGGAGCACGACCGGCGCAAGGAGGCGGAGCTCGTCTACGGGACTCTCGACCAGACCCATCCCGGGGTTGCCCATCTCTACCAGCGGACGAACACCGTGTCCGTGGGCGGCAGGATCGAAGGGATCCAGCCGCCGCGGCACTACGACTTCCCCGGACTGCGCAAGACGCCCCAGCAGTTGCGGCGACGCTTCGCGCAACTCGGCTGGAAGACGGCGATCGCCTTCCAGACCCGCAACCCGATGCACCGGGCGCACTTCGAGCTGACCCTGCGGGCGGCCCGGGACCTGGAGGCGAACCTGCTGATCCACCCGGTCGTCGGCATGACGAAACCGGGAGACCTCGATCACTACACGCGGGTCCGCTGCTACCGCAGGGTCCTGAGCCACTATCCGCGCCACACCGCCGAGCTGGCGTTGCTGCCTCTCGCCATGCGGATGGCGGGTCCGCGCGAGGCGCTCTGGCACGCCCTGATCCGCAGGAACTACGGCTGCACGCACCTGATCGTGGGCCGCGATCACGCGGGTCCGGGCCAGGACTCGCAGGGCAAGCCCTTCTACGGTCCTTACGACGCCCAGGAGCTGATGGTCGAGCACGAGGCCGAACTCGGCGTGAAGATGGTTCCCTTCCGGTTGATGGTCTACGTGGAGGACCGGGACTCGTACGAACCGGTCGACGACGTGAGGGAGGGGGAGCGGACGCTGTCGATCTCGGGCAGCGACCTCCGCCGCCGGCTGCGCCGGGGCCTTCCGATCCCGGATTGGTTCACGTTCCCGGAGGTGGCCCGGGAGCTGCGCCGCAGCCACCCGGCGCGCAGCAGCCAGGGCTTCACGGTCTTCTTCACCGGGCTTTCGGGCGCCGGCAAGTCGACGATCGCCAACGTACTGCTGGTCAAGTTCCTGGAGGCCGGCGGTCGGCCCGTGACCCTGCTCGACGGCGACATCGTGCGGACGAACCTGTCGTCCGAACTGGGGTTCTCCAGGGAGCACCGGGACATCAACATCCGCCGCATCGGCTTCGTCGCTTCGGAGATCACGAAGAACGGCGGCATCGCCATCTGCGCCCCGATCGCGCCCTACGAGAACGTGCGCCGGGATGTGCGGGAGATGATCGAGGCCGGAGGCGGGTTCATCCTGGTTCACGTGGCGACGCCGCTCGACGTCTGCGAGGAGCGCGACGTGAAGGGCCTCTATGCGAAGGCCCGGGCGGGACTGATCGACGCCTTCACCGGTATCTCGGACCCGTACGAGGCGCCGGAGAATCCGGACATGGTCATCGACACGACGGACATCACGGCCGAGGAGGCCGCCCAGCAGGTCATCCTCCACCTGGAGAAGGAGGGGTTCGTCGGACCGCGCTGACGCCCCCCGGCGGCGCCTGGCGCCCACCTGGCGGCTGCTCTCGATCGGCGTCGCCGGCGCGATCGCGTTGTTTCTGCTCCTGCCGGCGCCGCTGTTCGCGGAGCCCCTGGAGCGGAGCATCGTCCGCCTCCTGGCCCTGCTCCTGGGCGATGCGCCCCGGGTGGCGGCGGAAGCTCCCTGGGACTGGGTCGCTCACGGCGTGCTGTTCGCCCTGCTCGCCTGGGTCTGGTGCGGACAGGCGGCCCGGGCGGGCCGGGCCCGCGGCGTGTTCCTGGCGGCGGCCGGCGCCGTCGCCTACGGCGGCGCCATCGAGGTCGCGCAGATGCTGCTCGGCTATCGATCGGGAGAGTGGATGGACCTGGTCGCCGACGCCTTCGGCGTCGCCGCCGGCGCCGTGCTCGCCACCAGGCTCCGGCCCCGACTCAAGCGGTAGGGATTGTCGGTGCGCCGGCCTTCCGGCCGGCATGGAGGTCAAGCCGCGCAGCGGCGAGGCTAGAGGGGGCTTCTGCGTTAGCGTGTCCAACCGGCTGAACGACCAGCCGTTGGGCCCAACGAAATGAACACGTTGCCGCAAGACCGCGTTACACGCGAGCGCGCACTCGTCGCCGCCCTCGAGCAGCGGATCCTCGTGCTGGACGGCGCCACGGGGACGGCCTTCCAGGCCGCCGACCTCGGCCCCGACGACTTTGGCGGCGAGGACCTCGAGGGCTGCAACGAGATCCTGGTGGCGACCCGGCCCGACGTCGTGCTCGACGTTCACCGTCGCTATCTCCGGGCCGGGGCGGACATCGTGGAGACGAACACGTTCGGGGGAACGCCGCTGGTGCTCGGCGAGTACGGCCTCGAGGAGCGGGCGTTCGAACTGAACCGCCGTGCTGCCGAGCTGGCCCGGCAGGCCTGCGCCGAAGCGGGCCCCGAGAGCTTCGTCTGCGGTTCGATGGGGCCGACGACGAAGGCGATCTCGGTGACCGGCGGCGTCACCTTCGAGCAGTTGCGGGACGACTTCCGGGTCCAGGCCCTGGGCCTCGCCGCGGGCGGCGCCGACTACCTGCTGCTCGAGACCTGCCAGGACACGCGCAACGTCAAGGCGGGGCTCCTGGGCATCGAGCTGGCGTTCGCGGAGCTGGGCTTCCGGTTGCCGGTCGCGGTGTCGGTGACGATCGAGACGACCGGCACCATGCTCGGCGGCCAGGAGGTCGAGGCGCTCATGGCCTCGCTCCTGCACCGGGACCGCCGCGACCTGATCTACGTCGGTCTCAACTGCGCGACTGGACCCGACCAGATGTTCGATCACCTGCGCGCGCTGTCCGAGATCTGCCGCACGCGGGTCGGCTGCGTGCCGAATGCCGGCCTGCCGGACGAGGACGGCTGCTACACCCAGACGCCGGATGACTTCCGGGCCGTCTTCTCCCGCTTCCTGGACCATGGCTGGGTGAACCTGGTCGGCGGCTGCTGCGGCACCACGACGGCACACATCGAGACGTTCGCCGCCCTCGTGCGCGGGCGGTCCCCGCGCCAGCCCGCGGATCATCGCCGCTGCCTGGTTTCCGGTCTCGACGTGGCCGAACTCTCGGAGGACAACCGGCCGCTCCTCGTCGGCGAACGGACCAACGTCCTCGGCAGCCGCAAGTTCAAGCGGCTGATCCGCGAGGGCGAGTACGAGGCGGCGGCCGAGGTCGGGCGGGCCCAGGTGCAAAGCGGCGCCCAGGTCGTCGATGTCTGCCTTCAGGATCCCGAGCGCGACGAGATCGCCGACATGGAGCGGTTCCTGGAACGGCTGGTGCGCCGGGTCAAGGCGCCGCTGATGATCGACAGCACGGATCACGAAGTGATGGAGCGCGCCCTGACCTGGTGCCAGGGACGGTCGATCCTGAACTCGATCAACCTGGAGGACGGGCTGGAGCGCTTCGAGCGGGTCGTGCCGCTGGCGAACGAGTTCGGCTGCGCCGTGATCGTCGGCCTGATCGACGAGCACGGCATGGCGGTATCCGTGGAGCGGAAGCTCGAAGTCGCCGCCCGGTCCTACGAGCTCCTGACCGGGAAGTGGGGCCTGGAGCCCCAGGAGATCTGGTGGGATCCGCTCGTCTTCCCCTGCGGCACGGGCGACCAGGCCTACCTGGGCTCGGCCGAGGCGACGATCGAGGGCGTGCGTGGCGTGCGGGAGGCGTTCCCCGGAACCCGGACCATCCTCGGCATCTCGAACGTCAGCTTCGGCCTGCCGCTCGCGGGCCGTGAGATCCTGAACTCGGTCTTCCTCTACCGTTGTACCCAGGCGGGTCTGGACGCGGCGATCGTCAACACCCAGGGCCTGGCCCGCTACGCCGAGATCCCGGTCGCTGAACGGGTGCTGGCGGAGGCGCTGCTCGATCTGAGGCCGGGCGAGGTCGAGGCGGGGCAGCGCGCGGTCGAGGCGTTCACCGCCGCGTTCCGCGAGCGCAAGGGCTGGCAGGAGCAGGCGCCGCGGGATCTGCTGCCGCTGCCGGAGCGGCTCTCGCGCTCGGTGGTCGAGGGCAGCAAGGAAGGCCTGCGCCCGGACCTGGACGCCGCGCTCGCCGACCCGCGCTGGCCCGATCCGCTCGACATCATCAACGGTCCCCTGATGGCCGGCATGGCCGAGGTCGGACGTCTGTTCAACGACAACGAGCTGATCGTCGCCGAGGTACTGCAGAGCGCCGAAGTGATGAAGGCGGCGGTCGACCACCTGGAGCCGCACATGGAGCGGATGGAGAGCATGACCCGCGGCCGGGTCATCCTCGCCACGGTCAAGGGCGACGTCCACGACATCGGCAAGAACCTGGTCGACATCATCCTCACTAACAACGGCTTCGAAGTGACCAACCTGGGGATCAAGGTGCCGAGCGAGCAGTTGATCCAGGCGGCGCGCCAGAACGGCCCGGACGTGATCGGCCTCTCGGGGCTCCTGGTCAAGAGCGCCCAGCAGATGGTCGCCACCGCCGGCGACCTGCGGGACGCCGGCATCGACACGGACCTGGTGGTGGGCGGCGCGGCGCTGACGCGGCGGTTCACGCACAACCGGATCGCCCCGGAGTACGGAGGCGTCTGCACCTACGCGGGCGACGCGATGAGCGGGCTCGACCTGATCGAGCGGCTCTGCGACGACGGGCGCCGGGGCGGCGTCCTCGAGCGGATCGAGGCCCTCCGCGAGCGGGACCGGGCGCCGGCGCGGGCCGGCTCAGGCGCGAGGGCCGCGGCCGCGACCGGGCGGCGGAGTTCGACGGTGCGAAGCGACATCGACCCGCCGCGGCCGCCCGACCTCGAGCGCCACGCCGCGCGCTTCGATCTCGACGACGTGTGGCCGCACCTGAACCTGCAGATGCTCTACGCCAAGCACCTGGGTCTGAAGGGTTCGGTGGAGCGTCTGCGCGGGGCCGGCGATCCGAAACTCCTCAAGGTCGAGGCGGTGGTGGAGGAGCTCAAGGAGTTCGCCCGCGGCGCGATGGAGGTGCGGGGCGCCTGGCGGTTCTTCCCGGCCGTTGCCGCAGGCAACCAGCTGACGCTGCTGGATGGGGCGGACGGAGCTGCGGAGAAGGTCGCGGCGGAGTGGCTGCTGCCCCGCCAGCCGCGCGAGGACGGGCTGTGCCTGGCCGACTACGTCCTGCCGGCCGGCGACCACGTAGCCCTCTTCGTGGTGACCGCGGGCGCCGGTGTCCGCGAGACAGCGGAGCGGTTCAAGCGCGGAGGCGAGTACCTGAAGAGCCACGCGTACGCCGCGCTCGCTCTCGAGACCGCCGAAGCCGCGGCCGAGCTCCTGCACCAGCGGCTGCGCGCCGACCTCGGCTTCCCCGACCCGCCGGAGATGACGACGCGCGAACGCCTGGCCGCGAAGTACCGCGGCAAGCGCTACTCGTTCGGCTACCCTGCCTGCCCGGACCTCGCCGGCCAGCGCCAGCTCTTCGCGGCGCTCGAGCCGGCCGACATCGGCGTCGAACTCACCGAGGGCGACATGATGGACCCGGAGGCCACCGTCTCGGCGCTCGTGTTCCACCACCCCGACGCGCGCTACTTCGGGGTGTGAAGGACCGTGAGACGGAAGCTGGCGCCCCATTCTTGGCACTCTTGTGCTGCTCCTCTCGGCAGCGGCGTCTCTGCCCACCCGGACAGCATCTGGACAGCGCCTTGATTTGACGTCTCCCTGGAAGCGTAATCCAATACAGAGATGATCGTGAACGGAGCGGTTACGAGGAGGCGATACCGGTCGGCAGCCCCGCGAAGGACGGCTGCGGGGCGCGGCCCCTGTCGTTCCGCTCCTCGCGTTGCTGGCCCTCGGCGCGGCGGCGCTGTTCTTCGGCGTCAACTCGCCGGCCGAGGCGCAAGGTGGCTCACGCACTCTCATGTGCGCTCCGGGATGGGAGATGGTCGGCACTCGCTGCAGATTCCTCAGCTTCGGCATCGAAGTCGTGTGGCGCGACGCCATCTACTGTCGGCAAGGAACGCAACCGAATGTCGCGCATACCCGGTGCGTGGCGATACCGTTGTCGCTGCCGGACATCCCGAACTTCCGGGCGCCGTCACGCGGAGTCGTTAACACGCTGTTTCCCGCGGCGACAGGGGGTAGGCCGCCGTACTCGTACAGCGTGACCGGGCTGCCCGCGGGAATCTCCTTCTCTTCGTCGACTCGCGTCGCGCGTGGAACGTTGCCGACGGTCCTGGTCGACACGACGTACAGGATCACCTACTCGGTGAGGGATAGCCGGAGCGCGACTGCTTCGGTCACGTTCACGACGGTCGTCACGCCGCCTCGAACGTCGCCTCCGCCGCCGGCACCTTCACCGCCGGCGCCTCCTCCACCTGGGCCGTCACCCTCTCCACCACCGGCGCCACCACCTCCGGCGCCACCGCCGCCGACGCCTTCACCGCCTCCGCCGGCTGCCGGCACCGCCGCCGCCTTCTCCCTCGTCAGGAACGCTCGTCGCGGCGACGGAGACCGACAGTCTCGCCCGGACGTACACGTTCAGATTGACGTCCAGTTCGCAAGTGAACGTGTCGCTGACCGGGATGGACCGGGACATCGACTGCCGCGTCAACAACTCTCGCTGCACGAATCGCGGCGGCACGCGAGACGACTCGTGGAGCGGTACGCTTGACGCCGGCACGCACACGGTCACGGTGTACCCGTATCTGGGCGGTAGCGGAAGCTGGACGCTCCGCGTTACGACAC
>JAPVWO010000331.1 GCA_027493375.1 Candidatus Multivorans thiocomprendens | reverse complement strand
GAAACGGCTGGTCCCGATGAGCAGCTATGAACTTCGTCATCGATCTCCCTCCACTGACAACGAAACACTAACCCGCCAAGTCCGACAGACTGCTAGTCCACGAATAAGAAATGCAGCCGCCAGCATCCGGTAGATGGTCCTGGATGAGGTCCCTCACCTCGACGCCGCCGGGCTCTTGTTCCGACGGGGGCGCCTCCTTGAAGAACGCCACATCAGCTACAGCACACCAGTCGCCCGCAGCGGTTCGCACACAAGGCAGTCGCACAGACCTCCAAGAATCACCGGAACTCCTCCCAGGCGTGCTGAACATCGACCGGGGCGCCGGCGGAGGCGACAGTTCGGCCACCGCCCCCCAAAGGCGAAACAGGGTGTCCCGACGATCCGACTCGTCACCCTCCAGGGACTCCCACCACTCTTCAAGACCTCCGGCCCAGGTCCGTTCGAGATCGTGCGGCGCCAACTCCTCTAGCAGCCCCGCTCTCTCCAGGAGTTCTTTGCCGCCCCTCCCGAGCACGGGTCGGGCGAGAACCGACCCACGAAGGAGGCTCGTCGGAACCAGGTCCACCTCGCCCTCAAGCGCCTTTGCCAAGGCCGCCGGTGGATGCACCGCTTCGGCAGGCATGACAAACCTCAAGGAACCTCGATTCGTGGACCACGCCGGAACAACCGCAGCTTCTTCAAGCCGGTCGTGCAAGCGGCTCAACCACCTCTCGTCCGCAAACAAGGACTCCAACCGGCCAGCATCCGGAGACGGGGCTGCAAGTGCCTCGAAGGCGGCCCCGGCTGCATCCGGCCCCGATTGTGTAGCAGCCACCCACACGAGAAACCTCGCCACCACGTCGGCAACTTGTCGCACGATGTCGCCCTGCCACGGGTTGTCGTCGACCTCCTTGAGGCCCGTGCGGGAGACGTTCAACAGCCAGTCGGCATTGATGTGCAGACCGAAAGGCAGGTCGACGTCAGTCGGAAGGGTGGCGTAGACCCGACCGCGCTTTGGCGGCGCGGGCACGCCATGGTCGTCCAGCGGCAGGATACCAAGCACTCGGCGCGCCCTGCCGGCCTCGGCGTACACGCGGTCCTTTTCCTCCTCACTCGGTTGAATCCGACGGTGCTCGAGAAAACGGGCAATCGCCTCTCTTGACGGCTGGTACGACACCGGAAAGAGCTGCCAAAGCAGGTTCTCTCCCTCGGAGAGGGCAACCGCTTCCCGGTTGCCGTCGCGTCGATCAGCCACACCCAGTTCCCAGACCCTCCCGTCCACACTCAGGTACTCAAGCCCTGCGTCGGCAAGGATCGCAAGAGGCGTGCGGTCGCTCTCCGGCAAGAACTCAGTCAGATCGGATCGAAGGTCATGCTGCGGATGCACCAGTCCGCGTAACTCGAATCGCGTCATGAAACCACTGGTCGGCGCTGCGATCCCGTCGTCCCAGATCGGAATCACCGCTCCCAGCAGGTCCGGTTGAACGTCCCCATACTCTTCCCCGACTACGTTCTTCATCTCGTAGCGGAAGGTCCAACGTGAGTCAGAGATCCTGGCTTCCTGGAAGCGGCCGAAGACGCTCTTGAAGCCGATGCCCATGAAGCCGACTGACGAGGCGCCCTTCGTCGATCGAAAGACCTTCGAGATACCGCGCACATCGCTCTCGTCAATCGGATCATCTCCGTCGTGCTCGAAGGTCAACGAATCGTCGTCCTCGCCGACGGAAATGGCGATCGATCGCGCGCGGGCGTCTACCGCGTTCTGGATCAGTTCAAAGAGGTAGATCCAGCGGTGCTCGAACGGCAGTTCCATGGCCCGCAGTACTCCGCGCCCGTCCGCAGTCTCATAGAACGCCCGATTCTCCTTCGCGAGCTGCTCCACGAAATCCTGTCGGCCTCTGGCGTTCACGGGGAGGCAGCCAACCTCAGCCGCTAGCACTGTCCGCGGCAACCAACGGCGCCAACTCAGCGAGAAGACCAGGAATGTCGGTCTGGATAGTCCGCCACACCAGGTCCATATCGATGTCGTCGTAGACGTGGATCATCCTGTTGCGCATTCCTCGGATCTCCCGCCAGGGGATTCCCGCCCGCTCCTCTCGGAAAGCAGCCGAGAGCCTGCCGGCAGCCTCCCCGATCACCTCGATGCGCCGAATGACGGCGTCCTGCAACCGGACATCCTCCAGAAACTCCTGCTCTGTAACGCCGTCCACGTACTACAGGATCGCGTTCGCTGACTCGACGATGTCTGCAACAGTGGCAAGGTCACGCGTCATACACGACTTCCACTGAGCCGAGAATCGCCTTTCGCCGATAGCGGTTCCGACTGCGCTCGACCCCGCGCCAACTCAAGAGGTCCACGTCGCGGCCGAGGATGGACTCCAGTTCATCCTCCATCCGCTCCAGATCGAGCAGAGTGTGCCTCGCTGCCGGATGGAATCGGGCGAGGATGTCCACATCGCTGTCTGGACCGAAGTCCTCCCTGAGGACGGAGCCGAAGAGGCCAAGCCGAGTGATCTGCCAGCGCCTGCAGAAGACGGTGATCTCCTCGACCGGCCAACCGACGTTCCGGTCCGGACGGGTGCCGCCGGTGCTTGTGGTCTTTGGTGCAGCCTGTGCCATCAGCCAAGCCTCCACGCCAATCCGCACTCTCACTTACACGGACGGCACCGCGCCACATCGGGCACAGCCGGCGACCAAGTGATCGTAACAACCTGTGTACTGCACACTCCCCGTCAGCTCGTCAGCCCGCGGTACACCTTCGGCAACTGGCTCGGCAGGGCGGCGATCTCGTCGATGACGAGGTAGCGGCGTTCGGGACACATCTCGCGCAGGTAGTCGTGGCCGGCGGGGTCGACGGTGATGCAGAAGGTGGAGATGCCCTGGCGTTCGGTCTCGCGGAGCGCGACCATCGTGTCGCGGATGCCGTAGACGCGGGATGCCCGGTCGCTGCCGTAGTCGAAGTCCTGGGGGTAGCCGTCGGAGAGGATGAGCAGGACCTTGACCTTCGCTTCGCGCTCGGCGAGCTTGGCGGCGGCGTGGCGGATAGCGGGTCCCATCCGGGTGCTGCGCTTCGGCTCCATCGCCGCGATCCGGTCCTCGGCCTTCCAGTCGAGGTCGTGGTCGAACTCCTTGGCGACGAAGAACTCGACCTCCTTGCGGCCGAAGCCGGAGAAGCCGTAGATCGCGTAGTCGTCGCCAAGGGTCTCGAGCGCGTCGGCCATCAGGACCAGGGATTCCTTCTCGATGTCGATCACCCGGCGCCCCGGGGGAATCGGCTGCGGGTTGTCGGGCCAGTCGAAGTCGTCGAAGACGCCGACGTACTCCGGCTCCGGCTCCCGGCCTGACGCCGGTTCAGGCTCTTCCACCGGCGCCTCCGCGTCGGTCGAGGCGCTCATATCGAGCAGGAAGGCAGCCGCCACATCCCGGTGCTGGCGCCGGCGGCTCATGTAGACCGCGCCGTCCGGCGGCCGGCCGGCACGGCGGTCGACATGAGTTTCGACCACCCTGTCGAGATCGAGCTCCTCGCCCTCGATCAGGCGCCGCATGCGCCGGAACTCCTCCGGCTTGAGCAGTTCGAACTGCCTCCTGACGCGCCGCAGCAGGTCGGCGTGGAGGCGCCTCGTCTCGTCGACGAACCTGTCCGGTGGAGTCGCACCGCCGTTCGCGGCCGTTCCGGGAGGTTCGATCGCCTTCTCGCGCAAGTGGCACCAGCGCCGGCGGTAGCCGGCCAGCTCATGGTCCCACTCGTCGTAGTAGTAGACCTGTTCCCGATCGAGCCCGGCCTCCGCCAGCTCAAGCTCGAGCCGTTTCGAGAGTTCCTCCAGGCGGGCCGCCAGTTCTTCGGGATCGAGTTCGATCAACTCGGCATCGTCATCGCCCCCTTCGGCCTCGATCGCCCCCGTGACTTCGAGGTCGGTCAGCGGCAGGCCGGCGGTGCCCGCGAGATCGCCGTCCTGCAGGCTGAGTACGCCCAACTCGTCGACCTGCAACTGCTCCATCAGGCCGGCGGCGATCGGGCCCGGTTCCACGTCGTCCCGCACTTCGACTGCGGATGCGAGGTCCTGCCACTCGCGGCGCAGCTCGACTCGCTCCGGTGCGGGGTCGCCGTGGTGTGCGGGCGCCGGCACGTCGAGGGATTGGGCTTCGGCTTCGGGGGCCGCATCCGCGCCGTGGACGTGCGGTCGACCATCGCCGGCGACCGGGGCGGGCTCGGAAGAGGCCGGAACCGAGCGCAGGGCGGCGAGTTCGGGATAGAGCGCCCGTACGGCGCGCAGGGTGTGATCGATCGTGGCGCCGGGGTTGAGCAACATCGCCGCTTCGTCGAATCGCGAGCTACTGTCCGCGTTCCCGGAAGGCCGGCCAGCACCCGGCTGGCGCGTCCTCGCGCCAGCCGCGTCACAGTCCGAGCGCCCGCCTTCGGGCGGTCGGATGCCAGGCCGGCGCACCGACATCCGGCTCGCCGAATCCTCGTCTGCTGGATCCGCCTCCAGCCGGGAGCGCTGTTCGACGAGCAGCGCCCGCGCGAGGTCGAACAGGGCCGCTTCCCGGGGCTGCCGCCGCGCCGTCGGCCTCGACGGTGGACTCGGCGACGACTCGAGTGCATCGTCGATCAGGCGCAGCAGATCGCGGCCCACGCCCCGAAAGACGCGCGCGAGAGCGGCATCGATGCGCGCACCCTCGAGCCGCGCAAAGAGCGCCCGGGCAAGGCCCGGCTCATCGAACCCGGAGAAGAAATCGGCGAACCGGATCGGACCCCGCCGATAGGTGCCGAAGAGCACACCACCCAACTGGTGCAGCACGGCCATCCGGTAGACCATGAAGTTGCCGTAGCTGTCCGGCAACCGGTCGATCCGCTCCGGCAGGTAGAAGGCAGCGCCGTCGGTCGTCGGCCGGCCCGCCGCCGCCGCGCCTTCCAGGTCGAGATGGCCGGCGTGCGATCTGTCGCCGGTTTGAAGGTCGGCCAGCGGCCGGACGTCGGCCGGGCGCGCCAGCATTGCCTCGACGTAGATCTCGAGAACGCGGGCGACGTCGTCGAGTTCGACCGCGGTCAAGGCAGCAGCGTCGTTGCGACCTCGGTCACCGCGCGCTGGACCTCGTCGTCGTCGGTGATCGCCCGGCAGATCGCGGCAGTACAGGCCTCGCGTACGCCGACACCGCCGTCGATCAACTGCGCCGTGTAGATCAGCAGCCGCGTACTGACGCCCTCGTCGAAGCCGCGGCGCTTCTCGATCGGCAGGATGCGGCGGTGGTCGGTCAGCGCGTGGATCAACACCGTCGTGTCCTTGCGCGCCTCGACGATCTCGTCCAGGTAGCAGATCGACCCGTCCCGCACGGCGCGGGTCAACGGACCGTCCATCCACACCGTGTCGTCGCCTTCCAGCAGGTAGCGGCCGACCAGGTCGGTCGCGGTCAGATCCTCGTGGCACGCCACGGTGACGAGGGATGTCTCGATGCCGGCACGCGTCCCGGCCTCACTTCCCCGGTAGAGGCGGTGTGTCATGTGCTCGAGGAACCGCGTCTTGCCGCAACCCGTGGGTCCCTTGAGCAAGACCGGCATGCGCGCCCGGTAGGCGGCCAGGAACAGCTCCACCTCGTTGCCGACCGGCAGGTAGTAGGGCGCCTCCGGAGCAGGCCGCGGCGTCGCCGCTTGCAAGGGCTGAGTCATGGGCAGCCGCGCTAGCGAATCAGCAATGGTCGATCGCACGGGCGAGCGCGAAGTCCTTCTCGGTCACGCCGCCAGCGGAATGGGTGCTGAGAGTCAGGCGAACCCGGTTGTAACGGATGTCGATATCCGGGTGATGGTCCGCGGCTTCCGCCAGCTCGGCCACGAAGTCGACGAAACGCACCGCCGCCGGAAAGGTCGGGAGCTGGTACTCCCGCGCGATGGAAGGCGCTTCCACGTCTGCCTCCCAGCCAGTCAGTTCTCCACACGCCGCCAGGATCTCGTCCGCTGTCATCGCTGCCATTGCCTGCTACCTCCGCCGCGCGACCCTAGCAGCCGCCGGCCAAGGCCGGCGCACCGGCACTCATCGCGACGGAACGATGCACTGAAAGCGTCCAGCCGGTCCGGGTTCCGGGGGAGAGGGTCCCAGCGGGCTGGAGGCAAGTGACGTTCGACGACCTCCCATGAACTGGCGACGAGCCGGAACGCAGCCGACCGAAGCGAGCGCCGCCTTCTCATTCACCAAGAGAGCGCGAGCGGCCGCTGGGACCCTCTCCCCCGGAATCCGGACCGGCGGGTAGCACCCCCAGTGGTACTGTCGGCGGCCTATGAGATTCGGCATCTTCTACGAGCATCAGCTACCGAAGCCGTGGGGACCGGAGTCGGAGCATCGGTTGCTTCAGAACTCGCTGGAACAGATCGAGCTCGCCGACCGGCTCGGGTACGACTACGCCTGGGAAGTGGAGCACCACTTCCTGGAGGAGTACTCCCACAGCTCGGCGCCCGAAGTGTTCCTGGCGGCGGCGTCGCAACGGACGAAGAACATCCGCCTCGGCCACGGCATCGTCCAGTTGACGACGAATCACCCGGCCCGGGTCGCCGAGCGGGTCTCGACGCTCGACCTGGTCTCGAACGGACGGGTCGAACTCGGGCTTGGCGAAGGCTCCAGCGTCACCGAGCTCCACCCCTTCGGCCGCAGTTTCCGCGACAAGCGGATCGTCTGGGAGGAGGCGGTTCAGGCCTGCCTGCCGATGTTCTGGAACGAGGGCTGGGAGTACCACGGCCACTACTTCGACTTCCCGCTCCGCAACGTGATCCCGAAGCCGCTGCAGCGGCCTCACCCGCCGCTCTGGGTCGCCTGTTCGCAGCTCGACACGATCCGCTACGCCGCCCACCGCGGCATGGGCGCGCTGTGCTTCAAGTTCGCCGACCTCGACTCCGCCCGGGCCTGGGTCAACGCGTACTACAACACGTTCACCCGGGATCAGCGCAAGCTCTGCGACTACCGGACGAACCCGAATCTCGCGACGGTCAGCGGCTTCATGTGCGCGCCGACCGACGAGGAGGCGCAGCGGAAGGCCGACGGCTGGACCTTCTTCCAGTTCGCTCTTCAGCTCTACAACAAGGAGGGGCCGTTCGAGCCCAAGTCGAACAACTTCTGGGAGCGCTACCAGGAGTGGAAGCAGACACCCGAGGGCCGGCGCCGCTCCGACAGCGAGCTGATCGGCTCGCCGGAGACGATCCGCGAGCGCCTGCGGGAACTCGAACGGGCCCACGTCGACCAGGTCATCCTGCTCAACCAGGCCGGCAAGAACACGCACGAGGACATCATGAGCAGCCTGGAGCTGTTCGCCCGCGAGGTGATGCCCGAGTTCCAGGAGCGCGAAGACCGGCAGCAGGAATGGAAGCGGGCGGTTCTCGCCGGCGAGCAGAGGCTCGACGAGATCGACACGGAGCCGTTCAACGTCACCGCGCGCCTGAAGCCCACCCTGCCGCCGTCCGAAGAGGCACTGGCCGCGGCCCGGAAGTGGGCCAGCTAGGACCGACACCCGCAACCCGAATCACCTGTCCTGCGTAGTCAGGTACGACACCACACAAACCACTCAACGGAGACCATCCATGTACCTCCACCTTCCTCGCCGCCGCGCGGCGCTCTCCTTCGTTTGCTGCGCCCTGATTCTTGGCGGCGCGTTGGCCGCCGCACCGCTTCTCGCCGACGACAGCGAACTGCCGGAGGCCGACGAGATCATTGACCGCCACATCGAGGCGATCGGCGGAGAGGACGCCATCCGCGCCCATTCTTCGGCGACGGCGAAAGGCGCGTTTGAGGCGCCCGCCGTGGGCATGTCGGCAGACATGACCCTCTACCAGGTCGCGCCCGATCAGGGCATGCTGCACATGAACATGCACGGTATCGGCGAGTCCGTGCAAGTCTACAACGGCGAGATCGGCTGGTCCGAGGATCCGATGCAGGGCACGCGCCTGCTCAAAGGCGCCGAACTCAGCGCAATCAAGCGTCAGCTCGGTCTCCATACCGAGCTTCAGTACGAGGAGAACTACCCCGAGCGGAAGACGGTGGGCGAAGCCGAATGGAACGGTCAGGCCGCCTTTCAGGTAGACCTCGTGGACGTGGACGGCAACGAGTCCTATTCCCGCGATGGGCATGGAGTTCATCCTGACCATCGACTCCGTGACCTTCGACGACGTCGACCCGAGCGTCTTCGAGCCTTCCGACGCGATCAAGGCGCTGCTGCCGGAGTAGGGGCTCGATCCACTCGAGGCAGCTCTTTCCCCGGTGCGGCCGCGTCGGCACGGTCGCACCGGCGCTCTTCGTCGCGGCGGCGCTGCTCGCCGCTGCCGCGGCACCCGCCCAAGCCCAGAACAGCCGCCGGCCGCAGGCACGCCTGACGGACTTCTACGATTTGTGGCTCGCGGAAGTGGAGCCGCTGCTTGCCGAGGCGGAGCGCCAGGCCTTCGAGCGGCTGGAGGGCCCGGGCGCGCGCGAACGCTTCCTCCGCGGCTTCTGGGCGGCACGGCCCGAACGCCTGCTCGAGCGCTGGCAGGAGAACCGCGAGGCCCGCGACCAGTTGCGGGAGCGGTCTCCCGCGATGGAGCGCGCAGTCCTCCTTGCCGGCAAGCCCGCGTTCCGGCAGCCGATCGAACCCTGCGAGTCTGAACTCCGGCGGATCGAGATCTGGATCTACGACGGCTGGCGGCTCGAACACCAGCTCGGTCGTCCGCCGCCGCCAGGTGAAGACGAAATCGTCCTGGCGTTCGTGCAGCAGGTGAACTTCGACCCGCGGTCCATGCGGCTGTGGTCGCCAGCCTCGGGCGTTGACCTGACCTTCGATCGGGAACGGCCGGAAAGCCCGAACGACGACGCCGAGACACCGCCGGCCGGCGCGCTCCGGGTGCTGGACCAGGCGGAACGGCGCCGCTGCCTGACCCCGACCGAGCGACGCCGCCTGGAGCGGCGGCTCCGCCGCGCCGTGAGTTGGACGGAGTTCATCGAGCGGCTGGGCTGGGGCGATGCCACGTCCGAAGCCGGCTGGGTGGACCGTTTCCTTCGCGTCGAAGCAGTGCTCGACGTGGACGTCATGGCCCTGCCGGGCACAGTACTCGACTTCGAACCTCTCGGCACCGAGAACCGGCGCACGGCGATGCGCGGCCGGCTGCGCCTGCCTCCCGACCACCTCGCCGCCATCGGCGCCGGTCAGCTCCTCGATCGCGTAACGATCACCGGCGACGTCTTCCTGCGCGACCGGCTGGCCGACGCCTTCGTCGTCACCCACCACGTGAGCGGCGGAAGCGCGGACATCGCCCTCGACTTCTACCGGCGGCTGCCGGCCGGCGACTGCCGACTCGAGATCCGCGCCGAGGATCGCCTGGGACGCGGGCTGCTCCGGATGAGCCGCACGCTCGACGTGCCCGCGCTCGACGAGCCGTCCGACATCCCGGGCCTCGGCCTTTTGAGCCGTCGCGAGACGATCGTGCTCAACCAGTTGCCGAGCGTCGAGTTGCTGGCGCCCGAGGGCCGCGTCCTGGGTTCGACCTTCACCGCCCGCGTCGTCGCGAGCCCGGCCGTCGCTCGGGTCGTCTTCCTGCGCGACGGCGAGACGGTCGCGACCGCCTCTGCCCCTCCCTTCGTGCGGGACCTCGACCTGCCAGGCCGCCGCCACTGGATCGAGGTCCGGGGACAGGACGCCGCGGGAGCGCTCCTGGCACGTCACGCGCTGGAGATCGAGCGGGAAGAACACCCGTTCTCCATCGCGCTCGAGCGCCCGGATCCGGCCTTCGTCGAGGAGGCGCTCGACCTGTCCGTGCGCGTCGACGTTCCGTCCGGCCGAGAACTCGACCGCGTCGACTGCCATCTGGACGCCGCACTCCTCCAGACCATCACGTCGCCGCCCTTCCGATGCCGGGTTCCGGCCGGACTGCGCCTGCCCCTGAGCTTCGTTCGGGCGGCCGCCGCGCTCCGCACGGGCGAAACGGTCGAAGACATCGTCTTCCTCGGATCAGGAGCACCGGAAGAGATCGAGGTGCGCCTCGTCGATCTGCTGGTCTCCGTCAGAGGCCGGCAGGCGGGGCCGGGAACGGATCTGGACGCGGCCGACTTCCGCGTTCTGCACCGGGGCGTCGAGGCGCCGATCCGCGACTTCCGGAACCT